>VGZA01000002.1 GCA_016872775.1 Planctomycetota bacterium | reverse complement strand
TGGGGGAAGGCGATGAGTTCCGGGGCGGCATCGCGTTGCTGCCGGATGTCGGCGGCACGGCGAAGAAGCCAATCGTCATTCGCGGCGCGGGCAAACGCCGGGCCACGATCATCGCCGAGGATACGCCAGCGATTGAAGCGACTGCCGGCGGCATCGAAATCCGCGATTTGATCCTGAAGGGCAATCCGGTTGTATCCGAAGGCAAGAAGCCCATCGCCGGCATCCGCTTCTACACCGACGATGCCATCGGCAAGCGGCATCCGCACCTCCGCATTGAGCGAGTCGAAATCAGCAACTTCAGCGGCGATGGCGTGAGCATCGGCTCTTGGCACGACACGCAGCCAGGCTACGATGATGTCGTTGTCAGCGAAGTGAACGCCCACGACAACGGTGGCACCGGCATCAGCTTCTACGCGAAGAAGGATGCCAAGCAGGCCGAGTATGGGCACCGCACCGTTGTCATCCGCGACTGCGTGGCTTCCAAGAACAAGTCCGGTTCCGGCATCGTTCTCGGCGGCGTTCGGGATGGGACCGTCGAATACTGCTTCGCCTCGGAGAACACCGGCAAGGGCGGCGGGGTTGCACTCTGGGCTTATGACTGCAATAAGGTCACGTTTCGCAAATGCATCGCGAGCGGAACCCGTACCGAGGGCAAAGACGGCGGCGGCTTCGACCTCGACGGCGGCTGTATCGCGTGTGTCGTCGAAAAGAGCCTCTCCTACGACAATCACGGGCCCGGCTACATGCACTGCGACTACCCTAATGCGGGGTTGACGAAGGGCAATGTCATCCGCTCTTGCATCAGCATCAACGACGGCCGGCGAGACAAAGGGGCGGGCTACGGGTTCGGCTTCCTTGCCTGGGGCGCTGGGCTCGATGAATGCGTGGTCGAGAAGTGCCTCGTGGTCGCTGACTCGCTGGCGGGGATGGGCGCGAACAAGGGGCTGCTGTTCACCGACCAACTGGTCGGTTTGGCCGACAAGGACGACAAGACCCACATTCGCGGCTGCGTTTTCAGAGGCAACATCGCGCTGGCACGCGCCGCCAACCTTCCGCTCGTGTCCAACACATTGCCCGACGCGAAGCCGGAAGACGTGAGGCACGAGGGCAACTCATACCTCACGCAGAAGGGCGACCCGCTGTTCCTGCACGGCGAGAAACGCTACCCCACACTGACCGAATGGCGGAAGGCCACGGGTCAGGAAACGCGGGACGGGAAGCCGACCGTTGGAGCAGTCCAGACGAATTCGATCACGGTGCCCGCCGATTACCGCTTGAAAGTGCCGCGGGAACTGGACAACTCGACGCTTTGGAAAAACCTCTCCGAACGCTAACAGGGCACCGAGCATGTTCACCATCCGTACCGAAACCAATTCGCGGCGGGCGTTCCTCCGCATCGGTGCGGCCGGACTCGGCGCGCTCGCCTAGACAAAAAATCTCGTGTTGCCGCACGGGATTTGAGCTAGATCCTATAAGATTAACACTTTGGGCTAACTCTATGAACAACATCAACCTCCTACCGAAAATGCTCACCCCCAACCAACTCGGCCGCCGCACGGCACTCAAGGGCATCACGCTCGGGGCCGGCGGTCTCCTGTTGGCGCCGCTGCTGCAGAAGATCGCCGCGGCGGCCGAAGGCCAGACCGTAGCGCCCAAGCGAGTCGTTTTCATCGTCTTCGACAACGGGTTTCGCGAGATCGACGGCACGCTGCCTGAGGGGGTGCCGTTGGAATCCGATAAGCTGCGGCAGATCCCCCTCCAGGGGTTGAAGCTGCCGTTCCCCATCGAGCCGTTCGCGCCGTTCTAGGATCGGCTGACGATCCTGCACGGGTTGCGGGGCAACAGCGCCGTGGATCACGGCGGCTTCTTCCACGCCCTCACGGGGATTCCGGGGAACAAGCGCTCGGCCCTCGGGCAGGCGCTTCCCTCAGTGTTTCCGCTGCTCGGCTTGGGCGTCGAAAAAAACAACGGGCCCATGACCGCGTACTGTTCTTCGGCGTGGGCCGCGGGCAAGCCGATTGCGATGCAGTGTCAGCCGGCAATGGCTTATGAGTCACTCTTCGGCAGTGTCGGGGCCGCGCGGAACGACTTCGCGATCCGGAAGAACCTGCTCGATTTCGTCAACAATGATGTGAAGCGCTTGCGCACCGGAATCGCGGGTCCGGAGCGGGAGTTGCTCGAAGCCCACCTCGAAGCGTTCGAGTCGCTCTCTCATCGCAACGGGCAACTCTCCGACCAGTACCAGAAAGGCACGCTCAGCAAGTACGCCCCGAAACTCCCGACGAAGGTGGGGACGGTGGCGGAGAACGCGGCGGCTCAGGTCGACATTGCCACGGCGGCGCTGGTTGCCGGCCTGACGAACGTGGTGACGATCTCTTCGGGCCTCGGCGGCCTCATGAGCAGCTCTCGGGCATCCCGGGCATCGAGCATGTGGATGGGCACGGGGCCGGCCACGGCGGCATCGACCCGCAAAGGGGCATGGGCCCGTTTCGTGCGCTCGGAATCTACCACAACTACCTCGCCAAGCAGGCGGCGCGGATGCTGACGAAGCTACAGGAGACGAAGGAAGGCACGGGTACGATGCTCGACAACACCCTGCTCGTGTTCATGAGCGATTCGGCCAACCAGCAGCACTCGTGGAGAAATGCGAACTGGCCGATCGTGCTCGTGGGCAATCTGGGCGGGAAACTGAAGACCGGGCAGTTCGTCTCGTACCCGGTCAGGAATCAGAAGGCGGGTGGGGATGGCGCCAGCCAGGTGTTCGGAACGGCTCACGACACGAACCCACACACCAACGCCTTGTACGCGACGCTGCTGACCGCGGTGGGCAAGGCGTGCGACTCATTCAACATGCCCAGTGCATCATCGGAAGCGAAGTCAACCTACGCCCCGCTGCCTGAATTGCTCAATGTGTAGTGAAAGACCCGGAGTTGCGACCATGAGAACGATCCTCACCACGCTGGGCCTGACACTCTTGATGCACTCGGCAGGGATGGCGGCCGAGCCGGGGAGCGACGCGAAAACCGTGCGCTCGTTCCTGGACGCGCACTGCATCCGTTGCCACGGCAAGGAGGACCCGGAAGGGAAGGTCTCCCTGCACGCTCTTGCCTTTGAATCAAAGGCTCCCAAGGATCTCGAGATCTGGAAGCTGGTTTACGAGTAGCTCTTTAACGGTCACATGCCGCCGCCCGACAAGAAACAACCTCCCTCTGCCGATCGGCAATTTGCCATCGCTTCGATCAAGTCGTCTTTGAAGGCGGCCGGCGTGGTCATGGACGAACTCAAGGAACTGCTGCCGAGCCGAGGCAACTGGGTCGATCACGACGCGCTCTTCTCGGGCAGGGCGGTGGGTGAAGCCGATACGCCCAGCCGCGTCTGGCGCTTGTCGCCCGAGAGCTACAAGCAGTTCTTCATCCGACTCAATGGACAGTTCTCGCTCGGTCTGGAAAACCATATTCGGGATGAATTCAAAGCGCCGTGGAACCTGTCTCGGAGATGGGATTTTGCCGACTACTCCTCGCTTCACCGGATCAGCGGAGCGGAGGGCGAGCATCACCTGCGTAACTGCGTGACGGTCGCGAAGAGAATCGTCGCCAAACGTTCGCCATTGCTTAAAAACCTGGAGAAGGCGTTGTGTGATCCCAACTCGCTTCGGACAGGACCGGGTATCGTGCCGGGGCATTACCCGGCGGCGGCCAAGTGATCTTTCATTGTGATCCCGCCCCAATCCGCCACTCGGGTGCAGGCCGTTATTCGGGCTTCCGTCAGAGCTTGATTGTACCGTTCAGCCACCACTCCGAGTACTTGGCGAGCGACGGCGCGGCCCACGTCAACGGGCCAGATTAGTGCGGCGAATTCTCCAGTTCTTCCTACCCCGAAGGGCAACGCTGTGGGCCTGCCGAGATCGCAGCACACGAACGCCGGTTCGATCACCACGATTCGTCGTCGTTTTGGTTTCGGTCTCGGCGACGTCGGTTGGTGCCGATGGGCCTGTGCGCTCGACCGAGGAACTCGGATCGGTACCCGTTGTACCCTGGGTAGCCGGAAATACCGGCAACCCAGCTACGCTGAACATCCCCTTCGGGGAACGGGGGCGGAAAACGGATCGAACTTGCGACTGTCGGGTAATGGAACGCGATTAGCTCGACCGGGCGAGGTTCGACGGCGTTGGTAAGGTTGGTCACGCGGGCCAAAGGGCCGCGACTCCGTACACGATCACGTGCCACGTGAAGACGGCGGTGAGACCGTAGTAACCGATCGTGAGAAAGCGGTTGCGCAGATACGGTCGGGCGTCGAAGACAAAGAACTCAATCAACAGCCGGATTAGCCAGAAGATCGCGACATATCCGCAAAAACACCGCGACAGAAGCGTTCCGGAAAGCAATTCCTCGGCGCACAGCAATGTGATGACCCCGAACGCGATCAAGTTCAGGACGATATAACCGCCCGCCGTCAGGATCCAGTGACTCAGCAGCGGCGGCAACTTTGGCAATTCCTCCCGAAACCTCAGTTCGCGCGGGACCTGAGCGCTGCCCAGCAGCGTGCAGAGATGCAGCACGCCGGAGATACGCAGCAGGAGTTCGAGCATTGCCATGTCAGCCTCCAATCAAGGGCAGAATCAGGCGGCGAACAAACGCCGGATGGAACAACCACCAGGCCGCCGGCGCCGTGAAGCAGAGCGCATAGCACCAGCCCCAACCGGGCCGCTTCGCTAACGGCAAACGCCGTTCAAGCCAGACTCCACAGCCCTGCAGTAGGAAATACGCCAGCGGCAGCCCATAACCCGCGCCCGCCGGCACGGAGATCGCCAGTTCGTGGACCAATCCGGAAAACGCGAACGCGCCCCAATCCGCCAGCCGAATCCGGCGTCGTCTCGCCAGCGGTCGGAACACGAACATGTGAGCGAAATCGCGAAATGCCAGATTCCAGCGACGACTCCAGAACTCGCTGAGCGACATGGAAAGAATCGGCGCCCGCATGATCGGCACGACATCCCGGCCGGCCCGTCGCCAGGCCAGTGCGAGAACGTGAAACGCTCCGAAGTGAAGCGCAAAGATCAGGCCCGTCATCGCCACCCAGCCTGCGAGCAACTCGTTAAGCCCCAGGCAACGCGGCGCCGCGATGAACAATAGCCCGAGCCCCAGCAGCAGCTTGGACGCTCCCCAGATCCATTCACCGGCACGCGGCACGGTGGCGGCGCGTCGGATGAAGAAGGCCGCCGGATCGAGCCCGACCCACAGCAACAGCCACGCGATGAGTTCTCTTGCAGTCGGTCGCACCCGTGTGGTCGCGAGAAAGTGAAGCGTGGATTCGCACTTCAGGACCGCGAAGATCGACATTGAGACGGCGAACAACGTCCACGTCGGTGATAGTCCGGGCACAAATGCCCACGCCGCGGAAAACGGCAACAACACCAGCCAGCGCAGGCTCGCCTTGCGGGTCGTTGAAGAGGCCGCGGAAACGTTCATGTGTGGGAAGCCTGCCGGCAGCAACAGGGAATACATCTGACGATTTCAGGCGCCATGCTGCAAGCATGGCGTCGCTTTCGAGAGGTAGGCGCGGGCTATGCACATCGCGGCACCCTCCTACCCTTGTCTGAACCGCAACAATTTTAGCAGATTAACTCGCCCCGATTCGCTTCAGATGAGTGGTAGATGTTGAAGTTCTGGTCGAGTCCCTCCTCGGCCGGGTTGCACTGGCAGTCCGCCGCGAATCGCGTCACTCTGCACAACAAACTCCAACGGCGGACGGCCAGTGCGGCGCGCGAAAAGACTCCCCAAAGCAAAATCTGTTACCGGTTCGCACTGGCTGTCCACCGGCTGAGGTCTGTCTCGAAGCAACGTCGTTTCCGGCGGACTGCCAGTGCCACTAGTGCCACCCGGCCGGAGAAACCGCCGTCGGCGTAGGTTTTGCCGAGAAGAGCCAACTCATAGATCTTTTCCGGCATACAAGCGTCGACGATTTTAACCATTTGCTTGCTTAATGCGCGGCAGGATTTAGGTTGAATGGCGTGGAACGATTCCGTTCCTGTTGAAATCGTGTCGCGAGAGGCAGCTTTTCGATCGCCTTTAGTCGCGACGTGACAATCAACGGTACCCGAAAGGACCGGCATCTCCGGGCGTGGCGTTCGTTACTGAACAGATGCCCCGCGCGCGATGAAGGCTCGTTTCGTTCGCCGTTGACGTCTGAAAATCCCAAGGAGTTTGAGGGGGAGACCCGGAAGTTGTCTTCATGCGTAATGAGGCAACATCGGAGTGAATGTAGTTTCTGGGTCTGCCCCGCATCGCCGCCCGGGCGACTTCGAGCCATCGGAGCCGCCCGGCGTTCGATCCTCGTCCTGCCCCGGTCGTTGAGCACCCGGGAGACAGGAGCGTCGCGGAACGCCCACCCGCCCCTTGTTCCCATCCTTGGAGTCGATCGCGACAATAGGGAGCGTTTCTTCACAGGCGCCCCCTCCAGAATCGGCCTCCAAGATATCATGCCGGAGATCGTATCGAACCGACGCGTGGACCGTCCCATGAGATCCGGTTGGCCTCGTCGCGATTCGATCGCGCTGGCCGGCGTGCTGCTGCTCGCCTTGGGCCTGCGACTTTGGCAGATTCGTGAACCATTATGGGTCGATGAACTTCATACCTCGTGGTGCGTCATGGAGTCGTTCCACGACGTCGCGCCTCGGGCCAGGATGGGCAACCAGAGTCCGCTCTATTTTTATCTGGCATGGTGCAGTGTGCACGCGCTGGGGCCTTCGGAGTTCAGCCTGCGTCTGCCGTCGTTGCTCGCTGGACTGGCGCTGATCGCGTGCAGTTACCAGGTCGTTCGAAAGGCCGTGTCCAGGCCGTCGATTGGGCCGCTGCTGACCGCGCTTTTGCTGGCAGTCGATTCGACCGCCATCTTCTATGCGCAGGAAGCGCGGCCGTATGCACTCGTACAGTGCCTGGGCGTATTGCAGATCGACGCCTGGTGCCGGGCTTTCGGATATGCCGGGAACCGTAGTCGCTCACACGCCTGGCGCTGGATTTCATTCTCGCTGCTACTCTTCTTCCTGCATTACACCTGCATGCTGGTGATCGCGGTCCAGATCGTCATCGGCGCCGTTGCTGTCTGGTCGCAGGGTGGCGGAGGATGGCGCGCGAGGTGGACGGAATCACTACTACTGGCAGTTCCGTTGGCTGGTCCGCTGGCGGTGGGGAATCAGCTTCGTTCGATTGCGTCCCACGCGGATGACTGGAGGATGATTGTGCCGCAGGACGGTTTGGCAGCCCTGCTCGCCGTCCTGCCGCAGTGGCCCGAAGTTCTCGGTAGTCTCGTCTGTCTGCTGCTGGCAACGAGGTTGTCGTTCGGGCGGCGCGCGGACGGCGAACCGAATCCGCGATGGCGGCCCTTCTTTGCCTGGTCGACGATACTTGCCGGCGCCCTAATTGCCGCCGTTGTCATCGACCAGCTTCGATTAGCACCGATCCTGCATCTGCGTTACCTGATACTTGTTGCCACGATCCCGGCATTACTGATCGGGTATGCGGAGACGTTGCTTCCCACGCGCCGCTGGCGGATCGCCTATCTGCTGGTAATTGCCTTACTCACCGCTGGCGGATCGCCTTTCGCGCCCCAATTGCTGCGGGACGGCCGGCTGCTTGCTGACCGTAGTGAGGACTGGTCGTCCCTGGTTCGCGAGTTGGACTCGCTGGGCGGTCGCCATCCCATGCGCGTGCTGCTGTTCGGCAATCTGATCGAAGATGGTCGACTCCGCGATTCTCGGCCGGCGGATTTGGTCGAGTACCTGCGATTTCCTTTACGAGGTTTGTATCGACCCACCAGCAGTGAATGGGCCGTGATTCCATTTCCGACGCGCACCGGCACGAACTTCGACGCATTGCACCTGTTGCCGGCGCCCGCGCGCGCCCCATCTTCCCAGGATCGCTATGTCACGGTGATTCGCAGCGGTGATCTGCGCCTGGTACAGGGAATTGAAGATCAATTGCTCGATTCCCAGCCACTGAGGTTCGTACGACGAACGGCATTCGGCCGATTGTGGTTGACGGAATTCGCGCCTCGGGAGTCGGCGGACGCCTCCGAATGACGGCGCCACGGATGCCCGTGTTCACCGTTGAGTCCGTCGCCGACGCTATACCACATCCGGGACTACGAACGGAGCGCGATACGGTCGCGTCAAGAGTTGATTCGCCTGATCGTCGTCGACGAATTTTTCGGTCTTGGCATCGACCACCAGCGATCGACCCATCAGGTAATCGGCGTTGTCCAGCGACACATTGACGGCGCGCAGGTTTTCCTTGATCGTTTCGAACGACTCCACGATCTGTTTGTTGTCGCCGATCGCCTTGTTCGCGGCGTCAAACCTGGCGGGAGTGCCCAGGCGAAAAGAGATATTTCCTAAATGGCACAAGGCGCTGGAATAATGCGCCACTTCGGCATCGCAGTTATTGTCGCGCGGATTGCGACTCCGAACCGCGGCAAGAAAACTACCGAACGCATCGCCCGGAGTGACCCTGACGTCCTCACCGCCTTTCGCCCGTTCCGGTTTGCCCCCGTCCTTGGGATAGAAATTCCCGTCCCGGCGAATCACGCCTTCGGTGGTATAAAATTCGTTCGTGACCTTGTTCTGGAATTTCTCGCCTTCCTTCACCAGTCCGCGAGTCTCGAACACCAACAGCACATCGCCGAATTCGTATACCGCCAGTTGCATGTTGGGTGTCTCGCCCTGGTCCGGCCCATCGGGTAGAAATCGACCGCCGAGGCTCCAGACGCGGTTTGGCAAGGTTGCGCCTTTTATCGCCCAACGAGCGACATCCATTTCATGGACGCCCTGATTGCCGGTATCGCCATTGCCGAAATCCCAGAACCAGTGCCAGTTATAGTGCACCAGATTCGGGTGGAATGGTTGCTGCGGCGCGGGACCAAGCCAGAGGTTGAAGTCGAGATGCGCGGGTGGAGATTCTGTCGGCTTCTTGCCGATGCTCCAGCGCGGTTTGCAGCAATAGCCTTTGGAGACCAGCAGTCTGCCATACTTTCCGGATTGCACGACTTGGATCAGGCTCGCCACGCTCTGGCTGGAGCGCGTCTGCGTTCCGTGCTGAACGACCCGACCATATTTCGCGGCGGCTTCCGCGCACCTCCGCCCTTCGAGCACATTATGGCTGATCGGCTTCTCGACATAGACATCTTTGCCCGCCTGGCAGGACCAAACGGTGATCAGTGCGTGCCAGTGGTTGCAGGTCGCCACGGAAATCACGTCGAGATTTTTGTCATCCAGTGCTTGCCGGATATCCTGCACGCAAACAGGGGTGCGTCCCGTGGCATCCTGAATCCGTTTCGAACGCGACGGATACAGACTACTGTCAGGGTCGATCAGGTGCGTGATCTCGACACCCGCCGTCTTCAGCTTGAGGAACTCATCGATATGGGAGCTGCCACGGCCGTTGATCCCCGCCACGCCGACGCGAATGGTGTCGTTGGCTCCCAAAATTTTCCCGGAGGCTTTGGTTCCGCTGATCGCAAACAGCGGAAAGGCTGTGCTGGCGGCAAGCCCCTTGACGAAGTCTCGACGATTCCAACGTGGCATGTTGCGGGTCCTTTAGGTCCGGTTGTCGCATCGCCGACCATGAGAACAGGGTTGGGGGCAAAAGTCAATTATTTTTGCCCCGGGACGGGAGCCGAACGGCAACAAAAAAGGCCGACTCTTGCTGGAAGAGCCGGCCGGGCCGTGGGTGTGTCGGGCGCGTTTGCTGAATTTTTGTCAGGCAAGGGTGTCGAACGATGGTCCGATTGCAATCGACTCCGGCGATGCCGATGCGGCGCTGGGCGGCGCGGCGACTGCCGCGTCCTCGCTGATCATAACGGAAGCAGGGCAAGGCGTGATGCGAACGTATCCCAACGCGCGGATCACTTCCAGGATTTCGCTGCAGGTGGGGAACATCCGCCCATTGGCCCGTTTATAGGCATCCAGCGCCTGCATGAACTCGATCTCGTCCGTGGAGTAATCCCGTTCGCAGGTCGTCGGATCGATCTGGCGGCGTCGCGGCACTTTCCGACGTTCCGTTGTGGCGCGGCGCTCGACCGCCACCGGCTCGCTCTGTTTACGACGATCCAGACTGTCGCGGCGGTCGTTGGCGATGCGGCGATCGACTTTGATTTCTTTCTTGACTTTACCCACGGAACATTCTCCCAGTGTTGGTGAGGGGTGGCAAATGGGGAATGCGGCGAACTTGTACAGCTTACATCGGTGTTAAGCCGCGGGGAGTTTATCGATCGGGAAATCGGGGTTGTTGTGCGGAACTTTTCGGTCCAGCCAGGTTCTCCCGGTTATTCCGTTGCCAGGGTTGGCCATTGTCCCCCCTCCGAATAATCGGCATAATTGCTACAGCCTGCCGCGAGGTACGTCCCGCGCGAAACGTTGACAGTTCCGGTCGGTCCGAATTGGATTTGTCCGGGATGGCCGAGACATCGAGAAAGGACAGATCATGGATGCAACCGCAAGGAATAAGGAAGAGATCCTTGCCGACGTCGCGAGTAAGGAACTGACGCTGGACGACGCGTCACGAATGCTGGACGAATTGGACAAGCCGAAACGCGGTCAACTGTATTGCAAGGTCAGCGAGAAAGGTGGAGTCAGCGTGTTACGGGCTACAGCGCATGCCGGTGACGTTGTATGTCGAGCAATGGCAGCGACTTCTCGAATTCGCCGACGAGATTCGCGCGTTCCTGAAAGAAAATGACGGTCGGCTGCAGCGCAAACCGTAGTCGGAATTCGGGGACGAAATCACACTTTTCAAGCGGTGCGGCGGGAGCTGTGGAACGGCGTATATCTGTTGTCGCGTTGGTGTTGTCGACAGCCCTGGCGGGGGGATCCGGGGTCGGGAAATCGGCGACTGCCGTTGAAGATGCGTTTGACGTGGTCGTGGTAGGGGCGACAGCGGGGGGCGTGGCGGCGGCGATCCAGGTCCGGCGAATGGGGCGTTCGGTGGTTCTGATCGAACCGGGCGCGCACGTCGGTGGCCTGACCAGTGGCGGATTAGGGGCGACCGACATCGGCAACAAGTCGGCGATCGGCGGCCTTTCGCGGGAGTTCTATCGTCGCGTTCGAGCCTACTACCAGCGACCGGAGGCATGGAAGTTTGAACGGCAGGATCAGTACCGAAGCGGGCGGGCTTCTGAAGCCGCGCGCGAGGATGCGATGTGGACCTTCGAACCGCACGTCGCCGAAGCGATTCTCCGAGAAATGTTGGCCGAGGCTCAGGTCGTCGTACGGCTGAATTGCCTGCTGAATCGGCCCCAAGCCGTGGAAATGGAGCGGCAGAGGATTGTCGGCGTGCGTACCGGTGGCGGCGAAACGATCCGCGGCCGGGTTTTTGTGGACGCCACGTACGAAGGCGACCTGCTCGCCGCGGCCAGCGTTCGGTACCACGTCGGACGTGAATCGAACGCGACCTATGGCGAGACGCTCAACGGCGTGCAGACGCGCCAGGCGCTGAAGCACCAGCTGCAACCTGGCGTCGATGCTTACCGACGTCCTGGAGATCCAGCCAGCGGCCTGTTGCCCGGCGTCCATGCCAACGGGCCGGGCGACGAAGGTGCCGGTGACCACCGGGTTCAAGCCTACTGTTTTCGGATGTGCGTCACCGACGTCGACGAAAACCGCATTCCGTTCGAGAAGCCGGCCGATTACGACGAACTGCGCTACGAGCTGTTGTTTCGGAACTTTGAGGCGGGGGAGACCAAGGTGCCGTGGAGCCCCTTCCTGATGCCGAACCGAAAAACCGACACCAACAACAATTTCGGCTTTTCCACCGACAATATCCTCGGAAGTTACGATTGGCCGGAAGGTGACGACGCGCGACGCGAAGCCGTCTTTCGCGAACACCTGAGCTACCAGCGCGGGCTGATGTGGACCTTGGCCAATCACCCGCGCGTCCCCCGACATGTCCGAGACGAAGTCAGCCGTTGGGGAAATTGCCGCGACGAATTTCGCGAGCATGGTGGCTGGTCGCATCAACTCTACGTGCGCGAAGCGCGACGGATGATCGGTGCGCTGGTCATGACGCAGCATCATTGTCAGGGCCGTGAACTGGCTCCCGAATCCGTCGGCCTTGCCGCCTATGGCATGGATTCCCACAATGTCCAGCGATACGTCGATTCCAACGGTCATGCGCGGAACGAGGGCGACGTGCAGGTTCACGGTTTTACGCCGTATCCGATCGGCCGCGCGGCGATTGTGCCGCGCGAATCGGAATGCGAGAACCTGCTGGTACCTGTCTGCGTTTCCGCGTCGCACATTGCTTACGGTTCGATCCGCATGGAACCTGTCTTCATGGTCCTTGGTCAATCGGCCGGTACGATCGCCTGCCAGACCCTGGATGACGGCGCGTCGGTACAGCGCGTCGACTACGCGCGACTCGAAGCGCGACTCCGCGGCGACGGACAAATACTGGCCTGGATAAAGACGGAAGCCAAATGACGCATCGCGCCGGGACGGGTTCGATTTTGCGCCGACGAGCCGAGCGGGTCGCACAACTGCTGGTATCGGTGAATCGCAAGCTGGTTCTTGCGGAGAGCTGCACCGCGGGCTTGATCGCGGCCAGCCTGGGGCGAATCCCGGGTATTTCCGATTGTTTTTGCGGTTCCGCCGTGACCTATCGAGACGCGGTCAAACGGGCATGGTTATTGGTCCGCGACCAGGAGCTGAAGCAATATTCCGCGGTGAGCGAAACAGTCGCGCGGCAGATGGCCGCCGGTGTGTTGAAGATGACCGAAGAGGCCGACTACGCCGCCAGTGTGACGGGCCATCTGGGGCCGGGCGCGCCCGCCGCGCAGGATGGCATCGTTTACATGGCGTTTGCCGCGCGGCACGGCCGTTCGATTCGGATCCGCCATTCGGCCAAACGGGTGCTGACGTCGCAGACGCGGATCGCTCGCGCCAACGAAGCGGCCTCGATCACCCTGGAGATGCTGGCACAGGCGATTGAGCGGGAGCAGGAGCGATGAATCAGCAGACAGGCACCCGGTCCGACGCGAAGTTCCGCGCCGTACTTTTTGATCTCGACGGCACGTTGGTCGATTCGCTCGCGGACATCGCGAATTCCGCGAACGCGGTTCTGGTCGCCATGGGGTTTGCGCCGCATTCTGTGGAATCGTATCGAGCGTTTGTCGGCGAGGGTGTCGCGGTCCTTTTTCAACGAGCGTTGCCCGAAACGGCGCGGGAAGAGGCAACCTTGACCGCCTGTCTGACAAGGATGCGAGAGGAATACGGGCGGCGGTGGAATGAAACCACGCGGCCGTATCACGGCATCATGGAGGTCGTAGCGTCATTCCGGAGTCGTGGCATTCGGCTCGCGGTACTTTCGAACAAACCCCATCGATTCTCCTGCCAATGCGTCGATACGTTCTTTCCTCCCGGGACATTCGACCTGGTGCTGGGCCAGCGCGACGATGTGCCCCGCAAACCTGACGCCGCCGGCGCGATGGAAATTCGGGCAGCTTTTGGACTCGACGCGTCCGACTGTCTGTTTGTCGGCGATTCTGCCGTCGATATCCTCACTGCCCGAAACGCGCGGATGTCCAGCGTTGGCGTCACCTGGGGATTCCGTTCCCGCGAGGAACTACAACAATCGGGCGCCGATTACATCATCGATTGCCCTGAGGAATTGCTCGCCATCGTGGCAGGGGCTTCCAGCCCCTGCTGAGTCTTGGCTCAGTGTTCAACGATTGGAACCGGAGCTTTCGGCAAGCGTCCGCGCACGCCGGAGGCTTGAAGCGGTTTCCCGATTCGCCAGGGGCTGGAAGCCCCTGCAACGGCTTCTTGTAAGAAGAACTCCTTTGCGAGAACTCCCCGCTTCTTCTTCTCGACGCTTATTCGCACTTCCGGACGGGCCTGGAGGCCCGTCCTACGGCGCCGACCGTACTTCACAGCGTAGGAGCGTTGCTCGATAATGGGCCGGCGTTTCCTTGGGAGAACATGTACAAATCTATTTGCTGTGGTGCTACATGCTGAGAAATCGATTGCGGAATTGGCAGGCGTTTTATCGCATCGTGTTTGCGAGCTGCGTTGGCTTCTTGCCGATCATCGGATCGGCCCAGGAGGCGGGGCAATTCTCTTTTCGTGACCGAACGGCCGATCTGGGGCTGGAACTGGGAAACGGTTCGGCATGCTGGGTCGACGTCGACCAGGACGGTTGGACCGACCTCTGCTCCGCCGGAACAGTATGGCGGAATGAAGCTGGTAAGCGCTTCAGCAAACTGGCGACGGGCGTGGGAGAGGTCGTGGCCGCCGACTTCGACAACGATGGGTATCCCGATCTTTTTTCCTGGTCGTCGATGCAGCTGTTCCACAACGAGCAGGGCAAATCATTTTCGCCATTCAAACTGCCACAATTGCCCAAGTCGGTTTCGCTCGGTGCCTGCTGGGCGGACATGAATGGCGATGGGTTTGTCGATATTTACCTTGGTGGATACGAGGATTGGGACGCGGGGATCACCTATCCCGATCTGCTGCTTTTGAACGGGCAGGGCAAAGAGTTCAAACTCGCATGGAGCGACCAGCGGTTTCGCGCTCGAGGCGTCACCGCCTGCGATTTCGATCAGGATGGGGACATCGATATTTATGTCTCGAACTATCGATTGCAGCCCAACTTGCTCTGGCGCAACGACGGCGGTGGAAAATTAGAAGATGTGGCCCGGGAATTGAATGCGGTGGCCACGTCGCCCGGATTTGACGGCGGGCATTCGATCGGCGCGTGCTGGGGCGACTTTGACAACGACGGTCTGTTCGACCTGTTCGCCGGGAATTTTGCGCATGTGGACGGTCGAGGTGATCAACCCAAGTCTCGATTTTTGCGCAACCTCGGACCCGCAGCCAAATATGCATTCGAGGATCGCGGCCCTTGTGGAGTTCATTATCAGGAATCGTATGCCAGCCCCGCTGAAGGCGATATCGACAACGATGGAAAACTGGATCTGTTCTTCACCACGGTTTACGAGACCGCGTCTTTTGGCGTCAAGAACAACCCTACGCTTTTCCACAACGATGGCGGTTTCGTCTTTTCCGATCGCACGGCGGCGGCAGGGTTGGGCGGACTGCCTCCGACTTACCAGTCTGCATTCGCGGACTTTGATCACGACGGCGATATCGACCTTGTAACGGCGGGCCGGTTGTTCGAAAACCAAAGCCCAGCCCGTCATTGGCTCGCGGTGCAACTGGCGGGAAACGGAAAGAACAACAATCGATCGGCGGTAGGTGCCCAGGTGCGATTGCGAACCAAAGGTGACCAGGTGCTCGCGCGTCAAGTCGAGGCCGGAACAGGCCAAGGTTGCCAGAACGATCTGATGCTGCACTTTGGCATCGGCGATCTGCCGGGCCCCTATTCTCTGGAGGTGACCTGGCCTGGTGGTTCACGGCAGTTGCTCGAGCAGGTCTCGGTCGATCAGATCTTGAAATTGGATGGCGGTCGATGATCGGCGTGATGCGTGCCAGGCGGGTTCACCCGTCGACGGTCGGCCGCAATTTGGCGAGTGTATCGGCAAACTCCTGGTCCGCGCTGGCGGGCGCAAACAGCAGCGACTCCTGAATGCGGCGCTGATCGCGGAGAAGCAGTCCCAGGTGCAGCCGTGCGGTTCCCAATTTCGGGTCCAGCCTTGCTGCGCTTAGAAAATCGTTATGTGCCGCGTCCGTTCGTTCCAGTTCCTGCAATGCCAGGCCTCGATTATCGTAAAAAACCGCCTGCCGTGGGACGAGTTCGATCGCCCGATCGAAGTGCTGGATCGCTTCCGCGAGTTCGCCCAGCGATCGCAATGCGTTGCCGAGATTGTTATGCGCCTGGGCAAAATCCGGGCGCAATTCCAGCGCCCGACGCAGCGGCTCCACCGCGGCTCGGCTGTCGCCGAGCCGATGCAGCACCGACCCCAGGCTGGCTTCGCCGTGGCGGAATCCGGGGCGCGTTCCACGATCGTCTGGCAGTGTCTCGCGGCGTCGTGCAGCCGGCCGAGCTTCCAACAGGTGTTTCCCAACTGCTCGCGCGACGCAAGGTCATCAGGCTGGCGCTCGACAAGCCACTCGAGATCGATTGCCAGTTCGTCGTCCCGCGCTAACGCCGCCAGGAAACCGGCACGCACTTGCCGAAAAGCGATCTGCTCAGGCTCGCAACCGATCGCCGCCGAGATTTCCTCGAGTGCCTGCTCGTGGCGGTTCACGGCCCACAGCGCCTGGGCCAATGCGCATCGTGTCAGTCCGCTGCCAGGCGTGACTTGCTTGGCCCGGGACAGGTAATCGCAGGCCGTCGAAAAGTCACCCTGCTGATGACGCGCGACCCCTTTCAGATGCAACGCCTGGCCATCGTTCGGCGACTGGCCCAGGATCCGATCGTATTCCCGCTCGGCCTCCTTCAGTTTTCCCTGCTGGTGTAGACGCAGGGCAGCCGCAATCGTTGTCATGATCGGAAAATTCCCTCTCAATCTGCTATCGGCTTTCCTTCAATCCGGGCTGCAGATTCTACGCACCTTTCCGGATTACTCTCAACCGTGGCACACACGAGCTGGCCAGCCGTCAAGTATAATGCCGGCGCGGCTATTGACGCTGTCCGTCTCCGCGGTGACCCGGAATCGCGCTCCGAACTTGATGAAAGGCTGTTTCATGATCCCTGGCGATCGCCGGAATTTGGTCTCGAGCGGCTTCAACCCGCGGAGCACCCGGCGGCAGTTTCTGGTGGCGTCGGGAGCGGGACTTGCAGGCTTGCCGGGCGGATGGGCCGTCCGGCCAGCTTCGGCGGCCGAAATGGCGTCCGGCGGAGTTGCCGCATCCGCGAGGTCAACCGTCCTCTTCTTTCTGTGTGGCGGCGCTTCCCATATCGACACATGGGACATGAAACCAAATGCGCCTTTGGAGATACGCGGCGAGTTCAAATCGATCGCGACATCGGCTCCGGGAGTTCGGTTGTGTGAGCACCTGCCAATGACGGCCCGGCAGGCCCATCATCTGGCGGTCATCAACTCGGTGGATGGCACCGACCCCACCAATTCGCATCTGGGCTACTACTACCATCTCACGGGCCACCGACTCGATCCGCGCACGATTGGTGTTCCGGCGGAACGACGACAGCAAAGGGATGACTGGCCGTTTATCGGATCGGTCGTGTCGTCAAAACTGCCCCCGCACGGCCTGCTGCCGAACGCGATTTCCTACCCGTGGATACCGGAGGGCGTTACGGATATTCGGGCAGGCCAATTTGCGGGCCGACTTGGGGCGGAGCACGATCCGCTGTATCTCACGGCGACCCGGAGCGATTCGAACTCGATGGCAGACTCGAAACAAGTTTCGAGCGACGGTTTGGAACAGCCGTTTAAGTTTCATGCCCCCGCGTTGACGCTCGACGCCGCGATGACCAAGGCCAAGCTACTGAATCGCCACTCGTTACTGCGAGAGCTTGACACATCACGGCGTGAATTGGAACAGTTCCAGGAGAATCGGAAATGGCGCCGGCATCACGAGCGGGCGTTTTCCCTGCTTACTTCCGCCGGGACCGCGGGAGCGTTGGACGTTTCGCGGGAACCGGAATCGGTTCGCGAGCGTTACGGGCAGACGATTAACGGTATGGGCCTGTTGCTGGCTCGCCGGCTCGTCGAAGCGGGTGTGCCGTTCATCACCGTATTCTGGATGCCCGACAAAGTTCGCGCCGAAAAACTCAAATGTTCCAGCGCGGGGGGATGGGATACCCACGGCAATAATTTCCAGTGCCTCAAGGAGATGCTGCTTCCCGAATTTGACCGCGCTTTCTCGGCGCTTTTGGAAGACCTCGCGCAGCGCGGTTTGCTGGATTCGACACTGCTTCTGGTTACCAGCGAGATGGGCCGGCAGCCAAGGATCGGCGATCCTCGAACCGGCGGAAGCAGTGGAGCCGGTCGCGATCATTGGACCTACTGCCTGACCGATCTGCTCGCCGGCGGCGGCATCCGGGGAGGGCGGACCTACGGAGCCAGCGACAAATTTGGCGAGTACCCAGCCGATCAGCGCGTGACTCCGGCGGATATCGCGCACACGATCTATCACGCGATGGACATTCGCGATCTGACCGCAACCGACACGCAGAACCGCTCGTACAACCTTCAGGAGGAAGGTCGACCGCTGTTGGAATTGTTCTGACCGCGAGCTACGGAGAGTCATCCCATGCGATCCTTGAATCCCTCCCCTGCACCGCGTGCGAACCTTATCGTTCGCACGCGTATTTTGGCCTGTTTGCCGCTGTTTCTTGCCGGCGTCTTGAGGGCCGAGTCTTCCGAGTCCGACCGCGAGGCAGGCTTGGACAAGATTCTCTTCGTTGACCGGACGTTCCTCGAGCAGGACAAAGACGTTCGGTTGAAGGTGCATCCGCCGCGCAAGACCAACGAGCGGCAGCTGGAATCCGAGTTCGCCTGGGAAGGAGCTACGCTCAATTGGTTCAGTGTCCTCAAGGATGGCGAGAAGTACCGAATGTGGTACGAGTGTTATGACGTCGAAGGTTGGCCGACGCCGGACGATACGTCGTTTTGTTATGCCGAATCGGACGATGGCATTCACTGGGTCAAACCGAAGCTGGGGTTGTTCACGTACCGGGGCAGCAAGGAAAACAACATCCTCTTTCGGCAGGTGGGTCGGGATCAGCATCGTTCCCGGGTGCATGGAAGTTGCGTATTCATTGACCCGACGGCTGTGGCGGAGGAACGTTACAAGTGTGTTTCGCAGGGCCAGTTTCAAGGCATCGGTGACCGGCCCTATTACGTGGCGGGAATGACCTCACCCGACGGGCTTCATTGGAAGCGTCTGGAACGGCCGATTTGTCTTGTATTTGCCGACAGCCAGTATTCGGGATTCTGGGATGCCGTGCAGCGACGGTATATGTTGTTTGGACGAGTCGCCGGGCGTGGCGGCCGGGCGATCGGGCGATCGACGAGTGATCGGTTCGAAAGCTTTGCGCCGTTGACCGAGGCGCGCGTCCTGCAGGCGGAGGTGGAGGATCCGCCGGAATGTGATCTGTACAATCCGGCCTGCCAGACCTATCCCGGTGCCGAGGGGCTGTATGTGATGTTCCCGAGTTTTTTCCGGCATCGGGACGACACGCTGGAAATCCGTTTGGCGGTCAGTCGCGATGGAGCGAACTGGACTTGGCCCGAACGCGAGGCTTCGTTCATACCGCTGGGCCCGGCCGATGCGTTCGACGGTGGTTCGTTGTATATGGCGAACGGCGGCTGCCTGCCCACGGGGGACGAGTTTTCGTTTTACTTCAGCGGTTCGGCGCTGAAGCACGCGGAGGTTGATTTCCCGAAGCTCAACGATCCGAAGAACCGCCGTGTGATCACCCGCGCGGTTGCCAGGCGAGATCGGCTGATCTCGGTCACCGCGCCCGCTTCAGGAGGATCGTTTCAGACTCCTCCGCTGCGAATGGGCGGCAAGAGACTTGTCGCCAACGTGGCCGTGCGAACGGGCGGCGAATTGCGAATCGGCCTGCTGGACGAGCGGGGGAACCCGATTCGTGGCCGCGGGCTCGCGGACTGTCGCCCGGTCATGAAGGATGCCACGCAGTGCGATCTTGTCTGGACCTCCGGCGACGATATCTCGGAATGGAACGGTCAAAGAATCCGTTTGCAGGTCGCGCTCCGAGATGCCGATCTGTTTGGACTGGAATTTCAAGATGATCGCCGTCCATGATGCAGCCCCGGGCGACTGTTTCTAGCGGCGGCCGCTCCGTTCGACCCACTTGTAGATCCGCTTGGCGTTCAGGGAGCAAAATTTCTTCACGGCGTCGGCACCCCGTTCCTGGGCATATTCCATGACGAGGCGCTGCTGCATTTCGTAATCGGCAGCGCTTTCCGAAGCGGGCCAGTCGCTTCCGTAGATCACTCGATCATTGCCAAACGCATTCCAGACGACGTCAATGTACGGCCGGTAGAAATCGAGTTCGGCAGGCACCTTGTTTCCTTCCTGGACGGCAGCCCAGCAGAGCGCCGAGACTTTACAGGAAACATTCCGGTGCATTGCCGCGGCGCGGATCCCCGCGACCCAATCGGCGGGCGGTGGATTGGCGGTGATGCGCACATTGCCGATGTGATTCAAAACGATGCGCAGGTCCGGTAAGCGGCCGGCCAGGCGAGCAAGTTCGGCGGGTGTCTCGGGTCCGCCGTTGACATCCAGAGCCAAATCTCGTTCGGCGAACGTCCGCAGATCGCGGAGATCGTCCTTTTCGAGCAGATTGTGGAGCAGATCGGACGAAATCCGTATGCCACGAAACAACGGATCGGCGGAAAATCGTTTCAGATGATCGGCGAAGCCTGGCGCGCCAGGTTCGAGTCGTCCCACGATACCGACAACAAACGGGTCGTCTTTCGCCAGTCCCAGCAGCCAGGCGTTGTCTTCCAGGCGGTCGCTCGCCTCGACGATCACTGTGCCCGTGACGCGGCGGAAGTGCCGAATTTCGCGCAGGTGCTTTGGCAAAACGGTTCGGTAGAGCGGCGTTCCTTTGGATGGCCACGGGATACCTTCAGGCCGCGTCGGATCATAGAAGTGAGTGTGGCAATCGATCACGTCCAATTCGGTTGTCGTTTGCCGGGCCGGAAGGGCAGATTGCCGGAGCCCGACGAGACCACCGAGTCCGGCGGCCATGAGTTTACGGCGAGAAAATTCGAACGGCATCGCGAGGGTTCCTTGTCCAGATCGTGATTCGCTGCCCAGTCATCCATCCCTATGTGCGGCAGACGCCGCCGATTGTATCGCGGTTCCGGGATGAAACGCAGCGCGGCAACGGGAATTTCCAGGGAATCTTGTTCGAGTCGACTCATCGGGGGCTCCGTTGGAACCCGGTGGGCAAAGGTTCTCTGTTCTTAATCGCCGCTTTATCGCCGGATGGAGATCGACAAACATCATCGACTTCCGTAGGCTGTTGCGCGGGATGCGATCCGACGGCTGCGGCGCGAGCATCGCCTGCGCGGTCCGGTCCACTCGATCGCTGTCACGGCCAGGCACATTCAAGGGCAAATCCAACAAAGGAGAGATCATGACGCGCTATCCTGGCCGTTTGCGACCACTCGTCGCCTTGCTGCTGCTCTGCGTGGAACCCTCTGGCTCGTCAACCCGCTTGTCAACCTGGGCGGGTGAGGAAGCGACGCACGTGCCGATTCACAACCCGCAGCAGCTGCCCGCCGATCCCATTCCATGCGAGCGCGTTGCCCTCGGTGAGCCGGACGACTACAAGCCGTGTGTGGCTCGGCTACCCGGCGGCGAACTTTTGCTGACCGCGTTTCATCAGTACAAGCGCGACGGCAACACGGTCATGGAACAGACTCTGCTGTTCCGTTCCAAGGATGGCGGCAAGAGCTGGTCGCAGGCCGAGAAGCTCGATTTGCTCGGCCGCGAACCGTACCTCACGGTGCTGCAAGACGGCACGCTTTTCGTCACCGGACATCTGCTGCAACAGGATGTGCGTAACGAATGGGGCTATACCTGCGGATTCCTGCATCGCTCGACCGATGCCGGAAAGTCGTGGGAGACAATCCGTGTGGAATCCGAAGCGATCAAGCCGAACGCTTCCAATCACACAACGCGAAACGTGCTGCAACGGGCAGACGGCACGCTGCTGTTGGGGGTCGATTACGACGGCGGCGACGGGCCGTACCTGATTTGGAGTTCGCGCGACAACGGCAAGACGTGGGACAAAGGTGGACGGTGCCAGCCGAGGGATTTCAAGAGCAGGTATGGCTTCTTTGGCGGCGAGACCTGGTTATGGCAAGCAAAGTCGGGCAAGATCTGGGCACTGGTCCGGGTCGACAGCAACGAATTGCCGATCAAGGAAAAGCCGATCACGGCGACGAACGACCAGGCCGACCATTTTATTCTGTTCTCGTCGACCGACGAGGCCAAGACGTTCGATCGCGTGCGCGACTTTGGCGATTACGGCGAGATGTACATGTCGTTGTTGCGACTGCGCGACCGTCGGCTGTTGCTCACATTCACGGTCCGCGACCTGAAGCCGCCTTTGGGCGTGCGGGCGCTGGTGGGCGCGGAGGCCGATGACGGTTTCGAATTCGATTTCGCTCGCGATCGGATTATGCTCGACACCCGCACGCCCATCGGCAGGTTCCAGGGAGGCGGTTTTGGCCCAACCGTGCAACTGGACGACGGAATGCTGGTCACGTCGTACTCCTACCGTGGAGAAGACGAAAAGACGCACCTGGAAGTCGTCCGTTGGAAACTCCCGCCGAATCGATCGGCGAATTCGCGGTAGGCGTGACGCGATCGCTCCTCGGGAACTCAACCGGTCACCGGCTTCGCGTCATGGAGGATTATGCACGGTCACTGCTTGCGCCTTTGAGACGTTCAGCAGTTGAGCCGCGTTATTCCAGAAAATATCTTCGATCGCCGCGTCGCTGAGCCGCTCCGACCAGCAGGCCCATTTGAGCGACCGCAGATGTTCCAGGCCGACAAAGACCGGTTCGATCTTGAGGTGTTTTTCTCCCCACACCGGCGTGTCTTCATAGATCCAGAGGAATGAATCGGCGGCGGACAGCGACCTTCCGCGCATGTGGCTGACCGGCAGATCGCTGCCGTACATCAACTTTTTATGGCCGAGAATGCGAATAATCGCCTGGTGGGCTATCGGCTCGCAGTTCGCGCTGGTGTCGAAATAGAGATTGTCGAGTCCTTGCAGTTGCTGTAAACCTTCGAGGTTATGTGCGGGCTGAAACGCCCGCGCGGAGTGCGCGAGAATCAGTCGCATGTTCGGATACGACTGGCAGTAGTGTCGGATCCAGTGGATATTCGACGGATCGGCAACCGCTCGCGACTTCACCATGTGCAGCGTAATTACCCAACACTCTTCGTGGGCGACTTTCACCAGGCGTTCGGGCAGGAACGAAGGGATGTCAGCCTCCCATGTCGGCGTGACTGGGGCGAAGGTGTGATAACACTTCAGTCCATGCAGGCCAAGCCTGCGAACTTCCTGGCGTACCCATTCCGGATCATCGTCCGGTTGGACGAAGAACTCCCCGCGGAATGCCGGGCCGAATGCTGTCTGCTTGCCGACGAATTCATTCATTCTATGCCGGCCGTCCGGCAACCGGGGTGACGCAAAACCGAGAAACAGCGCACCGGTCTTGCGCTCAGGATGCAGGTCGGCCATCAAGGATAGGTAATCCTGCGTGCCGATGTCGCCAGCGACGCCGGGAATCCGAAACTGCACTTCCTGCTCCAGCCAGATGTGACAATGGGCGTCATAGACATAGTCCGGCAGGAAACCGCTCAGTTCGCGTCGGAAAAATTCCCGGTCGACAGTTCTTGATTTCGGCGCGACAACATTGCTTCCCATGGGACACCTTTCTTGGCGTAGTGAACGCGATCATAGCATCCCGGAGGTGGAACAGGAATCGCACTCGGGCCGGCGAGCGCCGATCGAGTCGCGTTTTCCACAGTGTCATTGGGCCGAAAGTCCGGTGGTTCTGACCGAGGCGCGCCGCAATCGGTCCATGATCGCGAGTCCGAGCCCCGTTTCGGGGACTGGTTCGGCGAGAATCAAGTCAAGCCATTGCGCATCGAGTCGACGGATGGCGGCGAATAGATTCGCGGCGGCTTCGCGCAGGTCACCTTGCTCGGAGAGTACCTCCACAGCTGCCAGCCCCTTGCAATCGAGCGGCCGCTGAAAACTGAGCAAGCCGATTCGCCCGGAGTGCTGCCGCGGATCGCCACCTTGATGCAGTTGCATCGGAGTGCACGGGGCGTAATGGCTGGGAAACTGTCCGGGTGCCAGCGGCCTGTCTCCGTCGGTGCGCGCGACGGCAATCGGCCCGATCGCCGCGCGGATCTCTTCGAGCGGGATGCCACCCGGCCGCAGTAGGACTGGCACCGGTCCGGCGAACGACACGATCGTCGACTCCACTCCCACACGGCAATCGCCGCCGTCGAGGATTATCTCCAGCTGTTCGCCGAATTGCTCCGCCACGTGCGCGGCGGTCGTGGGGCTGGTCCGACCGAATGGATTGGCACTGGGAGCCGCAATCGGAACACCGGCAGCTCGGATCAGAGCCAATGCCACCGGATGGTCGGGCTGCCGGATCGCCACGCTGGGCAGACCGGCAGTGACAATGTCGGGAACGACGGGCAGTTTCGGCAAGACTAACGTCAACGGGCCCGGCCAGAACTGATCGGCCAGTTTTCGGGCGGCGCTCGGAATCGATGCGGCCAGGGATTCGAGTTCTGTCGGAGCCGCAATATGGACAATCAGTGGATCAAAGTGCGGGCGTGCTTTCAATTCGAAGACGCGTGCGACGGCGCGCGCGTTGAGTGCGTTGGCCCCCAATCCGTAAACCGTTTCCGTGGCAAATGCGACGACGCCTCCTTCACGGATCAGCGCTGCTGCTCGTTCGATATTCCCGGCCGCCTCGATGCGGCCTTGATCGGTCATTGATCGACTGAAACCTCATGCGCATTTCGATGAAGCAACGGTCAGCATGCCGTGCGTTAATTCGACGCACAAGTGCCCCCAAAACGCGCCCGTCCCGCTCGCCACCATCCGCGTTCCGCTCGTAGCAAGCGCTCGGACAACAAAACTCAAGAGTTACCCACAATTTTGGTTAAACATGCACCGATGCCACGGTTCTGATCGCACGAACGATTTGACCGTTTTTTTTGGAAACGCATCTGGACGGAGCCTGCGTCGTGTTGCGACGGACCGTGCAGATCGTCGGGGATTGGCCATCAGTTTTGCTGCCCATCGCATGCAATTCTGCCCTGGGGATCCTCGAGTTCCCAAGGATTTACGCATCAGGAGTGATTTGTATGAACAGGATTCAATTGGCAAAACTCGGTTTTGTTCTTGCCGCTGGCGCATCGTTTCTCTTTTCCGTTTACCTCTGGTTTTCAGGAAACCAGCAGCAGGGGCTGTTTGTGGGACTTTGGGTTCCATCGATTCTGAGCTTCGGCACGCTCATCTTGGGGGGGAGGAAGTCTCATGAATGACGTTGCGATATTTGTGTTCGGGTCAGGCGTCATGGCCGTCGTATTAGCCTCGGCCTTTATCGCCTTGATTGCGAGCGACCATCCGGAGCTACGAAAGCAACCCGAGGTACGAAAGCCTTGAGATCCTGGGGAGTTCGGGAACCTGGCATCGGGGGAGCTGACGCAAGCCGCGTGCGGAAAATCATCGTCGACGACGTTGTTGAACCGATCTGACATCCTAGGGTTGGTTCGGATAAAGTGATGCGTGGGGTGGGAACTAATCCGATTCTTGTTTCTTCCGCAGGATGATTTCCGCGGAAAGTGCCGACTGAATTAGCTCAATGAATGTTCCGTTGCGTTTGCAGATCGGATTCCACGATGTCAGGTTTAATTCTATTGACCGGAGCCACAGGGTATGTGGGGGGACGATTACTCTCCCTTCTGCAGAGTGAGAGGCTGCGGGTCCGCTGTTTGACCCGGCGGCCCGAGGCACTACGGGACCGGGTTGACGCGAATACGGAAATCGCGGCCGGCGATGTGTTTGATTCCGCGTGCCTGCAGAATGCGATGCAGGGCGTGGAAACCGCCTATTACTTCGTTCATTCGATGGGCGATGACCGGGATTTCGAAGTCCGGGATCGTATTGCGGCAGAGAATTTTGCGAAAGCCGCCACCGCGGCGGGTGTGCGGCGTATAGTATATATAGGGGGTCTCGGTAATCCCGATGAGAGGCTCTCGAAGCACCTCCGCAGTCGGCAGGAGACGGGCGACGTACTTCGAGCGGTCCATTCTCTGGTGGTTGAGTTTCGCGCCTCGATCGTCATCGGTTCCGGCAGCCTGTCGTTTGAGATGATCCGCGCGTTAGTCGAGCGGTTGCCGATCATGATCTGCCCGCGCTGGGTTCGGGTGCAGGCGCAGCCGATTGCGATCGAAGACCTGCTCGCCTACTTGATGGCCGCCATACGACTTCCGATCTCTGCCTCTCAAGTCTACGAAATTGGCGGACCCGATCAGGTGTCGTATGGTGAGATCATGCGGGAGTATGCCTCACAGCGCGGATTGACCCGATGGATGATCCCGGTGCCATTGCTGACCCCTTACCTGTCCAGCCTCTGGTTGGGGTTCGTCACACCGCTGTACGCGCGCGTCGGTCGCAAGCTGGTGGAAAGCTTGCGGAATCCGACGCTCGTCTCGAACAACCTGGCCGAATCCGTTTTTAATGTGCGTCCCCGTTCGGTGCGTGACGCGATTGCGCGGGCGCTGGTCAACGAGGACCGGGAATTTTCCGAAACACGTTGGTCGGACGCCCTTTCATCGGCAGGAAGTCCGAAGAGTTGGGGGGGAGACCGATTCGGGTCAAGACTAGTCGATTCACGCACGACGACGGTGTCGGTTCCGCCCGAGCAGGCATTCTTGCCGATTCGCCGCATTGGCGGTCGGACCGGTTGGTACTATGGGAACTGGTTGTGGTGGTTGCGGGGATTCCTCGATATGCTCCTGGGGGGAGTCGGAATGCGTCGCGGCCGGCGAGACGCCGACGATTTACGTGTCGGGGATGCACTCGATTTCTGGCGCGTCGAGGTCTTTGAGCCACCGCGGCGATTGCGACTGCAGGCGGAAATGAAACTACCGGGTCGTGCCTGGTTGGAATTCGAAGTCAGTCGGTGCGAACAGGGCAGCACAGTTCGTCAGACGGCGATTTTCGATGCCCTGGGACTCGCCGGACTCGCTTACTGGTACGCGATTTATCCTCTGCACCAGTTCGTGTTCGCCGGCATGCTGCGGAATTTGGCTCGCGCTGCCGAACGTTCCCAGGATCATTCCACGGGGCACGCCGCGATCGAGTTGCCGCCGGCACCAGAAAACGACGTTGCGGCAGCTCAACAGGGAGCGAAAGCAAGGTGAGCGTCAGCCGATTCTCTACCGACCAAGGACCGACGCCGTCTTGGGCGAGCGGTTGGCTCTGGGCCGCGGGACTCTACAACCTGGTGTGGGGATCGCTCGCGATTGCCATGCCTCACTTTCTTTTTGACCTCACGGGCGCAGCGCGGATCAATTATCCTGAAATCTGGCAATGTGTGGGCATGATCGTCGGTGTTTATGGGGTCGGCTACATCATCGCCGCCGGCGATTCCCGCACGCATTGGCCGATCGTTTTCGTCGGTCTGCTTGGCAAGATTTTCGGCCCGATCGGATTCCTGGCAGCGCTGCTGCGCGGGACGTTTCCACCCCTGTTCGGATTGACGATTCTGACCAACGATCTGCTGTGGTGGATTCCGTTCGCGATGATTTTGCGGGATGCGGCAAGACACCCGAGAACACCGTCGCCGATCCCCGAGCGTTGTCGACAATGGTACGTCCGACAAACGTCCATCCAAGCGTCTCCGGATCTGGTTTTCCGATTCCACGAGAGTCCGGATGCGTTGCGGCATCTCATCCCGCCGTGGGAACGGATGAAGGTTGTCGAATCGGCCGGGTCGTTGCGGCCAGGCAGTCGCGTCGTCCTCGGCGGGCGGGTCGGACCGATTCCAGTTCAATGGATCGCCGTGCATACCGAGTACGATCCACCGCATCTTTTTGCAGATCGCCAGGAATCGGGCCCGTTTGCACATTGGTACCACCGCCATTGTTTCCTCGATGATGGCCAGGGTGGAACTCTGTTGCAGGACGAAGTGGAATACGCGCTTCCTTTCGGTCGGCTCGGGCGCCTGCTCGGCAGCTGGCTGGTCCACCGCAAGCTGGAAGCGATGTTCGCCTATCGTCATGAGAAAACACGGACCTTGCTCGAGTCTGGAGAATGGCAGAATCGGATTTGATCGAGGAAAGGTTAGAACCGGAATGTACGGCCTGTTTATTCGCGTACTGTTCGTGTCCCACTTGGCGACAACGTTCTACATGCTTGGTTTGATTTGGATCATGCAGGTCGTGCACTACCCGCTTTTTGCGAGTGTTGGAAACGAACAGTTTTCGGACTACGCGCGGCGACATTCCAAGCGAATCACGCTTGTCGTTGCGTCGCCCATGCTGATCGAAGCGGCAACGGCGCTGCTGCTCTTGCTTTTTCGTCCTTCGACGATCGCAGTGTGGTTTCTATGGACTGGTGTAGCTCTCTTGGGCTGCATCTGTTTATCCACCGCGATGGTTCAGGTGCCTTGCCACAAGATTCTATCTTGGGGCTTCGATCCGGCAGTCCATCATCGCCTTGTCTGGACCAACGGTCTGCGGACAGCGGCCTGGAGCCTGCGTGGGGCTTTGGTGCTTTGGATGGTCTGGTCGTCTTTGTCGCCGCTCGGAACTGCCCACGTCATGGAATAGGGCAAGGTCGATCGTGAGGTTGGCAGGTCGGGCGTGGCCCCTATTTGCCCCCTCGAGGTTGCCTGGAAACCGACGATCGACCGTTCCCATCGCCTAGGCGCCTTCCACGGGGCCGGAGCGGATGCCAATAATCAGAACGACACGATTCCACTTCCGGTTGCGCCGTGTGGCGAAAATGCCCGCAGCCGTCACCGGGGAGCAGGTGGCGTGTCGCAGACAATGTGGAGATTCCCACTGGTGGGCACGGTAGTCCAACGTCAACATCGCGATAACGAAAGGAGAATTGTATGTGGGTCCCAAAGTGGCAGCGTGATCGAGCGCAAGGTGTGGACTCTCCGATGCCCACCCAAGTGGTTTCCAACGAGGAGTTCATTCCACGCCCGCAAAACGCCGCGCAGCAGCAGGTGGAGCGGCTGATCGGCCAGATGGCCGACGACAATTCGCGGAAGTTGGGCATCGACCGGCGGACCTACCTGGCGAGCTCGATGGGATTGGCGGCCGCCTTTCTTGCCCAGAACAGAGTCTACGGCAATTATTGGGACGTTGCCGAGGACGAGACTCTCGAGCCCAAGGCGGCGGAGGAGAAATGGCCCAAAGGCGAGTACTTCATTATCGATGTGCAAGCGCATTTCACCAACGGCTTGCCGCTGGGAATCCGCGGCGCCGAGTTCTTTCGCAACATGGGGTTCAAGTTGAAGGAGGATCCCGAATCGTACTCGTTTCAGAATTTCCTCAAGGAGATGTACTTCGACAGCGAGACCAGCATGCTTGTGATCTCCGGGGTACCGGGCAAGGAGATCACCCGAGACGCTGCGGGAAAAGTGCTGGAACGCGAGGCTCGTACACCTGGCATTGAGGGGAAGATTCTACCGAGCTGGGTCATGGCGGAGCGGAGGCAGGAGATCAACCAGCTGGCCGGCTGCCAGAGGGCCCTGGCCCAAGGCAACTGTGCTCCCAATCACTATTGGGACAGGAAGAACAATGTACCCGACCAGGCCGCTCTCTTTGAGCAAATGGAGCGGGAAGTCAAGTTGTACAAGATCGACTCCTGGAAATGGTACTGCCATACCGACCCGGGACGATCGGGCAACGGGTTCAAGCTGGACGACGAGAAGTTGACGTATCCTTTCTACGAGCAGTCGAAGCGATTAGGCCTGAAGATTTTTAGCGTCCATAAGGGCTACGCTTCGCAATCGCGCACCCTCGGACACCTTGCCAATCCGGCCGACGTGGAAAAGGCCGCCAAGGACCATCCGGATATCACCTTCATCATTTATCATTCCGCGATGAAGCATGGGCCGGGCGAGCCGCAGTTCACCGAGAAGGGATACTTCGATCCGACGACCGGTGACTTTGCCTGGCACGACGTGCTGATGAAGATCAAGCAGCGCAATCCCGACATTGACAATGTCTATTGTGAGATCGGTTCGGCCTTTGGCAGCCTGGCAATCGCGCACCCGGAGATGTGCATGCACTTGATCGGCAAAAATGTAAAATACTACGGTGTCGATCATGTGTTGTGGGGTACGGATTGCCTCTGGTGGGGATCGCCGCAGTGGGTCATTGACCTGATGAAGCGGTTTCAGATCAGCGACGAGCTCTGCGAGAAATTTGGTTACAGCAAACTGACCAAAGACGACAAGGCGAAGATTTTCGGCCTCAACGCGGCAAAGATCTACGGAATTGATTTGCAGGCGCAACGCAACGCCTTGCCTGACGACGCGTTGAGCAAGCTCAAAATGACCTATCTGGAAAACGGCGGAATGCGCGACAATGCCGCCTACGGTTGGGTGCGTCAGAATGTCTGAGTCTCGCTTTCGCCCGCCAATACCGTTCACCTTATGGACAATGGCCGCGCTGGTAATGGGAGTGCCGGCCTTGTCGTGCTTGGTCTGGTCGGAGTCCGATGCGCCGCGACGGCTCGATCCGGCGGCCTGGGGTGAGGATCACGTGGGCCGGCCCGTCCCCGCTTACACGACGGGGGACGAGTGCCTTTTTTGTCATCGGCTGAAGATCGGTCCAACGTGGGGTGCCAATCGACACGCTCGAACGATTCGGGACGTTGAGGAACAATCTCCAGCCCTGGATGCATTGCGGCAGTCGCCCGGCAAAGAACTGGCGGAGGAGATCCGATTCGTCGTCGGTGGTTCGTGGCGGCAGCGGTTTTTGAAACCGGCCACAGCCTACGGCAAGCTGGAGCTGTTGTCCACAGCGTGGATTCCGCCGCGGGAAGAGCAGCCCGGGCGGCTGTTGTCCGCGAATCGCCCGTACTGGGACGCGGATCAATTCGGAACTTCGTGCGCCGGATGCCACGCGACCGCCGTGACCGCGGATGAGCAGGCGTTTTCGGCCGTGTCGCTGGACTGCTACGTCTGCCACGGCAATGTCGTCCCGGAACATGCCACGAATCCCGAGCTTGTCCCTCTGGCCCCGCGACGAATGGCGGAAGCGCGCGAGGTGATTTCCATTTGCGCCCAATGCCACGTTCGAATTGGCAAGTCGCGGAGCACCGGACGTCCCTTCCCGAACAACTTTGTGGCGGGGGACAACCTGTTTCGCGACTTCGCGGTCGACTTCTCGGATTCCGCGGTCGACAGCTTGAGTACGGCGGATCGACACGTTGTGGAGAATGTGCGGGACGTCGTGTTGTTTGGCAAAGAGGAAGTGACCTGCCTGAATTGTCACGACGTCCACAACAATTCCAGCAGGAAACACCGTCGCGTTGCCAAGAGCGGTCTTTGCTTGAACTGCCATCACGCCCAGGGCCCCAAACGAACGCTAAAGCCCTTCTCGATTCACAGCCAGGCCTGTGGCTATTGACTTAGGAGCCGAAATCGATGACCGAACAAGTCGCATTCAACTTCGAACGCCTGCCCGGAGACGGACCGCTGGACGAAACCGACGTGAGTCTGCGGGCCTACTTCGCGCGACTGACCGACGAGCACCTCGCGGGATACTACCCGGCGTGGCCCGATGAGCGCGTGATCGAATGGGACGGTAATTTCCGCTCCGACGGCGTGTTGATGTTGACCTGTTGCGAGCGCGATGTGGATGTCAGTGAATACCGCCAGGTCCTCGAAAAGCACCTCGCATATCGCAAAGAAAATTCAACGCGAGACGATTCCACGTGATTCTGGCGCGCCAGGACTTCATTGCAGTTTTTTTCCGTTCGCGCAGAAGCATGCCATCGGAGGCGGCCGCGAACGATTCTAGCCGGCGGATCGCTCGCGCGGTTGGATAAATAAGAGTGCGGGACGAGAGGCGGGATGTTCGTCCGTGGATCGAAATCAGGTCCTGGGCCAGGAGGCTTCTCAATGCTTGTGCCGACATGCTTGCCGGGACCGCGCTGCTCCTGCTCGCTAGGCCGGAATTGGCGCAAACGCTGCGGCCGTTTCCCGCCACACTGATCGTCGGAGTGACTCTGATCATGGCGCAGGGGTACCTGCATCAGGTCGTCTTGATTCGCCGGACTGGGATGACGGGCGGTGTGTCACTCCGATTCCACCAGTTCTTTCTGGCGAAAGACATATCGACCATCGCGTTTGCCCAGGCGATGGGCACACAATCGGGCTGGCCATTGTTGCTGCTTTCCGTCGTCAGCGGCGCGACGAAACTGATCACGATGTCGCACTTTCGCTGGGTGCGGCTTAGTCCGGCGGCAGAACGACGACGGCTCTCATGCAAGGCTCGAGCTCCAAACGCAATGCCGCTTGATTGAGCTGTCGCGGTCGTTTCCGACTGGCACCGGCCACCATGACTCGCTACTTTGTCCAGGTAGAATCCTTTCGAAGCGGACGGCAAATTTCAAACTGGGAGATGATCACCATGTCCTTGATCACGGCTCGGGTCGTTGCAGGGCATTGCTTGTTGTGGTTGGTGGCGTGGAGTCGGGCCAGTGGTCCGCTGAACGCCGAGGAACCGAAGACCACGGCGTCCGGAGTTTCGGAGCAGTCGTCTGTCGCCGGACCGCTCGACGGCGACCGCTTTTCAATCAAAGCCGATTCGCTCTGGACCGGCACTCAGAAGTATGGATCGTTCTGGCAGGTCGAGTTTGCTGAACCGACGGCGATCGGCTCCATCCTGCAGATCAACAGCGACGACGAACATCTTCTGAAGAACGCGCCGCGGAATTACTCGTGGCAGATCAGCGACGATGGTCGAACCTGGATCACGTTACCGGAGACGATCGTTCGCAAGGAGACGCGGCTGTTTCGTATTCACCGACTGAGGGAGTCGGTGACCACAAAGTACATCCGTTTGATGGTCAACCTGGCGTATGGCGCGGCGCCGGCGTTGCGCGAGGTGGAGTTTTATCCGACCGTGGATGCAGCGATTCCGTTTGACGATTGGATTGTGGCGGTCGGTTCCCTGGAAGATCCCGACAATACGAGCGTGGCGATGCCTTTCGTCCAACTCGCTCGGCAATGCGCTGGCTGGGAAAACCTGCCGGCGCAGCACCTGTGGCACGGCGACTTTGATCCGGATTTCGTTTCGGCGGAGCCACGGCCGCTCTGCGCCTTTTTTTCCGGGAGTTTTCTGGAGTGGTGTCAGCGCAGCCGCGAACCATGGCGGGGCGTGCAGGCGGTACTCAAGTCCCGCCAACTGCCGATGTGGGGTGCCTGCGGTGGAGCGCAGGTGTTCGCGATCCTTGAGGAGGTTGGTGTCGATCAGCCCTGGGACTGCCCGCGCTGCCGCAAACCCGGCGCGCCGCTCTCGCCAATCTACTCGCATATCGGTCATACGGGCGATGCGTCGTGCGGCGATTATTCCAAGTCCATCGGCGAACGGGGGAAATACAAACTGACGATCGAGCGTCACGACTCGGTCTTTGACGGCGTCCCGGAGGTTTTTGAGATCCACGAATCCCATATCGGGCAGATCGACCATCTGCCCAAGGGCTGGCATCGACTTGTGACCAAGGGGCCTGGATCGCTCACGGTGAACCAGTGCCTGCGCGCCGGTGAATTCCCGATCTACTCGGCCCAGTTCCACATGGAGACCTACCAGGAGACGCTGGAGACGTCGAAGCAGATCATGGGCAACTTCTTGCGCGTCGCGCGGGAATGGAGTTTTTCAGCCGCGAAGCGGCGGCCGTAGGTAAGACCAGGGCGCAGCCGGTACTCCGGCGAAGCCCTGGGTAACTACCAGTTCACGTCGAACCGCATGGCGATCAGGTCGGACTCGGTCGATCCGAACACGGTTCCGGAACTCGTGAGGGGATGGATCCAATCGAACATGATTCGGGTGCGGTCGGACCAATACCAATTAAAGCCCACGGTCAGATCGTTGTACTGCCCGCGATTGGTTTCGGTCAGGTCGAGGTACGACCAGCGGGCCTTCGCTTCCCACGCGCCCCATCCCGTGTAGCCGGGTACCGCAAAGAAATTCGTATACGGTTTGTTTCGCACGAATTGGGCTCCATGCTGTCCAAACCGCTCGTAGATTCGATTCTCGCCCGTCAAGAAGTAGCTGACGTGGGCATAGGCACCGCCGACGTGCACCGACGGACCCGAAAGCATGTTCACATTCGAGAGAAACGCTTCGTGCTGGACGGTGACGCGTCCCCAGACGACAGCCAACTCGAGGTTCCCGGTGGTGTACGAGTCGGCGGGAAGATTTCCGCTATCAATGAGTAGGGGGCCGCGCTGCACTTGGGGGCGGGCACGAAAGCGAACGCTGTTGTCCTGGTCGTCGGTATGCAGAACTCCGATGGCGGTGTGTAAGAGGAATCGGCCATCGGACGATTCGTCGTAGTAGGGGAGCCATACGAGACGACCGCTCAAGCGATACCCCTGGTTGTCGTCAAAGCGGGTCTTGATCGTGTCATTAATGTCGTCGAAGAACAGGCCACCGGACCAGGAGATGTTCTGATCGTCCGTGCAATTGTAGATGGCCATTCCGACTTCGCGGTCGGCGGCGAAAATACCCTGGGTCGGAATCGACCGTTCAAGAAACATGTTGTTCGTATCGTTCGTGACCTGCTCCAGGCTGAACGGGACAAAGAAATTCCCGATACGGAACCGACCGATCCAGGGAATCTCGTTCATCGACAGATAAGCGTCCTTGACATCGGGAGAGCCAAACGGGCTGGTGTTGGAGCCTTGACCCGGTTCGAGCGTCATTTGCAGGCGGAAATCGAACTGTGCATAACCGGTTCCGTCGGCAACCAGTCGCAGGCGGCGGAAGTTGAAGTAGTTTTGCGAATCGGCGATGGCGGGATCGGCGTTTGCCCAGGTGACGTAGTCCATCTGGACATGCCCACCCAGTTTGACGGTCCACTTTTCGTTGGAGACGTCGACCCAACCGTCGCCGGGTGGTTTGTCCGATTTTGCGGCGGCCTGCAGTTCCTCGACCGCCGCGAGGCGACCCTTCAGCGCATCGATTTCACTGGCCGCGGACGAAGTAAACTGCGACGGAATCGGCAGTCGCTGGAGTGCGGGGGCTTGGGTCGCGGGAGCGGTCGTCAGTTCCGTCAGTTCGGAGATCCGTGAACGCAACCACTGAATCTCCGCATCTTGTTGTTCGAGGCGCCGGTAGGTCGCTTCAGAATCGATCGAGGGCGGAGTGTGGGCCTGTAGCGCCAAGGGTACCGCGGTCGACCCGACCACGAGTATCCATAGAAAACAGCAGCTTGCCGCGGCCTGTTTTCGGCGTCGGCGGCCTCCCGACGTCTCCTGCGGTTTCACACGGGCTTTTCTGAATGCGGGCACGCGAGCCTCCCCGAAACGCGACCCGTAGTTATGTATCGCCAGCCAGAAACGCAGGGAACAATGTCGAGCCTCTTCCTCCCGTCGACAGGTTGGACAATTCCTACAAAACGGGACATCGCCTTAATCGGCAAACTGACGGCACTTTCTGCAGCTTAACTGATCGGAAGAGCCCAATCGGCCGCGTCATTTCCCGGCCGCACTACGGTTTCTTTGCTGGCGGATTCAGGGCCTCGAATCCGTTGGCGCCGATGACATTGAATCCGCCGTCCTTGGTTTCTCCAAATCCGTTGTACGCGTTGCGAGCCAGAAAAACGCGAATCGACTGCCCTTCGCGCGGAAGTCCCCGGTGTCCTGAGGTGTCCGGCGGCTGGCGGGCCGCGACCGGGACCTTCGAAAGCGACATGGAGTCTATACCAGTTCCGCATGGAGACTCAAGCGGAAGCGCCGTCGATGTTCCCATTCCGGTATTTCGCCTGCCCGTTTTGCATTAGGTGTTGCTTTACGTGGAACGCGTTGTTGTCTAGCCTAAGCAAGGACAATCGCAGTGTTGGTTCGTCGGCAGTCGCGGTTCGTTGGTCCGCGGCTGCGCGCTGTCTGTGAACCTCAGTTTGCCTGCGGTTGGAGGATGGAATGAATGCTTTCGGTTCATGATCGAGCCTGCGTTGCGGACTTGCGATCACGCCGCGAATGGCTGCGTGTCGGCGGGTTGAGTGCCCTGGGGCTTTCGTTGCCGGCATTATTCCAGGCGACAGCTCGGTCCGCCGCGCCGAACTCACCGCCCACCGCGCTGGCGGGCGAGTTGGGAGCGACGTTTGGCAAGGCGAAGAACGTGCTGTTTCTCTGGCTGCAAGGAGGTCCTCCACAGCACGAAACATTTGATCCGAAACCGGAGGCGCCGGCGGAAATTCGTGGTCCCTTCCAGCCGATCGACACCAACGTTCCGGGAATTCAGTTTTGCGAACTTCTGCCGCGGACATCCCGGTATGCCGACCGGATGGCGATCGTGCGATCCCTTTCCACGCGCGACGACAATCACGATGTCAGCGCTTACTGGTTGCTGACCGGGTACCCGTATGGTCCGGGCAGTGCGCGGCAGATCAAACCGACCGACTGGCCTTACTTCGGTTCGATTGTAAAGATGCTGAAGCCCAGCGAAACGATGCCGGCACTGACCTCGGTCTGGATACCCGATCGGATGCGGTTGAACGACAACGTCACGCCGGCTGGGCAAACGGCCGGTTTTCTTGGAGCGATGTGGGAGCCCGAGCGATTTGTGGGTGACCCCGCGCTGCCCGATTACCAGATCGCCGGCCTCGCGCCTCACGACGGTATCAGCAGCGTTCGGCTGGATCGGCGTCGTGACCTGCTGCAGCAACTCGAGTCGCAGATGGATGGCTTGGTTCGCGCGAGTACGGTGGCCTCGTGGGACCGGCTCAAGCAGCAGGCGTTTGACCTGGTGACATCGGGGGCCGCCCGAACCGCATTCGATTTGAGCCGCGAGCCGGACAAAGTGCGTGATCGGTATGGCCGCTACACCTGGGGGCAGTCAGTTTTGTTGGGACGGCGGTTGATTGAAGCGGGAGTGCGGCTGGTCCATGTCAACTGGGCGCGGGACCCTGGCGACAACGCGGTCGACAATCCGCTTTGGGATACGCATGCCCTGAATGCCGATCGGTTGCAGGACAATCTCTGTCCGCAATTCGATCCGACGTTTGCGGCGTTGATGGATGATCTTTCCGAACGGGGACTGCTGGACGAGACGCTGGTCGTCGTGATCGGCGAATTCGGACGCACGCCGAAGATCAATGCCAACGGCGGCCGGGACCATTGGGGCCACGTATTCAGCTTCGCGATGGCCGGCGCAGGCATTCGCGGTGGACAGGTAATCGGCGCCAGCGACAGGAACGGGGCCTATCCGATCACGACGCCGCTGACCGGCTCAGATCTGACGGCCACCATCTTTCACCTGCTTGGAATCGACCCCCGCGGCTTTTTCCCGGACAAGGAAAACCGGCCCCACCCGCTCACTAAGGGCGAGCCGATCGCGGAGATGCTGGGCAATGAGCCGGCGATTCCGGCAAGAAGACCGGCGGGAGGCGATCCGGAGTTCGTGCCGCCGTTGGATACCCGGCTGCTGTTCGACACGGATTTCACGACGGGGCTGCCGCTTTTGCCGGTGGAGCCTGCGGTGCGAGCAAAAGGGTGGCGAGCGTGGCCGCTGGAGGTACCGCTGTCCGCGTTGAACGTCCGCAAGTCCGAGCAGTTTGTGGAACTGGGATTCATGCCGCACCCGACCGAACAGCGGACGATTGATCAAGGTGCCCGTGCACTGCTGTCCCAGGAGATCCGCAACGCTCGTGGCGGTCATTTCCGGCTGACCGTTCGGGCCCAGGCCGCGGCTCCAACCCCGGAAGCGCCGGAATGGGGGCGCGACTTCCACGCAAATTTCCGCTGCCGTCTGGTACTGTTTCGCTTCCAGAACCTGAAGAAGGATCCGCGCGCCGTCGAGGAGTTGGCCTCGGTAGAGTTCCACCCGGCTTGGGGCGAGTCGCGCGAATTTGTGCTCGATCGATTTCTGGGTTCCACCACCCCGGGTGCGAATTTCTCGATCGGCTGCGGATTGGGTGTGCTGATCGCTATTGAAAAGTCGACGCAAGGCCAGCTGATGCTGCCACCCGGTGAAGCCGGCTGCACAGGAATTCGAGTCGACTCGGTCGCACTGACGTTTCAACCCCGGCAGCGCGACGAGTCCGTGACGGTGTGACGCGGCCACGCGTCTCACGGACGCTCGGCGTTCTTGATGACATCGCGAATCGCGGCGCCGACCGCGGGTTCGGAAAGCGGCGGTGTCCGCGCCTTGAGGCGGCGCAATTGATCTTCGCTCCAGACCTCGACCTCGGCACGCTCCACGATGTAACCGAGAATTGGCTCCATCGCGAGGGGAGGCGTCCAGTTCAGCTCGACGCGCTCCGCCGTCACGACCGACACCACTCCATCCTCAATCAGGGGTGGCTCACGCTTCGAAGGCCGCTCGGATGGCTCGCGCCGCGCACGCGTTTCAGGGCGATCCGTCGGTTCAATGGGCAACGGCGGGAGGTTGCGCCCGAGCGACGTCGTTCTTGTCCGTGGGCGGTTGCGACTCCGGTTGCATGTCGCGCCATACATTCCGCTTGAAGTCGTAGACCCAGGTACGCGGATCGTTGTCGAACTGCGAGCCAAATAGTACGTGGAGTCGATGCTTCGCGTCGTACGCCATATTGCCGCCGCTGCGGGGAGCCGGTTCGACTTCGGGTCGGGGCCAAGTCCACTCGTTGCGCGCCGGATCGTAGATCAGCGTCCCCTCGTGGCTGCCTTCGCCACCGAACACGACGCCCCGTTGCTCGTCGCTGTCCCACGCAGCGCAGCGGTAGGGGGCCAGGCGAGGAGCCGGTAGTGGGCGCATGTTTCGCCAGCGATTGGTCGCCGCGTCGTAGGTCCAGACCTCCGCGCCCTGTTCGCCGCCGCCACCCTGGTTGTGCCCTCCAAATCGCACCAGCAATTGAGCTGGCGAATCCCAGACGCATGCGCCCTCGTAGCCGAGTCGCGGTGAGACCGGTGCCTGCTCGCGCGGCGTGCGTTTGACCCAGACATTGAGCGGATGATCGGGATGCTGTTGGCTCTTCCACGGCGTTTGCTGGGCCTGCCGCTGACCGGTGAACCAGGGGCGAGTCAGCGGATCGTTGCGAAAAAACTTGAGCATGACTTGTGCGACTTTGTTGCGGCCGGACTCAGACGGATGCGTTCCATCCGCGGCGAGATCTTCGCGCAGGTAGTGGAGGCCATCGGCGGCGCGCGGCGTGGCTCCGTCTGCCCAGAGATAAGGTCCCCACAACAGGAGTGGCGCTTTCACGGGCCCGAGTGCCGGATTCCAGTTCAAGTCGGCTTGACCGGCGAGCTGGTCTTGAATCAGCCACCGGGCTGCGAAGGCTGACTCGTAGGCGTACGGTTCGGGGTTCAGTCGATTCGTCGCGTACCCGCCGAAAATGCGGCTGGAAAGATATGCAATTCGCAGATTGGGAAAGCGGGCTTTGGCGATTTGCAGTACGGCCAGCGTATCGCGCTGCAGCTTGCGGCCGTGCTGCTCCAGTGTTCCACGGGGGCCCTTATTTGCCAGCTTGATCCAGGCAACCTGGACCTGTTTCGACGAGAGGTTCGCGCGGGTGATGCGACGTTCCGCCTCCAGCCACGGCGCGGCGTCCGGGCTGGCCCATTCGGCCATCGCTTGTCCGCCTTGCGCGCAGTCGACAATTGCCAGCTGCGGTGAGCGGCTCGGGTCGTCGTCCGCCAGTCGTTTGAAGCGGGAGAATTCCTGCGTGGCGTTGGACATGCTGATCGACACGAACACAATCCGTCCGCCGGCGCTGGGACTTCCTTCCGCATCCAACGGCTGAATCTGTGCCAACTCCGCTTCCGCTGCCTCGCGATGTGCGTCGGGTGGTTCGTTTCGACCGCCACCGTACAAGCCTCCATCCTGACCTTGGTAACGGTCCTCCGCCGTCATCTCGGTCAGTGGTCGGCGTCGGTCCTGATCGGCATCTCCTTGCGCCAGACTCGTGCAGCGGGAGCCGCAAATCAAGACAACGGTCATTACCAGGGTTGCCGCAGCGCGTCCCCATTCCCGCAGAACTCGGCTGTTCATGAGGATGCCCTACACATGGGAGGCGTATGCCGTTCGTCGGCAACTCGCCGAAGCTTAATTCGAATCAAACCGAAGAAAAAATGCTATGCGGGGACGGGAGTCTTTGGCGCGCAACAGCGTACCATCAGTAAGGAGCTTTGCGGCCAAAGACTCCCGTCCCCTTGACGTTGGACCGAGACGTGCGCGGTTTCGAAGATAGAAGCGCGAGGGGCGCGGGCGCGCCAGGCCCCTGGCTTACTCAACCGAATCAGTACCCCCTACCGGATTCGAACCGGTGTTGCCGGACTGAGAACCCGGAGTCCTAGGCCTCTAGACGAAGGGGGCAAAACCTAAATTGCAAATGTAAGTACGGGGGGCTGGCTGTCAACTCCCCTGCCGGGAGCGGGACTTGAGGTCGCGCAGTTCCAGGTAGAGTTCGCGGGGCTCGGCGTCGAGTCGCTGCATGGCCATCACGTGATTTTCGATATTGGTCGATTCCACGATCCGCACGAGTTCCATCAGGTTATTTCGCCATTGGCCGTCGGAGGGGTTCAGGCGATGGTGGGCGTTGGTCAGCCCGATCTGGCCGATGGCGCCGGTCGCCGGGTCGCGCGCGACGCCGGTATAGATGCGGATCGCATCGTCGTAGCGTTGTTTATCCAGATAGAGTTCCGCCAGCCGTTGTTCGGCCAGTCGCGCATAGTGCAGGTTTTCGGGATCCGCATCGCGCGGAAAGTACTCTTCGACCGCGAGCAATGCCTGTTCCGTGCCCAGGGCGATGGCGAGCAGAAATTGGTCCTGGATATTGTCTTTGTGTTCGACGAATCCGGTAGCGGCGCGCGTGCCGAGCAGGGGCGGAGGACGGAAGGCATATGCCACGCCGCCGCCGGTTATCGCTCCAGCGATCACCAGCAATCCCCAGACGATCAGCGGATGCTGGTGCCGTTCGTGACGTGCCTCCAGCAGCATTAAGGATGCCAGTTTCTGCGTCGCGGCCGCCCGCTGGGAAACGAGTTCCACCGGTTCGAACGCGTTTGCTTCTTCGACCGTCTGCGGCCAGTCGTCCTCCGGAGTCTCAATCGGAAGCTCTTTCAATTCTCGGAGGACCTCGGTGGCGTCCTGATAACGGTCTTCGGGGCGCTTGGCCATCAATTTGTGGACGATTCGGCAGAGTCCCTCCGGAAGATCGGGCCGGATTTGTTCCAGGCGGTCCGGCTCGGACTTCATATGCTGAACCGCAATGCTCAACGGGGATTCCCCTTCGAACGGTGGTCTCCCGGAAAGCATGTGGTAACAGGTAACGCCGAGGGAATAGAGATCGCTGCGCAGGTCGAGCGATTTTCCCTCGACCTGTTCGGGACTCATGTAAAGCGGGGTCCCCATGGTCACGCCGATCTGGGTCAACTGCGCAGTCGCCTCGCCGTTTGCGATTCGCGCCAGTCCAAAATCAGCGACCTTTGCTTCCCCTGTCCGGGCGAGCAGGATGTTTTCCGGTTTGATATCACGATGGACGATACCCTGGCTGGCGGCTCGCCGCAGGCCGGTTGCAACCTGCCGCACGATCGCGACGGTAAGCGGCGCCGAGAGCGGTCCCGACCTGGCGAGAAGTTGCCGCACATTCTGGCCGGCGACATATTCCTGGGCAATGTAATGCAGGCCTTCGCAGACACCCACCTCGTACACCTGCACGATATTCGGGTGGACCAAAGCCGCTGCCGCGCGGGCCTCGTTCAAGAAACGCCGTACGTAACTCTCGTTGCGGGCAAGGTTGGGCCTCAGAATCTTGATGGCGACCTTGCGCGCCAGCGAGTTCTGCTGTGCGAGATAGACCTCCGCCATGCCGCCTCGGCCTAGGCGGCGAATGAGTTGGTAATCGCCGAGCAGTCGGCCGGAATGATCGGGGGATGGGGGCGTTTCAGTCGTGTCAGATTCCAATGCCTGAGAATCGGCTGGGTTGCTCATGGCCCTGGGTGGCAGTTGCCGTCGATGGAGGATGCGGAATCTGGGGACCGTCACACGCCGGCCACTACGACTTAGTATGCGGCGTTTACGAGCAACTGGCAACGTCGGAACGGCGATTGTCGGATTTCGGGTGGAGAAGAAAGTCGGCGGCAAACGTCATCCGGTCATTCGCCCGTCGAAGATCCGATTGAGACCAGCGCATTGAGACTTCCGGAGCGAAAACCTTCCAGGTCGAGACTGATAAATTGAAAGCCGTAGCTGCGAAACGCTGCTGAAATTGCCGTTCGTATCGCTGGCTCCGCCAGCCTTGCAAGATTTTCCGCGTCGACCTCAATGCGGGCCATGTCGCCCCGATGGTACCTTACCCGCACCGATTCACAGCCAAGTCCGCGCAGAAAACGCTCCGCCAGATCGATCATCTTCAGGCGATCGGCCGAGACCTCCTCCCCGTAGGCGATCCGACTCGCAAGACAGGGCATGGCGGGTTTGTCCCATGCGGGAAGTCCCCAGGAACGGGCCAGGTCCCGTACGTCCGATTTGCGAAAATCGCATTCGATGAGCGGGCTGCGAACCTGTCGCTCGACGGCGGCGTGCATTCCGGGTCGGTAGTCCCCCTGATCGTCGACATTCGCACCGTTGACGATGACGGCCTGTTGTTGTTCCGCCAGAATCGCCAACCGTTCGTAGAGTGTCGACTTGCAATAGTAGCAACGGTCCGCGGCGTTGCGGGCATAGTCGGCACGGGACAACTCGTCGGTTTCAATCGCCTCGAATCGAATTCCGATCTGTTCCGCCGCGGCTGCCGCAGCTTCCCGCTCCCCCTGCGCCAAACTCGGACTGATCGCCATCACGGCGGTTGCCCGGCTTCCTAGCGCCCTTTGGGCGGCGGCAGCCACGAGCATGCTGTCGACGCCGCCAGAATAAGCGACCAGGCATCGATTCAGGCTGGCTAGCAGGTGGAGCAACCGGTCTGCTTTTGCCACCAAAACGCTCACGCGCTCCTCGCGAACAAGTTCAAAAAAAATAGCAACGTGATCCACCGCAATGCCGTACAGGCGAGTTTTCGGGAGCCCGCGGAGTAAAGTGGGAACCTGGGACCCAGGGAAGGTGATCCAGCGGGAAACACGGCACTTGGCCGTGTTGCGCTGGCTATACCTGCGAATGGATCCAAACCCAGTTCCCGTGCGGACTCGTTATCGGCTCCCCGGAAAAGTTGCGCCTGACCACGAACATGACAGACTACGTTGCCGAACGCATCGTAGCAACGTCTGGAATCCGATGCAATATTGTGTCGACAGCTTCGGTATCGGGCGAATCGGGGTATTGGGGAATCGGGCGAAACCCGAAGAGTTTCCTGCTATTCCGTGTTTTGCGTCGAGGACGAATTCGATTCCCGAACCATCGGCTCCATGACTTTGGTGTTGCGTTCGACGGCGAGCACGACGGTTCGTTGTTCGACGCCGTCTTTGCTGCATGCCACGACCGGAATGACTTGCCGTTTATCGGGCATGTTCAGTCGGACCATGAATGTGCCGTCCTCGCGCAACTTGACCGGTTCGCCTCCGAGCATCACATGAGCGTCGGGTTTTGTCGACCCAAAGACGACCATTTCCGCATCCACTTCAAACTTGAAATTGCGGCGACGGTTGAGCACGCTCTCCGCGCCGACGCCAAATCGCGTCGATGACGGAGAACCCATCGGGCGGCGAAGGCGCTCCTCGAAAACCTCCTGCAATTCCGTACTGTTGTTTTCTTCGCTGTACCCGCCGCTCTGCGCGTAGATTTTCTCGTAATTCTCCGCCACGTCGGCCCAATTCTCATCGATCGCATTGGCGCTTCCCGGTCGCGGCGTTGTGACCACATTGCTGCGACACATCGAGAAAAAACGGCCATTCGTTGCCAGGTACCCGAGTTCCACGCGAAAGCTGCGAGGCGGGGCGTCGACGTCCAGGTACCAGTTGTTCACGCCACCATGAATCGTGATCTCGCGGATCACGCGTTCCGCCGTGCTGGTCGTTCCATTCGATTCCACTTCCAATACGCGCAGAATCGGCCTGGCACCATGCCAATACTCGGCCATGGCTGCCTGGGCGCGCTGCACACTCTGGCGCGTCACTTCCCAGGAGGCATGGAGCCAGTACGAATCCCGAACCAACAGAACAATCCGGTCGCGGGTCGGCTCCTTAATCACTTTGGTTTCTTTTTCACCGTCCGAGACCGTCATGATGACCGGCGTACCGGCCAGGTCCTTGCGGCGTTCAAGATCCTCCTGGATTTTGCGGATTTTCTTGACAACCGTGGGGCTGGTTTGTGATGCAGGTTTGGCTGCTTTGACGGGAATCGTCTCTTTCTTGTGGCCGTTCAACTGGGAACGTTGGCCAGAAATCGGCGGGAATGACTTGCTGCCCTTGTCGAGGACACGGCCAGAAGCCGGCTTCGCGGCGGCCCCATTGCGAGGCAAAGAGGCTGCGTGCGACTTCGTCGATGTTTTTGGTTTTGTATCCCGATCAGGCTTTTTTTCGATCGTGCGGCTACCCTTAGCCTTAGCCTTTGACTTGACGGCCGGTTTCGATTTTTTTTCGAGGGCCTTGAGCAACTGGTCTTTACGCATCGAATGCCAGCCAGAAATCCCTTGTTTCTTGGCCAACTGGGCCAGATCTTTTGTGCTGTACGACTTCAGGGAAGCTGTGGAGATCAATGTCGAGCCCTCAAACACCTACGGCACGGCGGCAAACCTGTTGCCGGAGCCTGGATCGGTCAATCGCCGTCCCTGACAGAATCAATTCGCGCCGAAAACTGTACGGACCCTCCCTCGGCCGAATCCAGTTTTCAGCGGTTCGTTTCTTACGGTCTCGAAACCGCGCAACTTGTTATATGCCAACAGGTTGTCAGGCGGGTCGCCAGCCTCAAGCACCACGATTGATGGGGTATGCAGCGATCATCAATCCGGTTCGCCGACGCGGCGCCACCGAGGCTGTCGAGCGGCCATTCGGAGTCAGCCCGGCCTGTCACACGAACTGTTGCCAACCCCTATCCACCGCCCCTTCAGTCTAGTCAAAGTGACGCAATTTTGCAACGACATCCAGGTCCGCCCGGTAGCTCAAAACGAGTTTCGAGACGGTAGCTCGAAACTTGTTCGAGATGGTCGCTCGAAACTCGTTTCGAACCCACCGAAACAAGTTTCGATCTTTTCGCCGTAAGATGCTGCATTGAAAGACCTTAGATGACATTGTGAAAAAAACCACGAAGTATGGTTGACCCTTGGTTACAGGTCCGTTAGATTGGCGCACCTTAATCCCGTGGCGATGGTCTACAGCAACAACTGCTTGATGCCCGAGCCGCCCCCGCAACTCGACCCGCGTAAGAAACCACCTCCGATCGCGGTCGCCATCGAATGGGTGACCAAGATTACCACGGTGGCACTCGAAATGGTGCTGCCTGGCATATTCGGATCCTGGCTGGACAACAGGTTGGGCACTGGTTTTTGTACGATTGTCGGTTTCGGGTTGGGGATGACCGTTGGCATGTATCACCTGATCGTGTTGACGCGACCGACCAAACGCACTCGAAGGCCTGGCCCTCATGGTGGTCCCCCCTCAGAATTGTGATTTTCTGGATGCCGCGGATGGCCGAAGGGGTGGCTGCGCGGCACCGGATTCCGGCGATTCGTCCGGCGGCGATGCGGCCGCGATCGAAGGACCGGTGGTGGACGAGACCGGACGCAATCGAATTGGTCTGTCGTCGGGCCCGGTGCGCCGCATGCCTGTCGGTGTCGCGATGGCGATCTTGATACCGGCGCTCGCGTTTGGTGGAGTACTTATTGGATTCGCGGCCGTGAATTGGTGGGGACCTGCCGCGACCACTTCCGCATTACTTGCAAGTCTGATCTGTATCGCCGGTTCGATCCTGGGGCTTATGGTGGGGTCGCTTGTTACCGGGCCGCAGGCGGTTAATGGACTTTTGCTGGGGCTCTTTTGCCGGATGAGTCTGGCGTTGGGCGCGGGGATGGTCGCAATGATCGGTGGCAAGGGCGGCAACGGATTCCTGGAATGCCTTGTTGCCAACTACCTCTTTTCGCTGGCGATCGATACCGTATTAGCGGTTCGGATGTTGCCATCCACACGTGTGCTCCGGGGAACCTAGAGGATCAACTGTCGACATGGCTTCGCCCATCCTCCATATCAAAGACAGCTACTACTTCGAGATTCCGAAGTTCATGTGGCGTTGCGATTATCGGACCAAGGCCGAATTTCCGGCGGTCTGGATCAAGAACGATCCGCAGTATCGCGATTATGAGGCCGGCAAGCTGCTGGAGGAACTCAAGTCAATTTCGGGGTTGGCGATGCCGCCGGCCGAGGAGTTGCTGGCCGACTATCGACATTGGCGCGACGCCGATCACGCGCAATTCGGGCGTCCGCTCCACGCCTATCTCGAGTCGCAGGCCGACTGGCTGAAGTCGCGTCTGTCGGACGAGTCGTTTCGTGGTCAATGGGAGGCGATCACGCGTCGGGTCTCTGGACCGGCGACGATCGAGGCGTTCCGCAAAGAAGGTGCGATATCCTGGTCGGCCGATCGGATTCAAGGTTACAACCGGGAACTCAGTGGCAAGGTCCTTATCCCACAACCGTTTGGCGAGTTGCGTAACTTTTACGAACGTGAGTCAGGCTTCTGTCTTTCTAAGTTCATGATCGTGGAAGTGTTGGTTTTCTTGTTGTTGACGGTGGTATTCAGCCGCATTGCGCAGAAGATCGCCAGCGGCGACGCGCCCCGCGGCCGATTGTGGAATTTTTTGGAAGCGATGCTGCTGTTTGTGCGGGACGAAATCGCCCGCAAAGCGATTCACGATCATCACGACCACGATCATCACGACGAACACCATGGCCAAGGTCAACATGGCCAGGGTCACCACGAGCCCAAGCATGTCGCGGCTCATGGGGATTCGGCGCTGGTTCGTCCGCACGCGGCGGACCGGTTTGTGCCGCTGTTGTGGACGTTTTTCTTCTTCATCCTGGGCTGCAACCTGATGGGGATGTTGCCTTGGCTTGGGGCACCGACCGGAACGTTCAGCGTCACGGTTGCCTTGGCGATCGGGACGATCAGTTGCAGCGTCGTTTTTGGCATGTTGCAGTTTGGTTTTTTCGGTTTCTGGTTGAATCAGATCCCGACGATGGAATTGCCGCTCGTCATGGCGATCGTCTTGAAACCAGGTATTTTTCTGATCGAGGTATTGGGCTTTTGCATCAAGCACGGTGTTTTGGCTATTCGGCTTCTGGCGAATATGGTGGCAGGACACCTGGTGTTGCTGGCGATTATGGAAATTGCGTTCGGTCATGAGGGCGCTCGCAGTTCGATTTGGCCGTTGACGGCGGTGTTGTCGGTGGTGGGTGCGACGCTGTTCAGTTGTCTGGAGTTGTTCGTAGCCTTTTTGCAGGCTTACGTTTTTACGTTGCTGTCCGCATTGTTTATTGGTGCCGCGACGTCGCGGCATTAGAGCTGAGAATCGCAGGGTGAAGTTCCTCCCGTTCTTAATCAAGGAGAAATGCAAGTGAATCGTTTGACATCGATCCTGGCCATGAGCAGCGCGTTTGTGTTGTTGGGCGTAGCGCCGGCCTTTGGCGCGGACAGCTACGTCAGTTTTTCCGGCGCGATTGGCGCGGGTCTGGTTACTGTTGGAGCCGCCTTTGGGATCGGCAGGCTGGCTGCGTCGGCCTACGAGAGCATGGCCCGTCAGCCGGAGGTTGCGGGAACAATTCAGGTGGCGATGATTATCGCGGCGGCGCTGATCGAGGGTTTCACGTTTTTCGCGCTGGTTATCTGCATGCAGCAGAATCCGTTCAAGTAATGAGCGTGGCGTCGGGGCGTTCTTGAAAGTCGATGTTTGTCGCGCGAGGTTGCCTGATGAAACGAATTCGTTGCCTGGGTTTGCCGGTTCTCTCGTCGCTGACCGCGGCGTACGCACTGATGTTCGGGCTTTGCTGGACGCTTCCAGCGGCGGATTCGGCCGGCGCCCAAGACCATCCGCCTGGCGAGCATGCGGGAACGCACCATGGTTCGGAGTTTGACCTGAGCCATGCGAATGCGGGGCCGCAGCAGGAATCGCCCGAGGAAATCAAGAGCGACATGTCGATCTACACGTTCGTCGTGTTTGTACTGCTGACGATCGTGCTCTTGAAGTTTGCCTGGGGGCCGATCATGGCCGGCCTTGCGAAGCGGGAGGAGTCGATCGCGCGGATGATCGAGGATGCTCGCCAGGGTGCCCGCAAAGCCGAACAGACGCTGGCGGAGTACCAGCGGAAGCTCGCGGCGGCTCAGGAGGAAACACGCGAGATGATGACGCGGACCCGGCAGGAGGCGGACGCGTTAAGGGAGCGGATTTTGTCCGAGGCCCAGGCGGCGGCGGATCGGGAAAAGGAACGCGCGGTGGCCGATATCCGTGCGGCGCGCGACGTGGCGCTCCAGGAGATCGCGCAGCGCAGCGTGGATACCGCGGTGCAACTCGCCGCACAGATCGTCCGGCGCGAGGTGAAGCCGGCCGAACATACGCAACTCATTCGGGAAGCACTGGAACGGTTCCCCAATAAGAACTGAAAATGGCAGAACCTAACACGCAACAAGAGCCGCGTTCACCTCAATCGGTCCCGTTCGATTCCGGCAAGGCGTATCTTGGCACGGTCTACGCCAAGGCGTTGCTGGGAGTGACCCAGAACGCCGGTAATACCGCCGAGGTGGTTGCCGAATTCGACTCCCTGGTCGCCGACGTGCTCGATCGTTTTCCCGCGTTCGACGCGACACTGTCGTCGCTGCGCGTGTCACCCGAGGGAAAGCTGGCGCTGCTGGACAAGGCGTTTAACAACGCTCAACTTTCCAGCAGGATGAGTGTGACGCTGCTGAATTTTCTGAAAGTGGTCATGCGCCACGGCCGGCTGGACTGTCTGCGAGCGATCCATCGGGCGCTGCGGCAGCTCCACGACGCGCTGCAAGGTCGCGTGGCGGTCGAGATTCGAACAGCGCATGCGGTGGGAAAAGACGAACTGGCTTTGATTGCGGACAAGCTTCGCCGGACCACCGGCTTGGACGTAAGCCTGCTGGCGCGTGTCGACCCCGAACTTTTGGGTGGCCTTGTCGTCCGGGTCGGCGACACGGTGTATGACGGCAGCGTCCGAAATCAACTTTCGCGGATGCGCGAGGGCGCGATCGACGCGACGTTGCGCACGCTGCGCGAAACGGCGCAGCGATTTGTAACCAATTGAAATCCAGAGCTCCTGCAATCATCGGATCCAACTCAATATGAAATTCAACGCAGACGAAATCGCGTCGGTCATCCAGTCGGAGATCGAACACTTCCAGACAACGGTGGATGTGCGTGAGGTCGGCGTCGTCCTCGAAGTGGGCGACGGCATCGCGCGGGTTTATGGATTGTCCGGCGTGATGTCGGGCGAGATGGTGCAATTCCCCAGCGGTGTGATCGGGCTGGCGTTCAACCTCGAAGAAAACAGCGTCGGTGTGATCATCCTCGGCGACTACCTGCAGATCAATGAGGGCGACGAGGTGAAAGCGCTGGGCCGGCTGTTGTCGGTGCCGGTCGGCGACGCGGTGATCGGTCGAGTGCTCGATCCGCTCGGCAATCCTCTCGATGGCAAAGGACCGGTCAATACTACCGAACGGCGAATCGTGGAGACGAACGCCCCAGGCGTTGCCGAGCGCCAGCCGGTCCGCGAGCCGCTGCAGACGGGCATCAAGGCGATCGACGCCATGACTCCCGTGGGACGCGGCCAGCGCGAATTGATCATCGGTGACCGCAAGACCGGCAAGACGACGATCGCGATCGACACGATCATCAACCAGCGTGAATCGGGCGTGAAATGTTTTTACGTCGCGATCGGTCAGAAGGACTCCTCGGTGGCCAACACCATCAAGGTTCTGGAGCAGGCCGGGGCGATGGACTACACGACGGTGATCGTGGCGGGCGCCTCCGCCCCTGCCCCGCTGCAATACGTTTCGGCCTATGCCGGCACGTCGATGGCCGAGTACTTCATGTACAAGGGGCAGCACGCACTGATTGTGTACGATGATCTCTCCAAGCAGGCGGTGGCCTACCGGCAGCTCTCGCTGCTGATGCGGCGTCCGCCGGGTCGCGAAGCGTTTCCCGGCGACGTTTTCTACTGCCACAGCCGGTTGCTGGAACGATCGGCGAAATTGTCCAAGGAACTGGGCGGAGGTTCGTTGACTTCGTTGCCGATTATCGAGACGTTGGAGGGCGAAGTATCGGCCTATATTCCGACCAACGTGATTTCGATCACGGACGGACAGATCTATTTGCAGCCCGACCTGTTCTTCAAAGGAATTCGCCCTGCGATGAACGTCGGTATTTCGGTCTCGCGCGTTGGCGGCTCGGCTCAGATCAAGGCGATGAAGGATCGGCAGGTTGCGGGCGGCATGCGTCTGGCTCTGGCGTCGTTCCGGGAACTCGAAGCGTTCGCCCAGTTGGGTACCGACCTCGACCCCGCGACGCAAGCCCGATTGGATCGCGGCTACCGCATGGTCGAATTGCTCAAGCAGCCTCAATACCAGCCGCTGAATGTCGTCGATCAGGTGATGGTGATTTTCGCCGGCAATAACGGCGCACTCGACCAGATACCGACCAGCAAGGTTCAGGCCTGGGAAAAGGCGTTTCTGCAGTTTGTCCGCGATCAGAAATCGGCGGTGCGCACCCAGATCGCCGAGAAGAAGGAACTGACGGACGAACTCAAGAATGCCCTCAAGGGGATCATCACCGAGTTCAACTCCACGTGGAAGCCAGGGGGCAAGTAGCCGATCATGGCCAAAGCAAGAGCACTCGACAAGCGGCGCAAATCGATTCGCAATATCCGCAAAATCACGCGGACCATGGAATTGATTGCAACGGCGCGATTCAAGAAGGCGATGGACCGGGCCAGCGCCGCGACCGCCTATACGAAGCGGATCACCCAGTTGGTCGCCGATCTCGCCAACAGTGGCCTGACCGTCTCGCATCCGCTGTTGGAAGCGAGACCGGAAACCCGACGCGCCGCACTGATGGTGTTGACGGCCAACCGGGGACTGTGCGGAGGGTACAACAGCGCCGTCCTGCGCCAGGCGCTTGCGCGGCTCGAGGAACTCCGGGCCGCGTCGCTGCAGAACCTGCGGATCGAAGTCTCCGGAAAACGGGGGATCGCCGGCTTCAAATTCAAGAAGATCGAAATCGACGAAAGCTACACGCGATTCGATGATCAGCCGAAGTACGAGGAGATCGAACTGATCGCGAACCGGCTGCTGAACAGTTACATCACCGGCGAACTCGACCGGCTCGATATCGCCTACACCCGATTTGTGAGCAGTTCCCGCCAGATCGCCGTGGTCGAGACGTTGCTGCCGTTGTCGTCGCTGACCAGCGACGAGGGGAAGGCCGCCGCCGAGAAAAAGGGCGAATCGATGTACGAGTTCGTTCCTTCGGCCGCGTCGATCCTCGAGGAGGTTGTGCCGACCAGCTTCAAGGTGAAGTTGTTCAAGTGCTTTCTGGATGCGGCCGTCAGCGAGCAGATCGCGCGGATGGTGGCGATGAAATCCGCCACCGAAAACGCGTCGGAGATGATCAAACAGTTATCGATGACCTACAACAGGGCCCGGCAGTCGCAAATCACCGGAGAGATCATGGAGATCATTGGCGGTGTCGAGGCGTTGAAGGGGTAACGACTCGGAACCGGATTCGGAGTTGCCCGTTCCGCGAGGCGGTTTGGGCCTCGGATCGAATCACCCAGGAACTTTTTCGCGAAAAAGAAACGAGATTACTGAACCATGAGCACCGCTACCGCCAGCAATTTGGGCCGGGTTACGCAAGTGATCGGCTCCACGTTTGACGCCGAATTCGACGAGGCGTCGTTGCCCAAGATTTACAACGCCGTGAAAATCGTCAGCAGTCAGAAGGGCGTGACGTTGAACTTGACCGGGGAGGTGCAGCAGCACCTGGGAGGCGGACGCGTACGCTGCGTGGCCTTGGGCAGCACTGACGGCATGATCCGTGGTCAGGATGTTATCGACACCGGCGCGCCGCTCTCCGTTCCGGTTGGTGAAGCGACGCTGGGGCGCGTCTTTAATCTGCTCGGCGATCCGATCGACGGCCGAGGCGAAGTGAAGGCGGCCGAACGCTGGCCGATCCATCGCGACGCGCCGAAGGTTGCCGACCTTTCGACCAGTACCGAGCTGTTCGAAACGGGAATCAAGGTCGTCGACCTGCTCACTCCTTTCGTGCGCGGAGGCAAGGCAGGTTTGTTCGGCGGTGCCGGTCTGGGAAAGACGGTTATTTTGACCGAATTGATCGCGCGCATCGCGACGCAGCACGGTGGATACTCCGTCTTCGCGGGCGTGGGCGAACGAACCCGCGAAGGAACGGACTTGTGGCTGGAAATGCAGGAAGCGGAAATCGGCAAGACCGGCCGCAAGGTGATCGAACAGACCTGCATGGTTTTCGGACAAATGAACGAGCCGCCGGGCGCCCGGTTGCGCGTCGCGCTCTCGGCGTTAACCATGGCGGAGTTTTTCCGGGACACGACCGGCAAGGATACGCTGCTGTTTGTCGACAACATTTTCCGCTTTTCGCAGGCCGGCAGCGAAGTCTCGGCGTTGCTGGGACGCATGCCTTCGGCGGTCGGTTACCAGCCGACGCTGGCGACGGAAATGGGCGCTTTGCAGGAACGGATCGCATCGACCAGCCGCGGTGCGATCACCTCGGTGCAGGCCGTTTATGTGCCCGCAGACGACCCGACCGACCCCGCGCCGGCGACCGCCTTCGGCCAGCTGGACGCCTTCATCTACCTGGAACGTTCGATCTCGGAAAAAGGTATTTATCCGGCGATCGATCCGTTGGCCTCCTCGAGCCGGATTCTCGACCCGAACATTCTTGGCGAACGGCATTACTCCATTGCCCGACGCGTGCAGGGAATCTTGCAGCGCTACCGCGAGTTGCAGGACATTATCGCCATTCTTGGCGTCGACGAACTCAGCGAAGACGACAAGCTCGTGGTGCACCGTGCCCGCCGCATCGAGCGGTTCCTGTCGCAGCCGTTTTACGTCGCCGAGGTGTTTACCGGAAAATCGGGCGAATTCACCAAGATGGACGAGACGATCCGAAGTTTCGAGGAACTCTGCGACGGAAAGTGGGATCATCTGCCGGAGGACGCGTTCATGTACGTGGGCGCGATCGAGCAAGCCGAAGAGCAGGCCAAGAAAATGGCGGCGAAAGGTTAGTGTGCTGGGATGGCTCAACTGAGTTGCATCGTCGTGACGCCCGAAAACGTGGCGCTGGAAACCGAGGCCGATTTCGTGGCCTTGCCGTTGTTCGATGGCGAGATCGGCATCGCCCCCGATCACAGCCCGATGATCGGGCGGCTGGGGTATGGCGAGATGCGGATCCGCAATGCCGGTAACGAATCGCGATTTTATGTCGACGGTGGATTCGTACAGGTGGCGAACAATGTGGTTTCCGTGCTGACCGGGCGAGCCTTGGCTTCGAAGTCGGTCGACCCGACCGCCGCGCAAAAGTCCCTCGATTCCGCCCTGAAAAAGCCGATCCATACCGCAGAGCTACTGGCGATTCGAGACCGGGAAATCCAGCAGGCACGTGCGCAGATGCGAGTCGCTTCGAGGTCCCGCTGAACGAACGGTCGAGCTTGTTGCGTCTTATCGCTTCGTCGGCAACGACGACCGTTCAGCGACCTGATCGGTCGCGCATTTCCAGCTTCGCCTTGAACATTTGATAGGCCTGCCGCAATTCGAATTCGATCCGAGGAAGATCGGCGGTGACTGTTTCGCACGAGTAATCGCGTTGCGATGCCCGCTTCGGAACACCAATCCGATGATGGCGCGCCGGGACAGCAGCCTGAGCGCGATCCACGAGCACGGTGATCGATTCCGTAGTTTCAATGATTCCGATAACGTTGGACATTGTTGATCGCGGGGACGTTGAAAGTGTGCGCCGGTTCCGGTCGGTCAAAAAGTCAATTTCAGGCACTTGTACGGGCCCGAACTAACGCGGATTGCAACAGGATCTGGCGAATGGTCGGGGGGCTGGCGGGGCGGTTGCCCGTCCGAAATGTTGGCTCCGAACGCAGACGGGTTCGCACTTCCGCCAACAATGCGTATACCGTTTCATGACCGAATTCGGCGTTGGGCGCGGAGGCACGATGATGAGCGGTGTCCAGACGCAGGATCCGCTTCGAGTCGTTTCTACCACTCGTCGATCGAATATGAATGCGGAACTCGTATGCCTGGCCCAGCCGAAACCGCTGGCCGTCGTGGAGTTGCGCGTATTCGGTCGTTGAACCGTCGATTTCCAGATCCGGTTCAAAACCAAGGTGCCGCAGCGACACGCCGTGCGGCGTAACATACAGGTAAGTATGGACATCCGGTATCCGGGGATCGGCGAGCACAAGGTCGCAGTCCGCGGCGGCGCCGATTAAATAGACCGGTGCGGCCACCACGCGATGACGGTTTTGCGCCCGCCCTCGCAGAATTTCAATTTCGACTTCGTACGGCAGCTCGCCATTCATCGACATTCACTCTTCGGCACGATCGTTAGATCTTCGCCAAATCCCCATCGGTACCTGTTGGAGGCGGTCAAGCGACCGGCGTTTTCGACCTGCGGCGAATTCGGACTCAACCCACTTCGATCGTTCGTTTCCGATCCGGGTGACCGGTGCCTGGGTCTCTCCCCCAGTTTCTACTTTCGGCAACCTGCTCGTAGAAGGTTGACTAATCAGGTCTCCGCGCGAAGCGAATCCGTGAAACCGATTGCGCGCATGCCAACCAGGCCGTGGTTGCCTGCTACCGGGACTTGGCTTCGGAGGCAGGACGATCGGTCGCCTTGCCGCTGCCTTGGGAGTTTTTGAGCGCGTTGGTCAACGGCAGCGTGGGCATGACCGACTTCAGGTCGGTCCATAGCGTTCCCTCACCCGCATAGACCAGCCTCAAGTCGATTTGCTCGGGCAGGCCCTCGGCAAACTGCCATTTACTGAAAGAACTTGCCGTCCCGAAGGCTTCGACGGCGAGCTGGAATCGCTGCGCTTCCGCGACCTGCCGCAGTCCTTCCGCAAATCCGTCGGCTTCCCCCAGAAGAATCTTCTTTTGGGCGTCGAGTTCGGCAATCTTTCGATCGATGGCCGCTACCCGTTGCCGTGTAGTGGCATCGAGTTCCTTCGCTTCTTTTTCGCCCTCGGCGACCAAGTTCGCCACCAACTTCTCGGTTTCCACGCGGACCTTTTCCGATGCCAACTCGACTTTACGCTCCGCTTCCCGCAGATCGGCCTCGGTCTCCGCGGTTTTCTTTTCCTGTTCGCGAGTAAGCGTCAATTCGTCCGCGATATATCCCATCTGAATCGGTACACGCACCTGCAGCGGGATATAGATATGTCGAACCAGACCATACAACAGGACCATGTCCTTGTCTTTGAGCACTTCCCGAAAATCGTCGGACGTGGCAAGTTGGAATTTTTGCCGCGTTTCACCCACCAGCAGCTGGACCGCGCCCATCTTCGAACCGTTGTTGCGGCAGATGCTCTCGCATTGGGGTTGAATGACTTTTTGCTCGGCGGCAGCGATCGTTCCGAACGTGCGGACTACAGCGGCAGCCTGTTCCGGCATGACGCCCCAGATCGCCGTATAGTCGATGCGGATCTCAAAACCGTCATTGGACGGAAAGCTGATGCCTGTTTCGTCGTCCGGCACCGGTTCGCCGCTCTCATCCAGCAGAACCTTGCCGGAGCGATCTTTGCGTTTAGCGACCTCGATCGAAGTCTCGCGATAACCGATCTCGACGATATCGATCTGCTGTTCGTACGGATTTACGGGATAGAGCCCCGGCTGCAGGACTTCATCCTGGATACCTGAGGCCTGTTGGCGTTCGGGGATACTGGCGAGATTCGTTACTACGCCAACGTAACCCGTGGGAATTTCCACCCAGCCCGCGTGCTTTAGCTGATCGCCGACGTGAGTGGTTTCGGTTTTGACGATCTTGAATTCGTAGGCATACGGATTAATGCGATACCTGCCTGGCCCGAAGACCTTGCGGAGGATGCCCTTGTACTTTACTCGGTTCGGCCCGGATAGGTCGCCGCTGACCAGGAACTCGCCTTCCGGCAACGACTCGCCCATCTTGCTCGTGACGATGGCGACCTGACTGGACTCGACGATCAGATCCTGAACGTAGGTTCGTTCCCACCAGATCGGACTGTAAAAATGTCGACCTGGTCCGAGCATCTGTTCCCGCACCCCCGTCTCGCCATCTTTGGCAAACTGTCCTGGTTCGGCCGTCTTGCGGGAACCGAACAACAGCGGGCCCTTATAGCGGAGCAGGACACTCGAGCCTTCGGAGATATAGACCCGGTTCACTGTCCAATGGAAGATTCCGCCGAACGCGATCAGCGTTGACAACAGCACGCCCAACCCGAGCAGCAGATTGAGTTTCCTCATGGCCTTGATTCTCCTGGATCTATGCGTGTGATTTCGTCGCGATGGTTTTCACCGAAGTTCTTTTGAAATCAGTTGTCGTTCGCAGTGGAAACCGAGTTGCCTGGCGCGACCGCGGTACCCGAGGGCGACGTCACAGCCGGGGCGGGCGGTGTTTCCGATTCCGTCGGTTTGCCGAGCCGTTCCGCGGGCCTGGCACCTGCGCCGGACTGGTAACGGCGGAAGATCTCCATCAGCGGGCTATCGGCCGTATTTACCATCATCTGGCGGAACGAAGGGGCGAGTTTCTTCAGCATTGTCCACTGGGCGTACTCGTCGCCGTCACCGCCGAAGGCCGAGATTGCTTTTTTCCAGCCGGACGCTTCGGCCTGATTGTCGAATTCGATCACCTTGGCATCCGCTTCACCCAGCGCGCGCGCTGCTTCGGCCATGTCCCGTGCCGCCTGGAGTTCCAATTCTGCCACTTTCAACCGCTGTTCCGCCTCAATCACCGCCACTTCCTGCCGGCGCTTCGCTTCGGTCGTGACTTTCACGACGCTTCGTTCCGTGTCGACCAGCTCCTGCTTGCGCTTCACCATTTCCTGTCCGACCGCGAGCTGTTGTTCGGAGGTTTGCTGCAGGATCTCCCGTTCAAATTGTTTTTTCCTCTGCTGAGCGATCTCGCGCTGCCGTACCGGTTCGGCGATTTTCTGCGGAGGGTTGATCCGCGTGATCAACGCCTGGATAATCTGCACGCCTTGCGAATCGCAAGTGGATTGCAGTTCGCGTTGGAAATCCTCCTGGAATTTGGAACGAGTGTCGCCCGTGATGAAGTCCTGGCCGGAATGATCCGAACCTCGCAGGCGGCAGAATGAACGGGCGTTGGGCAGAATGATCTTGTTGACGATTTCCTGGGTGACGTTGGCGTCCATGTCGCGATCGTTGCTGGTTTCGTTGTAGATGACGAGAACTTTGCTGGCGTACTCAGGACGAACGCGATACTCGATGATCCCGTCCAGTGTGACCCAGAAACCGTCCTTGGACGGGAAGCCCATGTCGCCATCCATCGAGAGGTTGAATCGTTGACTGCGGCAATCGATCAGATTGATTCTGGTGGTGTACGGGTTCACGTAATGTGTTCCGGCGTCAAACGTCTCTTCCTGGGTACCGCGTTCGCCGGGTTGGACGAGCAGTACGTTCGGGTCCTTGGGCATCGGCCCCGAGAGATTCGTCACCACGCCGCGGAAACCGGCGGTAATGACGATGGGGCGATGAAGCTCGATGTACTCCGCGTAGTGATGATCGCGGCGTTCCGGCTGGCCGGTGATGCGTGCATTGATCGGATACCTCCCGGGACGAAGGATCTCCGGCACGATCCCTTTTTGATTCGCTTTCCAGGCGATGAACTCGCCATACGCCAGGTCGTCTCCGTAGAGTCGGATGCGGACGCCGAGCTTATCCTGGGGGATTTCAATCTGGGGCACGACTTCCCAATCCCATTCCCAGGGATTGTAAAAGTGGCGTCCTTCGGCCAACACGTTGATCTGCACGCCCTTGTACGAATCGTCCGGGGCTATTTCCTGTTCGTTTTCCAGGTCCTTTCCGGTCTTCTTGATAAGAATACCCATGGAACTGCTGGGGACTTCGATGCGACAATTCGCGTAGCAGAAGTACCCGCCCACAACCGCCACCAGGATCAACACCAGGATGCCTGTCGCGCCGATCGCGGCGAATGGTCGATTCGACACGGAAGTTCTCCTTCAGCGAGTAAGTTGACATGGCCGATCCGAGACCGGATTGTACCAGAAATGGACAGGAGTCGCCCGACAATCGATGTGTCGGAGGGGCGCTCAGATCCGTGAAAAAACATACGTTTTCATTAGGCTCCATGAATTCCCGAATTGGCGGCCCAACCCAGGATCGGTCGTCGGTGGTACCGATTGGTTCGATTCGACCGAAGGTGATGATTGAAAATCGTCGCCGGGGAATCACGGGGCGCGGGCTCATCGTTACAGGCCCAGCGTCGGATCGCAGGAGTGCGCTCGTGAAAATTCTCTGGTCCTGGAAAATCCGATGATCGCCGACGATGGCCGGAACGGGCGAAAGTGGAGAAACTACCTCATGGGGGCAGGCAGCGCGACCCTTCGGTCTCCTCTGCTGATGCTCGTGTTGCCGGTCGTTGTGCTGGTAGGGTCGGCCGTCCTCCAACGTGAGATTTTCTGCTTTCGGGATGCCGGCCATTACTATTACCCGGTTTACGAATGGACGGCGGGGCGCTGGCGAGCGGGAGAGATTCCGCTCTGGAACCCCCACGAGAATGGCGGGGTGCCGGCGATTGCGGACGCGACGGCGGGCTGTTTTTATCCGTTGAAGCTGTTGTTCGCTCTGCCGCTATCGACCGGCGTGGCGTACACCATTTTTCTGGCGATGCATCTGCCGCTCGCCGCGATCGGAACCTGGTTTGTCGCGCGCCGCTGGTGGCAATTGGAATCGGGGCCTTCCCTGATCGCGGGCGCTGCCTACGGGTATGGCGGCGCCGTTCTGTTTCAGCACTGCAACGCTGTGTTCTTGATCGGCGCGGCCTGGTTACCGCTCGCCATCGGCGCCCTGGAACGACTTCTTGTGACGCGAAACGTCGGTTGGATTCCCGCACTCAGCACTGCGACGGCGATGATGATCCTCGGCGGAGATCCACAATTGGCCTACCATCTGATCATCCTGGGCGGTATCGGTTGGCTGGCGATTGGCGGTATTCGATCCCGTCGGAGGATTGGGGCTGCGATTGGAGAATTGGACCGACCGAACTGGCATAATCGGCCTGCCGGCGCATTGCTGATGCTGGTCGCCGCCGCTCTGCTTGCGGTTGCCCTGGCCGCCGTGCAGTTCCTGCCGGCGCTCGAGTGGGGACGGTCGAGTCAGCGCGCCGCGTTCGATCGGCCTCGAAATATCTACGAGCTAGGCAAGAACTGGTTCGCCAACGAGCAGCGTCCTCCGGCTGACAATCGCGCGCTGCAGGACGATGGCGGAATTTTGGGAACCCCCGCTGCCGGAACCCACCTGCATAGCGTCTATCGGTTCAGCCATCCGCCATGGCGCGTATTCGAACTTGTCTGGCCTAACTGTTTCGGCAATCTGTTCCCCGAAAATCATCGCTGGTCCTCGATCCTGGCAGGGGAATCAGAAACCTGGACACCGTCGACCTATCTTGGTTTGATTCCGTTGTTGCTGGCATTGTCCGCCGGGTCATTTCGCTCGAACGATCCACGCGTGCGATGGTTGTCCTATGTTGGCTGCGGTTCCCTTGGTGCCTCGTGGGGCGGATACGGGATCGGATGGATCGCCCGGCAAACGCTGCCGCAGGGCATTACCGACGGGTGGGCCGATTCAGTCGGTGGGCTCTACTGGTTCATGGTGGTCTGCTTACCGGGGTATGTCTACTTTCGTTACCCGGCAAAGTGGCTGATTCCATTCGCTCTGGCGGCCGCGATGCTGTCCGGCATTGGAGCGCAGCGGTTGAGCGAAATACGCGGACGATTACGTAGATGGCTTGACCGTACGGCGATACTGAGTGCCGGGCTGCTGGCAGTGGTACTGTTGATTCGGATTACAATCGTCGATCGCTGGTCGGTTCCTGGGGGAGTCGCGGGGTCGGATGATTGGCTGGGGCCCATCGACTGGAATGGAGCGACGACCGATCTTGCACGGTCGCTTGCCCACGCCGCGGTTACTGCAATCACGGGCAGCTGGATCGTAAGGCGGGCGGGTTCGAATTCGCTGTGCAGCACCTGGCTGTCGTGGCTCACATTGGCCGACCTCGTCGTCGCCGCCTTGCCGCTGATCGCCACGGCGCCCGCATCCGCGATCGACAGTCCACCGATCGTTCGGTCGTGGATTGACGCGGAGCACGCGCTCGCTTCAGGGACGCCGGCGGAGGGCCAGTTGTATCGAACTTATCGTCCGGTAAGTCCCCACTGGTTGCCAGAGTCCTGGAGCCGCAGTTCATCGCCACGTCGACTGGTGGAGGGCCTTCAATGGGATCATGAAACGTTGTTTCCTCGACATGCCCTGCGATGGCGGATCGGTTCTCTGGAAGCGTCAGACAGTATCGCATCGCGCGATTGGTCTTTGTTTCTTGAGGCAGGTAAGAAACGGGGGCCTCGATTGGCCGACGGTTCGTCCGCGATTGCTGCGCCGATGCTCGATCTCCTGGCGGCAAAGACGGCGTTGCTTCCGCAAGGAACTGCCTTGCCGTTTTGGCGGGAGTCGGCGCGGATGGACGAATGGGGAATGGATGTCGGAGCCAGCGTCAATCTATGGAGTAATCCGGCGGCCTTTCCGCGGGTGCGCATCGTGCATCGGTTGTTGCGACTGAGTCCGCTATCGAGTACTTCGATCGGTGCCGTACGCCATCGAACCGAGGAAGTCTTGTTTTCCCAGGGGGAGTGGCGTGATTTCCGCAATCTGGCGGTCGTGGAATGCGAGGCCGATCAGGTCGGCTTGCTGTCAGAACCTGCGGCCGCGACGAAGCCGGAAAACTCGATCGGTACGGAGTTCACATCGGCACGGATTGTCGTCGATCGACCGGATTGCTGTGTGGTGGAAGCGGAACTGGATGCGCCGGGTTTGCTGGTGATCGCCGACACCTACTGTCCCGGTTGGTCTGCGACGTTGGAAACGACTGGACAGCCTGGGGAAAAACCGGTCGAGATTCTCCGTACCAACCGCGTCCAGCGAGGGGTGGTTCTCCCGGCCGGCCAACATCGCGTGACTTTTCGCTATTGGCCTTCGGCTTTTGTCGGGGGCATCGGCATCAGCGGGCTCTCGTGGATAGTGTTGTTTTTTTTCCACATGCGACTCTTGTTCTTGCGGTGTGTGGCGTTTCAACAACGAGTTCGTGCGGTTCGTTGAGATCGATGGCCGCTCCAACTGCTTTCCACGCCGGGGTTTGCGTTCGCTGGCCCGGCACTTCATCGCCTTGGCATTCCTCCTGCATTGAGCCGATTCGTGTCCAAACGATCCGTTTGGCAGTCTCAACACTTGCTGAGGGAGTTGCAACTTGGCGAAGACCCCACGAAAACCGGAAGCGGCGAATACCGGAGACCGAGAGTCCAGGAATCCTGCCAACGGTGTCGTCCTGCATGGGAACGGCGTACAGAAGCGGCAAGGCGCGGCACTGTCGCTCGCTGTCGAGGACACCTTCGACGATCACGAAGACGACCTGGATGAGGATCATGCTTCGGAAGAGGAATTGCCCGAGGAGATCCTCTCCGAGGACGATGTCACCAACAGTACCGACGACCCGGTGCGAATGTATTTAGTGCAGATGGGGCAGATACCGCTGCTGAACCGCGCACAGGAGATCGCCTCCGCCAAGGAAATCGAGCGGGCCCGGACGCTCTATCGGCATCGCATGCTGGCCACCGACTTCGTGCTGCATGCCGCCCTGGAAGTGCTGACCAAAGTACACAAAGGGCAGTTGCGTCTGGATCGCACGATCGAGGTATCGGTCACGAACACGACGGAAAAAAAGAAGGTCATGAAGCGGCTGGGTCCGAACGTCGCCACGTTGCGGCACCTGCTGTTACGGAACAACGCTGATTTCCGCTACGCCGTCCATCGCAAGAACCCGCGTAAGGAACGGCACGCGGCCTGGCGTCGATTAATTCGCCGGCGCAACAAGGCCGTGCGGCTGATTGAGGAACTCAACCTGCGAACCAATCGACTTCAGCCGTTGTACGATCGACTGGTTGCGATTGGCAACCGGATGCAGGTGTTGAAGGCTCGTATCGCCGAGCAGCATCGGGCGGGCGATTCCCGAATGGAACTGATCGCTGAGATGCGAAAGGAGCTTCACTACCTGATGCGGATTTCGCTCGAAAGCCCCGCGACATTGCGACGCCGTATCGAGATGACGAGGGAGTTCCAGCGTCAGTACGACGCCGCCAAACGCAATCTCTCGGCTGGCAACCTGCGGCTGGTGGTTTCGATCGCCAAGAAATACCGCAATCGCGGATTGAGCTTTCTGGATCTGATTCAGGAGGGAAATACCGGGTTGATGCGAGCGGTGGACAAATTTGAATACGCTCGCGGCTACAAATTCTCGACGTACGCCACCTGGTGGATCCGCCAGGCGATTACGCGGGCGATCGCCGATCAAAGCCGGACGATTCGCGTGCCGGTGCACATGATCGATACGATGAGCAAGGTACGGGTCGTGACACGGCAACTGGTTCAGGAGCTGGGGCGTGAGCCGACGGCGGAAGAGACCGCGCGCCGCGCGTTGCTTTCGTTGGATGACACGCGCTGCATCCTCAAGATGGCTCGTCAGCCACTGTCGCTGGATCAACCGGTGGGCGACCATGAGGACAGTTTCTTCGGTGAGTTTCTCGAGGATCATCGCAAGGACGATCCGCTGTACGATGCCAATCAACTGGCACTGAGGTTTCGCATCGATGATGCCATGAAGACGCTGAACTATCGCGAACGCGAGATTCTGCGACTGCGCTATGGGCTCGCCGACGGGTACGCCTACACCCTGGAGGAAGTTGGCAAGATCTTTTCGGTGACGCGCGAGCGGGTTCGGCAGATTGAGTCCAAAGCGGTGCGAAAGCTGCAGCAGCCTTATCGAGCCAGGACGCTGGCGAGTTTCGTGGACGGCCTGGAAATGCCCGCGGACGGCGCGGTCAACGAGCCCGTCGGACCGTAAGGTGCGGCTCGTTGAGGGGGCTTCGTTGGCGTCCCGTCTGGACCTGGACCTGGACCTCGACCCGTACCCGGGCTGACGGAGCGTCGCTTGCCGCGGGCTTACGACCCTCGAAGAACGCGGTTGACGAAAGTAGGAATCGCGTCGAGGCGGTCGTGATCGATCGGCCGGGAAACCCCGCCGTTTCCCCTCACCTTTAGCCCGTCGCGCCAGAGGGGCCGGTCGCCAAGCGGAGCAGTGCGGCGATTCCCCGCTCGATCGTTTCGTCGGCCGCAGCGAACGAGATACGGAAGTGCGTGTCACGATGGCTGAAGATGCCACCGGGGATTACCAGCAGTTCCTGATCCAGCGCACGGGTTACGAATTCCGTTCCGTTGCCGCCGGGAGCGCGGGGGAAAAGGTAGAACGCTCCACCTGGCCGGACGAACTCATAGACTCCTTCGAGCCCAGCGCAGATCCGGTCCCGCTTTCGTCGATAGTCGGCGACGTGGTCGCTCATATCCACGTCCATCGCCGCGATGCCCGCCCATTGCACCGGCTGCGGCGCGCAGACAAACGTGTATTGCTGCAGCTTGATCATCGTGTTCATGATTTCCGCCGGACCGTGCACAAAGCCGAGCCGCCAGCCGGTCATCGCATGGCTCTTGGAAAAGCCATCGATAACGATGGTGTCGCGATTGAATCGCGCCGGCGAAACGAACGGTTCGTCGTAAAGAAAGATCCGGTACAACTCGTCGGAAATCAGTGCGATATTGCGAATCGCCGCCAATTCGGCCAACGCCTGGATGTCGCGCTCCGCGACGACAACGCCCGTGGGGTTTGCGGGGCTGTTGAGCAGGATCAGTTTGGTGCGCGGCGTGATCGCGGCGGCGACCTTGTCGGCGTCAATGCGAAAGTCCGGATATGTGTCAATGACCACCGGGACCCCGCCAACCAGCTTCACCAGCGCCTCATACATGACAAAATAGGGATCGAAGAAGATGACTTCGTCGCCCGGATTCACAAGCGACAGCAGCGCGAGCACTAGGCCCCCGCTGGTCCCCGAGCTCACGAATACGCTGCGGTCGGCGTGCTGATATTCCGCGTCGACACGAAGTTGGAGCTTCTGGCGCAACTCGGAGATCCCTTGGGTCGGCGCGTAACTGTTGCGACGGCTTCGAATCGCATCGATACAGGCGATTTGGATCGCTTCCGGCACGTCAAAATCGGGTTGGCCGATCGAGAGGTTGATCGGGTTCTTTAATCTGGCGGCCAGATCGAACACTTTGCGAATACCGCTGGCGTCAAAGGTCTTGGTTCGTTCAGCTACCCAGGGGTGCATGCGAATCCTTTCCTGAGAAAATCGCAACGATGGTGGCGGACACCGGCCGTTCTAGGGCTTCGGGCGCAGCGTCAATTCGAGATTGGATCGTGTCGTTGTGTCAATCACGATTTCGCGAAGTCGAGAGTGGGTTGTCAGCCGCTGACTCAATTGGGACGAGACAATCCGCCCGGCCTGGGCGTCAAACAGGATCGTACCGGTCTGCTCGTGCTGCTTGATCGTGAGATTCGGAATCGCCTTCCGTACGCCGCCCAACGCCACTTCACCGCGGTGCTCGATCTTCATCACCGCAATTCCTTCCAGCTCCGATTCACCCGCGAGCCGGTAACTGGATTTCAATTTCAGTGATCCTTGCGGCAACGGCGATTCGGATTCCGTTTCCCAGCTTCCACCGATCTCGACCGGTGCCTCGGGCAGCGCCGCGGAGGATTGGCGTATCAGTTGCGCAAAGTCGAGGCCGCGGAAGGCTTCGGCCGTCTTGGCATTTTCGTCGGTGGCGGGCAGATCGACTTTCAGAATCCGACCGGTCGCCGAAATCTCCATGGTCATTCGCAGGCCTTGGAACCGATCCAATGCTCCGGCCAGTTCGACAGGGTTACGCTTGGCTTGGGAATCGAACTCCCTCGGGATCCCCTGTCCGTCAACGACGCGCGCTCGTATACGATCAATCGTTTGCTCGATAGTTGCGATCTTTCCGGTCGGGTCCAGTTCGGTGACTTTCCAGGTCAGGCCGACGGTAAGATTGAGGTTCAGCTTGACCGTCTTGCCGGTGTAAGCCGATTCGGTCTCAATTTGCTGGCGCAAGTCAACCGCCAATACCTGACCCTTGTTCCATTTCCATTGCAGCAGATGAGGATCGGCCGCCGCGAATGAGCCTGCGGCGAATAACACCCAAAGCCATATCACGCTGACCGCGATACAGTGAATTGGTCGGGGGGGAATTAGTGGGAACCGCATACGGCGCTCCAGTGTTAACGCTCGAGGGAGAATGTCTGTCCCGGTTTGGTGACGATCGGTTGGGAACCGGTTTCTTGCCGCACCCGCTCGGCCCATCGATGAACGTCCTGGGCGATCGGAGGCCATGTGTTGTAGTGGGACGGTGCCACCTGCCTTGGCGTGAGCAAGCGGATCGCCTCCAGGGAATCGTCGATGCCCATCGTGAACAAGTCGCCGATCGGCAGAACCGCCAGGTCCAATCCCGCACCGGTCAGGAGCCGCATGTCGCTGAACAGCGCCGTATCGCAAGCAAAATAGATCCGCTTGCCCGCGGACGAAATCAAAAAACCTCCCGGATTGCCGCCATAGGCGCCATCGGGAAGCTGCGAACTGTGGAATGCGATTGTCAACCTGACTTCGCCGAACGGCAGCGACACTCCTCCGCCCAGGTTCATGCCGATGACCTTGGCCACCTTGTGCTTCGATCGAAACCACTCGGTGATTTCATAATTGGAAATCAGCGTCGCCCCGCATCGATTGGCGATCGCCGCACTGTCGCCCACGTGGTCCGCATGGCCGTGGGAGACCAGCACATAATCGACCTGCAACTGGTCGGCTCGTAACGGTGCCGTTGGCGAATCGTTGAGAAAGGGGTCGATGACGACGCGAGCTCCGCCAATTTCGAGCAGCCAGGCAGCATGTCCAAGCCAGGTGAGCTTACAGTCCGTACTCATGGAACGATCCTCCGCGCCGGTTGGGGCCGTCATTCAATCTTGCGAGCGGAAGGGGAATCGGTGCGGGAACAGGACATTGTCCGCTTACGGTCGTATCCCCAATCGTCGCAACGTCAGGCCGGAGGGTGAACCGGGAATTCGGCGGCCATCGCGAGCAGGCTGACCGCCAACAATTGTCCGATTGTTCCCTCGTGCACGCATGGTAAACAAATTCTCGTCGTTCGGCATCCCCTCGCCGTCGTAACACCAAACAGGCCCGGCGATAGCGGCAGTTCGACATGATTCGGCGCACGGTACCTCCACCGTTCCACATGCACGATCGTTTGCAGCGGCATTGGCTGCATCGGTCGGCCGCAGCGCATCGCCAACCGATTCGATTGCCCCGCACCGGCAAGCTCCTGGCCAGCGCCAATCCCTGTATTGGTCGCAGACCCGCGACGAATTGCACGGTACTGTCGTTCGCACCAGATCGCATACGAGTGCAGGGCGCGTACATCAGGGCGGTACTCGGGAAACGCTTCGGAGGAACAGAGTCGGCAGGCGACTTGGGCTTCAACGAACGGTTCGGAGGGATGCTCGGTCTCCTGGGTATCCAGAAACTGCCTGCCGACGTGGCTGGCGCCCGCCAGCAGTTTGACCAGATCGATACCGAGCAGGCCCGCCACCATCAGAATCCCTGTAGCGTGCATTTGCGTCGCGCCCCATCGATGCAGCGGGGAATATCGCGGCTCCACGACCGCCTGGCAGTCTTGCCGCAGCGCCGAAGCATGCCACGGATCCGACGGCTGGGCAATGACAATGCACCGGTCCCTCCGCCCCACGGTTCCAAATTGTTTCCAGAGTTTCTCAGTAAAGAACTCCATTGCGTGATCAAGTTCCGGTTGGCCGTCGTGCTCGCGCATCGCGATCAATCCCCATTGCGATTCGACGTCGGACTGGCCAGGGTGCTTCCCGAGTAATTGTACGACTCCTTCCGCATCATCGACGTCAAACGGCGTCGAAATCAAGGTGATTCGCGGCCGGCTTCCCCGTTGCCCACGCGATAGCTGGTTAAAGTAAGGGTCGCAGCAACTGTCAAGCAGAACCTGGATCAGCTCCTGTTGCCCGGCGTTCGCCAGCACCAGGATGCGATCGACGGAGTCGCGAAAACGTGACGCCAGTCGCAGCAGTCGAAAAAGGTGGCTCGACGGCCGATCGGTCGAGTAGCTTTGTAGCAATTGCGAAGCACCCAGAACCGCTTCCCGTTCCGGGCATTCGGAATCCCCGTTCACCGCGGTTTCCCGCAGGCGCGCAACGGCGGCACGTGCCGCAACCATGGCGGCAGCGAAATCGGTGTCGGCCGGCGACAGGTGTCCCGACGTCGCTTCCGATGCGGCCGCAATTCTCGGAAACTCGAACTGCAGTAATTGGGGGGCGGCTGCGTTGGGCATAGGGGAGTTTTACCGGCAAGTCCGCGAGGCGCAAAGTGCGGCGGCCGGTTGCCGATTCTGCCGAATGCACCGCGGACCCGTTGGCCCGTTGGCCCGCGTCTGCCCCCTTGTGTCACTAACCCATTCCGATTGCAATGAGTGGCCATGGGGCGTCGTCGTGGCATTCGGTGACCAGTCCTGCGTTGGCGACAAGCGTTTGTTCGATCGATAGACGACTGCTTTTCCTGGAGATGTTCGATGGATCTGCATGATCTGATCCGCGAATTGCAAGTGGCTAACACGTCCAAAATCGTGATGTTGGTTGCCGACGGGCTTGGCGGTCTGCCGATGACGCCCGGCGGTAAGACAGAATTGGAATCGGCCCGAACGCCCAACCTCGACGCACTCGCCGCGCGTTCCGTGCAAGGCGCGAGTATCCCTGTTTTGCCCGGTATCAGCCCCGGCAGTGGCCCCGGGCATCTCGGGTTGTTCGGTTATGATCCCCTGCGGTACCTGATTGGTCGCGGAGCACTCGAGGCCACCGGAATCGGGTTTGAGCTGCAGCCCGGAGACCTGGCGGCTCGAGGGAATTTCTGTACGCTGGCTGCCGATGGCACTATTTCCGATCGCCGCGCCGGACGCATCTCGTCGGAGGAGAGTGCTCCCCTGGCTGTGCGACTGCGCCAGGTTCGGATTCCCGGCGTGGAGGTGCTAGTCGAACCTGTCAAGGAACATCGGTTTGTCGTCGTCTTCCGCGGATCCGGACTCGTCGGCAATATCAAAGACACCGATCCGCAACAGACCGGTGTGCGCCCTTTGGCTCCGCGCGCGATCGACTCTGAAAGCGAGCGGGGAGCGACGGTGGCGGCAGAGTTCATTCGGCAATCGCAGCATCTGCTGGCCGCGGAACCCAAAGCGAATGGTCTTACATTGCGGGGGTTTTCCAACCGACCGGCGCTGCCGAGCTATCAGGAGGTTTACGGATTGCGAGCCGCCGCCATCGCGGTCTACCCCATGTACAAAGGATTAGCGCGACTGGTCGGGATGTCGATTGCGGGAAATGCGCAAACGCTGGCCGAACAGGTTCAAGTGCTCCGCCAGGAATGGAACAACTACGATTTCTTTTTCTTGCATTTCAAGTATACCGACAGCACCGGGGAAGATGGGAACTTCGACGCGAAAGTACACCGTATCGAAGAGCTCGACGCCGCTCTGCCCTCCATCACGGCCCTCGATCCGACGGTGCTGATCGTCACCGGAGATCACAGCACGCCGAGCTTTCTGCGCAGTCATAGCTGGCATCCGGTCCCGACTTTGATCTATTCGAGCTGCTGCCGGCCCGACGGGCAGAATCGGTTCCACGAGTCGACCTGCATTCGCGGCGGCCTGGGCCACTTCGAGGCGAAATACCTGATGGCCCTGGCATTGGCCAACGCCGGTCGTCTGGGCAAATACGGCGCCTGATTTTGTTCTTGCCAACCGATCCTCGTCGGATTCAACGTGGCTTGCGGAACGGCGAGATCGTCGGAGCGTTTTGCTCCGCATTCGAACTCGCGTCGGCGACAGGAATCAGATAACGCGTGTCGCGGCAGGCAAAAACGCTACAGCAGCCAGCGTAGTTCCAGCAATCGTGGTGGTGCGGCGTTTTGCAGGTGCGACAGATAACGTGGTCGGCGCCGAGAGCTTCGCCACAGACCTGGCATTTCGCCGCCGCCAGTGAGATTGGCAGTACCGAATCGGCGCCCAGGAACTCAATCCCCACGCTGCGCGTCAACAGTGCCTGGTCGTGGAGCTCGAGCGCCACACGAGTCAACTCCTCGATATCCGGAAACGTCCGGTACGCGCCGGACTTCCGCAGATGGAAGACTCCGCTCCTGATCGTCAAATCGACTTGTGACTTCCGCACCAGGTGGTACAGGCAATTCAGCTTCCACTGGACGCCCGAACTGAGGAACCTTGCGACCGACCCTTCGGGGGCACCCCTAACGAAAAAAAACGATTGTCCGTCGCCTGCCGGCTTAACCGGAAATTCGGGCAGCAATGCAGCGGCTGCCCGCACACCCGATTCATCGCAGCCGATCACAATGCGCAGATCGCGATCGGGCCAGATGAAACTGAATTGCAATGCCTCGGTTCCCCCTGTGCTTACCGCGCGGACGACGACATGCGAGGCAACATGCCGGAAGTGGACTGCGGGTGTGCGGAACAATCCATGCGATTGAACGTGGCCGTGGTATTTGCGGGCCAGGGCGTGGAACGAGCGTTTCAGCAGTCGCGAGCCGCCGTTCTTGATCTGCACGCGGCCGAACAGGAATAGAATCGACAACGCAGCCAGAAATGCGATCGGGCAAACGGCACCCAAGACAAACAGCCCCCTCATGCTCCACCTACGCCGGTCTCTCATCATCACCGATGTATAGGATATCGTCGCCTGCGGGCCCGGGGGAAATCAAGGGCCTCGCAAGGACGGGCACGGGCGAATCCTCGCCGATGAAAAAGACGTCTTGATTCGCTGTACTCTCGAATTTTCGAGCCGTTCCTTCTTTGCGGTGATACCGGAAAATATTGGCGCAACGAGCCTGCGCGAGGTCTCGCAACGGGCGGGTATCGACCGGAATGTTAAACTCACGTTGCCGCAGATACCAGTCCGCGGCAGCCCGATTCACCGGATTCTCCAGGTCGACGTAGGCGCCTCGCACAAGATCCCAGAGCCGTTCGCATAGGACGTCCAGAGTCAGTACCGGTAGCCAGTGAATGCCGATACCGACCGGTTCGAGAAATCCCGCGAACGAGATATTGGGATGGAACACCGGTGTCTCCCACCGCATCAGCGGCGGCGCTTCGGGATAGCTGGACGGCAGTTTCAGCTCCCACGCATGGTGATCGAGTATCTCGACCCGACTGACCGCGCCGGACTGGCGGCAAAGTCCGCTGCCGTTGAACAGCATCCGGTAACTGTCGGGAGCCGGCCCGTCGGCTTGGAAACGGAAAATCGAACTGGATGCCTGGAGCTTTTCCAGGGCATCGCGTTCCGCGGTCCGCCGCAGTTCGCGTGGTGACATCGCCGCACATTCTCCTGAGAGGAGTTGACCTAACAGCTTGTTCGTTCAGGAATCAAGATCCTTGGCGGAGAGAGCATTTTCCGAGGATGCGCGGCGCCAAATCGACGCGGCCGCCGTGACCACGGCTCCCAGCGCGAAACTGATCGTGATCGAGTACCAACTCCAGTTCTGATACCAGCGGGCTTCGGCTGCATCCGCACCTTCGCCGTCACCGACGCCGTCACCGCGGAGCTTACGCTGTTTTGCCAGTTCTTCCGCTTGTGCGTCGATTCGAGACTGGAAGCGGTCCTGCTTTTCCCGGCTTTCTTTGGCTTGCGCGTCGATCAGCTTCGCCAGTTTATCCAGTTGGTCCGCCTGTTCCTGGTTCAGGCCACTCAATTCCCGCTCGCGGGACAATTGTCCGCGGAGAGCGGCGGACAATTCCTCATTCCGCTGCTGCAGTTCCGTCATCGTGCGAAAGGAGCCGGAGGGAGCCTGTGTCAATTCTGAGACCACGCGATCCAACAACTCGGCCTGGCCGTCTCGCCGTGCCTCGGTGACACGTGATTCGCCGATTGCCTTCACCGCCGCGGCCAGTTCCCTGCCGCCCTCGGATTCCTGCATCGAGATCATCCGCCAACCCAGCAGTCCCAGAAACAGGGTCTGTATCGTCAGCATCCCCAGCACGGCGATCGTCATCGTCATCGTCGTCGTGCTGCGCTCTCCAGACAGATGAATCACCGGCGGAAGGCCGCCGGGCGATGAACCGCTGCGGGAATCGATGGGCATCGTGATGCTCCCTTCCAGATACCTGATGTAGTTTTCCAACTCATCCTGGCGACAACGGGAGGTGGTCAGGAAGAACCCGCTCGTGCGCCGAATCCGTTCGCGGGGATTGCCCGTCCATTGGAACCACCCACGCTCGGCGCGGCAAGGGTCGATGACCAGCGCCACGTCCAGCGGTTTGTTAAAGAAATTGTCGCAGATGAACATGTCCATCCCGGAAAGAAACACCCCCCAGGCCGGGTGCGTGTGGTACCAACCGACCATCGCCATTTCGGGATCGAATTGCTGGCGTTCTTCCGTGATCGCCGACCAGGTATCGTGCGTAAATTTGATACTGCCGCGGCTGGTTTCGACATGGCGGGCCCGCACGCTGTCGACGATGAACACGAAAGGGCGTCCCGATTCGTCTTCAAATGTGCCTCCCAGGAGCACGCCGCCCAGTTCGGTCGTCGGGTCGGTTCGGGCGTGGTCTTCCATTTCGCGCATGGTGTCCAGATCGACGAAGATCGGCAGCTCGGTGTCGCTCGCATCGCCGTGTGGCGCCTGCGTTCCCGGCGTTGTCCCCACGCGTGCCGCCGCGAAGTGCCGATCCTGGTCGGGCCTCCGCCGCACGCGCGGCGGCTGTTGCTCCACGTCGCCGAATTGAATTTCGTCGTTCATGGTGTCGCGTGCCGTTCGCCTCCCGGCCAGACCGCGTGTTGATCGGCGGTCAATTCAACCACGAATTCCCGATCGGCACCGCGTACTCGCACCAGATCGAACGGAGCGACTCCCAGTTCGGCCAGTGTGAGTTCCGCCAGCGACGACGACTCGGGAACCAGGTGCGTGATCTTCGGTTTGGACGGTTCTCCGCAGGTTTCACATCGGGCCAGGTGGGAGGCGACTTCAAACGCCGGGCGCAGCACGCGTACGACCCGCGAACATCGCTCGCAATACACCGACTCCACCAGGTCCCGCTCTAATGCCAGTGTCAGCGGAACTTCGACCGGTAACTTCTCGGCGGCTCGAATCGATTGGAATAACCGCGAAGCCGGATCACCGCAGCGGAGATTAGTCGCTCGCGGGGCATCGAACCGTTCGTGGCTGAGGCAGTCGTCGCGCCAAGGCAACCGCGTCTTATAGAAGTTGTTTGCCGCACCGTTGAACACCATCGCCGTGCCGGGATCGACCGGCATCCCATGCAGAATCTTCAACGCCTCCTGGGCCTGCCACCCGGCGATCACCGAGGCGATGGTCGGCGCGGTGGGGACTTTCCCGGCGAGGATCTCCTCGCGTGGCAGCAGGGGGCAACTGTAACGCAAATTAATTAGTCGGTAGTCGTTTTCCGTCATCGCACATTCGTAACACGGCCCCTGCTCCGGTACGAAGACTTTGACGACGCCGCTGATCTCCTGAATCCCTCCGTCGACCCAGGGTCGGCCCACGCGCCAGCATGCTCGATTCACCCACAATCGCGCCTCGCGATTGTCCAGACAGCCGACCACAACGTCCATGGCACGGAACAGGCCCAAGCCTACGGCGGTGATGACATTTCCCACAATTGGGATCGCGCGAACATCGGGGTTGAGGTCCGCCACTGCTTCGGCCGCCACGATCGCCTTGGCCCGGCCACAATCACGCCGACGGAATAAGACGGATCGAGTCAGATTCGACGTCTCAATCAGGTCACAATCGACCACGATCACTGTTCCCACGCCGACCAACGCCAGGTTCTTCAGCACCTCATTGCCCAATGCTCCGGCACCGACAACCATCACGCGCGCCTGGCTGAGCCGGGCCTGATCCCACCAGGAAATCAACTGGAAGCGGGAATAGCGATCGTCATCGTCGAGAACCAGTGTCATGAGGGTACCGATTCCGACGTGGTCGATGGCGATTCGGTCAGGCAGAGGAACCCGCAATCGTGCACGTCACCGTTCCGCCAATGGAAAAAACCCAATTCCCGCGCGCGCGGGTCGACCACCATGGCGATCTGCCACGGTTCGCGAAAAAAATTTCGATGGATGAAAAGGTCGTAGGCGGAAAGAAAGACGCCCAGGCCGGGATGAGTATGATGCCATCCAACCACCCGTTTTCCAGGAAACAGCTCCGCCGATTGCCGCGTTAACGTCGTCCAGGTCTCGTGCGTGAAGGTCACCGACCCGGCCCGCGATCGGGTATGTTCCGCCGGCAAAAAATGATCGACGACCACCACTTTTCCCGACCCGCGCACCTCGCCGATCAAGAACCCGCCGATTTCCGCCCGCGACTCGCTGGCGGAATAGTCCAGAATTTGATCGAGCGCCAGCTCGCGAATGGCGATCGCCACCGCATTGTCGTGGATTGTGCCGATCGTCCTGCTCGTGTCCATCGCCAGCCCCAAGTCAAACTGCCCGCGCCGGACAATACGTTAGTCGATAAGGACCTTCAGTCGATAAAGACAATGTCTGGCATCGACATGGCGCGCGGGTCGTCGATGATCTCGGCATCCACGATCTCCGGGCGGCGCTTCGAGTCCAAAAATTGAACTTCCGGCGCGGCAGGCGTATCGACCCGCACGTCCGGTCGATTGGTCACCAATCCGCCATGGCGGGAACCGGAAGGATCCACCTGCAAACGATCCCGTAATGGTCGCGGGTCGACCGGAAAACGTAATCGGGTCTGCGCCTTGACCCAATAGGCCGCTTCACGATTGTAGGGACTGTTGACGTCGTAATTTGCATAGCGGACCATCTCCCACAGCATGCGGGCCAATTCGTCCAGTTGCAGGCTGGGCGCCCAGTGTGTGCCATACCCGCCAAGGCAGACAATTCCGCTGGCCGAAATATTGGGGTGAAATATCGGTGTCTTCCAGGTCAATTCGGGCATCATACGCGGATACGACGCGCCCAAATGGATGCGCACCTCGTGTTCGAATCTCGGCAAGACGTCGATCGTTCCCTCCGGGCGCCAAAGTCCCGTGCCATGGAAATGCAATACGTAGTTCTCCGGCCCCCCTTCAAACGTCGACCCAGGAGTATAGAAGCGAAAGATCGAACTCTCCTCCTGCAATGCCTGCATTACTTTCAAGTCGTTCCGCAAGCGACGCAGTCTTGGCGATTCGTGCATGTTCGACGACGCTCCTCGAGAAGACCTGGGAATCACGCGTTCCGGGTCCTGCTCCACGACGACCAGGCTCCTCTATCTTAATCGGGCCGCCATCTCCCACAGGCCGCTAGGTCAACAGGCCGCCAACTCAATCACGTCGGCAGTTAGAACCAGCGACAATCTCAGGATAAACGATCAAATGGTCGCCATCATTGACCCGCGCTTTGGGCAACGTCTGATCCTCGCGCAGCCGTACCCCCCCCTCCTTGTGGTCCAGGCTGTAACTCATTGGCTGCCCGTCCGGTCCCATCACGGGAAGGCTCATTTTCGTGATAATGTTGGGCAAGATCCGTTTTACCGGTACCCCGTCAGCAATGATCGCGTCGACCGACTTGGCACCCGTCTGATCCAGAAACGTCACTCGCGTTCCTTTACGCTCTTCCGTCCCCGTCATATTCTCCCCCCTCTCGGTGGTGGTCCCTGGTGGCAGGCCCCGATGACTGCGTTACCTGGTGTAGATTGCCTGCGGCGAATGTCGCTATTAGGGCATATGGCATATATTCGTTGCCGGGGCGACGATCTTGGGCCACGGACCGGTCAACCCCCTTTAACGGCGTTCGGGTAACGGGCCCTGGCCGCGATTCGGTGGCTGGTCGGGTACGACCGACGCATCGACGAGTTCCAATCTAAGCCGTCCGAGCAGCTGGGAAACCGGCAAAAACACGGCTCGGCTGTCGCTTCCCTTGAGATTCGACGTTGCCAGCTTCAGGTGCCCGCCGCCGATACCGCCGTTCCCAAGCGTAGCGTCCAGCGGGATCCATCGGTCCGTGACCCAAACTTCGTTCCACATATGGTAGGCAAAACCGGTGGCGGGCGGATAGTAGACAAGCCCGATTGCAACCCGAGCAGGAATTTTCCGGGCGCGGCAGAGCGCCGCCAGCAGGACCGCGTGTTCGGTACAGTCACCTTCCCCCGATCGGGCCACTTCGGCCGCGGACAGAAACGCCTGCGAGAAACTCTTGGTGCGGACCTGGCTGCGCACGTACTTTTCCAGCCGGCAGGCTGCTACCCAGGCGTTGCTCTCGTCGCCGCAGGCCTGTTCTGCCATCTCCAGGATCCGTCGATCGTCGGATTGAATCCAGCTGTTGGCGTTCCGATCGTCGTCGGTGGGTTCGGGTTCGGTGTCGACTTCAAGGCGCGTTGACGGTCGGAGGGCGCGTACGGTGATTTCCACCTGGCGATCGTTGATCGGTCGAACCGACTGGCTGGCCCCCTCCGCGAAGATCCGTTCGGCGCTATTTCCGTCAAGCGTCGCGCGGTACACGACTTTCTCGCGTAGATGGGGGGCCGTCAAGGGACGATCCAGCTTGACGACCGTCGCCGCTCCCAGGTCAAATCCACCCCGATCCTTGCTCGATTCGGCAATCTCCCGCGTGGCACGATGCGTTTCCAGGCCAAGGCCCGGGACAAGCGTTTTCAGGATGGCACCTGCGGCATCCATCCAGGCGACCGAAACCAGTTCGGTACTTCCAAGTCGGTCCTTACGATGGATGCGCAACAATTCGCGCGGTTGATCGAGCAGGTTTGTTGTCTCGACTTCAATCGCCTGTAATTCCACGGACGCCACCTGGTTCACGATCGGCATGAGCACCCGCAATTCGCGGCGTTCGCCCGGCCGCAGCGGTTCGTTGGCCAACCGATGTTCCACCCGGTACCAGCCGGCCTGCGGATCCGGCCACTCCATTTCGCTTCGCTCCGATTTACCGGTTGTCTCCACCGTAAACAGGATTTTCTTGTCGCGTACCACCGCCTGAGTCCTGGTCCGTTCGCGCCCCGTTCGTTCCGTCGTTTCGAATTCGACCAATTCCCCTGCGGGGGTTTCTAGCCAGACCGACTCCAGACTCTGTTCCGTCGTTTGTTCGAATCGTGTTATCGATAACCGCTGCGTGGATCGGATTTCGACGAGCGGTCGCCCGTTCCTCACCAGCGGCCGAATCGACGTCGACTGAGAACCGACTTTTTTCGATCCGATTTTCAAGACGTCCCAGGTCTCGCCGGCAGCCCGCGTAAATCGGGATGGCTGCGGGTTGCCTTCCTCTTGCGGCGACGCGGTTTCCGACGCACTCACCTCAGGAAGCCGCGGCCACTGCCAGCCCCCCAGGGCTGCGACCATCAACGCCAGCACCAGCGCGCGACCGATCCGATCCGCCGCAATTCCTGCGCGCTTCCGACGGTCCTTTTTTGCGACGAATCGCCTGCCTGCGGATTGGTTCATCGGTCCCTTGATCCGTAATTTAGTCCGAATTCGATCCGGCCACGAACCAGATGCTAGATTTGCCTGTCCGCGACCCGACCACCGGCGAGGCATCGGAGATTTTTCGCCGGGGTACCGGTTTCGGATGACCCGGTCAACCGTTACGCCGGGGGCCGGGAGCGATTGTAACGGATTTGTCGCTGCCGCGGCGAGACGGATCGTCTGGGCAAGATGCCGGAAAGTTATTTTCAGCGCCCGATGAACTAGGTTTGATAGTGTTTGCCCCAGTTGCCCGAACTCCCCGCCACCCGCACCACCAACGACGATTCAATTCTCCTGGAACCTGAGACCGAGGTCGAGCATGGGCTTCCTGAAGCGATTTTTTCGGAACGTGTTTCATGAGGGGGCCACCTCCCAAGTCCGAAACAGCAGTTTTGAGAGCGTGAGTGAAGAGGAACTGGAAGCCCATTTGTGCGTGGAACGCTACGGTGACTTCTTGCTTTCGCAGGCCGTTCGACCGTCGTACGACCTGAAAGTCGTTCCGAGTCAAGGCTACCGACACGACGTCTACCGCGATGAGGAATCGAAATCGACCGTACCGGTACTGATGGCCGCGGCTTCGGCCGATCGGCTGTTCGATCTGTTCATCGAGCTGCTCGATCCACTGGGCACCGAAGTCGACGTGGTACTGGAAACCAGCCACCATCGCGACGGAAAAGGGCACGTCGACCTCTACCGCGAACATATCGACATGCCGGTGCTGCAGAGCATTCTCTACGACTATGAAGACTTGTTGCTCAACGACGGATGCACCGGGATCGCGGTCCTCAATCCTGCGATTCCCCAGGAAGTGCAATTCGACGAACATAAACTGCTGATCGTCTACGGCAAGCCGCTGCGACCGTTCGAATCAATCTTGCAGCAGGCCGGCGTCGCGTGCAAGAACGACATCAAGTTCGTCACCGAGGCGGAACATATCCACTCCTCGAAAGAAGCGTACAGCGATCAATTCGAGGAATTCAAAATGCGTCTGGGGATTGATGGACCGAATTACGGTCGCTATGGAGAATCGGCGTACTGAATCGTTGACATTGCCCGCAGCGGGGGCCGCAAGCCTCGTGCGGTGTGCCACTACCGGTTTACCGACACGAACCGACGTCACCGAGGCCGAGACGAAGCGGCGAAAAATCGTTGCGATCGAGTGGCAGCGGCTACAGCTTCACTTCGCCGGCCACAATGACGTGAATCGCGCGTCCTTTGAGTTGGCTGCCGATCAGAGGCGTATTGGAGCTTCGCGAGCGAAATCGTTGAGCATCGACCAGCCAGGTCGCCTCGGGATCGATGACGACCACGTCCGCATCGGCGCCGATGCGCAGACTGCCTTTGCTTTTCAGTCCCAGCACCCGAGCCGGATTTGTCGATAGTTTGGCGATCGCTTGCGGCCAATCGAGCAATCCGGTGTCGATCAGGCGCGTGATCACCAGCGACAAAGTCGTTTCCAGATTGATCATGCCGAACGGCGCCTGATCAAGTTCGCGCATTTTCTTTTCCGAGGCGCGAGGAGCATGTCCGCTGGCGATCACTTCGATGGTGTCGTCGGCCAAACCCGCGACACAGGCGTCGAGGTGGTCCTGCGATCGAAGGGGCGGGTTGACCTTGTAATTGGCGTCGAATGTCCGCAGCCGTTCGTCGGTAAAGACCAGGTTGGGCATACAGATCGATGCTGACACATGCAACCCTCTGGCTTTTGCCCGCCGGATCAGTTCGACACTTCCCGCGCTGGAGATGTCGATCAAGTGGATGCGGCCGCCGGTAGATTCGGCCAACCGCAAGTCCCGCCCGACCATCAGATCCTCGGCCGCGGCGGGCATTCCAGCGAGTCCCAGGACCAGCGATGTCATGCCTTCGTGCATGATGCCACCATGGGTCAACTCCGTCATTTCGGGATGACTGAAGATCGGCTTGTCGAACATCAGGCAATATTCGAGGGCTCGACGCAACAGTTCGGCATTCTGTATTGGTCGGCCGGCGTCACTGAACCCGACCGCGCCGGCTTCGACCAGCGAGCCGATCTCGGCCAGTTCCTTGCCTTCGCGATTTTTGCTCACGCAGGCGATGACGAAGACGTTACAGTGATGCGCCCGCGCGGCTTTCTGGCGAACGAATTCCACGCTGGCCTGTGTGTCGATTGGCGGGTCGGTATTCGGCAGGCAGGCGATGGAAGTGTATCCCCCGGCGAGTGCCGCCGCGGTTCCCGTCTCAATTGTCTCGTCTTCCTCGCAGCCCGGCTCGCGCAATTCCACCTGCAGATCGATCAATCCCGGGGCCACCACGTAGCCGCTGGCGTCGATGATCCGGTCGTGGATACCGGGTACGGCGTCAAAGGCGGAGATGCGGCCGCCTTCGATGCGGAGATTCGTGACGCGGTCCATTCCCTGACTGGGATCGATCACGCGGCCGTTGCGGATACAGAGCGATCCCATGCCGGCGTTCCTTCCGTTGCTGGTGAAATTCCGCGGCGGTAGCCGTCGGACAAAAATTCAGACGTGATTACCAATCGTGAGCCAGAGCACCGCCATCCGCACTGCCAGCCCGTTGGTCACCTGGTCGAGAATCACGGAGTGCGGTCCGTCCGCAACCTCGGGAGTGATTTCCACGCCCCGATTGATCGGTCCCGGCGCCATGATCAGGATATCCTTCTTGGCGCGGCTGATCCGTTCGCGGTTCATTGCGTAAAGCAGCGCATATTCGCGCACCGAGGGGAAGGGGCGCGTCGTTTGACGCTCGAACTGAATCCGCAACAGGTTCAGCACATCGCAGCGCGGAAGAATATCGTCGAGGCTGTACGCGACTTCGATTCCGAGTTTTTCCCAGTCGCGCGCGACGAGCGTGGCAGGGCCGCAGACGATCACGTGAGCCCCCAGTTTCTTCAGCCCCCAGATATTGGATCGCGCGGTTCGGCTATGGGCGATGTCACCCACCAGTGCCACCGTCAATCCGGCCAGATCCCCCCGGTGTTCCCGGATCGTGAGGATGTCGAGCAGGCCTTGGGTTGGATGTTCGTGGGGACCGTCGCCGGCGTTGATTACGCCGCAGTGGACATTTTGCGCCAACAGGTGGGGCGTGCCGGGGGTATGATGGCGGATGACGATCGCGTCGACGTTCATCGCCTCGATGTTCTTCGCCGTATCGATGAATGTCTCGCCCTTGGAGACGCTGCTGCCGGTCGCCGAAAACTCCACCGTTTCCGCGCCCAGCCGCTTGGCGGCAAGGGAAAAACTGGTGCGCGTTCGCGTCGAGTTTTCGAAGAACAGATTACAGACCGTCTTGCCGGGCAGGACCGAGATCTTTCGGGCACAACCGGCGGTCGCCTCTTTGAACTGAGCGGCCGTTTCCAGCACCAGGTGCAGCTCGTCCGTCGTCAGACTCTCCAAGTCCAGCAAGTGAGACCGGCGCCAGGTCTGCGGAACGGAGGCAAAATCGGTGCTGGCAGTCGTCATGGGAATCCCGTCGGGTTTTTCCGATTCTAACCGTCGCAATTCACCGCAATCAAGCCGCCGCGGACTGAACCGCGAACGCCAAACGTTGTCACGGCGGAAGAAAATTCGGAATGATCGACTCAAGGACCGTATCGATTGTACCGATAATAGGGCCAGTCATGGGGGTGGCGATATCGGTTTGGTGGCCCATTCAGTTTGCGAGGCGAACATGCGAAACTCCAACCCTCTTCGTCGGATGGCGGGTACGCTCTTACTTTTGACGGGACTTCTGGCGGTCGGCTGTAATGCCCTCGATGCCGACAAGGCCGTATTCGCCGACGCACGGGCGAAAGGCGCTATGTCGGCGAGCAGCCCGCCCGGGCCAAACGCCTCCAGGCCGAGCGCCACGGTCGAATTTCGCTCGCCTTCGGCCGCTCCGCAGCCCGTCAAGATTGCGCTGGAAGGGGATGCGTTCCATGTGCAGCAGGCGATGGAAAAGGCCGGCGCCTGGAAAAAGTACAGCCGCATGAACGTGGAGCTGACGCGAAAAACTCCGCAGGGACGCTGGACAAAAATGGCCGTAAGTTGCGATCGGGGCAAACGAAAAGTCGACCCCCAGTGCGATTATCAGATCCTTCCGGGAGATGTTCTGATTATCAAGGAAGACCCGTCGACGATCGTCGACGACATGCTCTCCAAAGTCAGTCCGATCCGAAGCATGCTTACCCGGTAGATCAAGCCGACTTTTCCAGGGTGCTGATCTGGCTGAGCCGGTTATAGAGCGTCTTCACGCTGATCCCCAATTCCTCGGCGGCGGCCGGTTTGTTTCCGCCGTGGCGATCGACCGCTTCCAGAATGGCTTGCATTTCCAGCTTTTGCAGCGTTATCGGTCCGAATGCGCTGCGGCTACTTCGGCTCCTGCTTTTTCTCGTAGCCAGCCGCGGCGGCAGGTGTTCCAGCAGCACTGGAGGCTGATCGCAGAGAATCAAGGCATGTTCGATGACGTTGGCCAGTTCGCGCACGTTGCCCGGCCAGGAATGGGAAAGCAGGTAATCGATCGCTTCGGGACTGAAAAGCGAGCCGTTTCGTGGATTTACCATCGGCCGGAAGCGCCGGTAGAGATGCTCCGCCAGACCGCGGATGTCGTCCGGCCGTTCGCGCAACGACGGCAGAGTGATCTCGAAGGTATTGATGCGGAACATCAAATCCTCGCGGAAATCCCCCTGTTCCACCATCTGTTCCAGGTTCCTGTGCGTGGCGCAGATCACTCGGACGTCGACCTGAATCGACTGGTTTTCTCCAACACGCCGCAAGTCGCCGGTTTCGAGCACGCGCAGGAGCTTGGCTTGCATCGGTTTGGGCAGTTCACCGATCTCGTCAAGGAAGAGGGTGCCTCCATGAGCGACCTCGAAAAGTCCCGCACGGCTTTCGTCCGCGCCGGTGAATGCGCCTCTGCGGTGCCCGAACAGCTCGCTCTCGATCAGCGATTCCGGCAGCGCGCCACAGTTGATGGCGACGAACGGTTTTTCGCGGCGCATGCTCTGTTCGTGGACCGCGCGGGCGGCCAGTTCCTTGCCTGTCCCGGTTTCACCAAGGATCAATACGGTCGATTCCGAGGGTGCGACGCGGGCGATACGGCCGCGCACTTGCGCAATTTGTGGACTGTCGCCGATCAATTGGGTTTTCCCTTCGATCCGCTCCAGCCGGTGCTGCAGGGCACGGCAGCGGTTGCGCAATTCCCGTTTTTCCGCGACCCTTTTCAGCAGCGCATCCAGTTCCACCAGTTTGCACGGTTTGGTCAGATAGTCAAAAACGCCCTGGCGCAACGCGGCAATGGCCGAGTCGAGCGAGGATTTGCCCGTCAGGATGATCGCCTCCGTCTCCGGGGAATCCTGCCGGAGACGCTCGACAAGCTGCATGCCCGACATACCAGGCATGTCCAGATCGACCAGCAGGCAGTCGTAGGCATTTTTTTCCAGTGCTGCCAGGGCCGTGAATCCGTCCGGGCAAACGGTGACAGCATGCCCCATCCGCGGCAATTCGATGCTCATGCAGTCCTGGATCGACGGTTCGTCGTCGGCGAACAGGATTTTCAGGCGGTCAGGCGACTTGGCGATGTTGTTTTTCATGTTCTCCCTGATCCAGTTGGACGGGTAAAGTGACTCGCATTGTCGAACCGCGCTGGGGCCCGTCGCTGCTCGCTTCGATCGTTCCCTGGTGCTGATCGATGATACGGTGCGTGATCGACAAGCCCAGGCCAGTGCCATGCCCATCGCGCCGCCGAGTGAAGAACGGCTGGAAGAGATGGGCCAGCACTTCCGGAGCCATCCCGCAGCCGTTGTCCGCAACCACCAGCTCGACGCTGTCGGCCAGGCGCGCCAGTCGGACTTGAACTCGACCGCCCGTATCGATGCTCTCCAGAGCGTTGGTAAGCAGGTTGAGTACGACTTGCTTGATTTGCGGCGCGCTGATCGTGCAGATCAGGTCCTGCTCCGCCTCCAGTTCAATCGACTTGCCGCGATATCCGTCGATGGTCTGTACCATCTGGATCATGTCCCGGACAAGTTCCGTGAGATTGGTGGCATGCCGCTCGGGAGTTTCCAGCCGGGAGAAATCGAGCAGTTTCTCCGTAATTCCTTTGCAGCGGAACGCCTCCGACTGGATCCGGCGCGCGTATTTGCGGGCCACTTCGACTTCGGCATCTTCGGGCTCGGAATGGGTCGCCGTGGGGGAATTCAACAAGTCGTCGATACGCCCCTCGAGCGACTCGGCGCACCAGGCGATCGAGGCCAGGGGATTGTTGATCTCGTGCGCGACTCCCGCCGCCAGGAACCCGACGCTGGCCAACTGTTCGCTGCGAATCAGCTGCTGCGTTCGCTCCTCCAGCTCCCGTGTACGCTCGCGCACCAGCTGGTCCAGATTGTCCCGGATTTCGCGGAATCGGCCGGTCATGTCGTTCATCGCTTCACCCAGTTCGGCGACCTCGTCCCTGGTGCGCACCGCAATGCGATGCTCGAAGTCGCCCCCGGAAATGCGGCGTGAATCCTCGACCAGGATCCGTAACGGAGTGAAGATCGAATAGTAAAAAACCGCCAGCAGTCCCAAGACGACCGCCCCTGCGCCGATCGTCGTGACCCAGGTAACGATGATCCAGGTCCGGTACTGTCCGCGGACCTCTCCCGCAAACGCGGTCAGCCGCTGGTGCAGGTGACTCGGTAATTCCGAGCAGAGGTCGGACATATGGTCGAGCTGATCGTTCAGTTGATCGATATCGAGTTGCGTGTGAATCCACCGCTCGGGCGAGGTCTGATCGTCGACCTGCCGCAGGAGTTGCTCGATTTCCATAAGCGTGGTGAATTCCATGTGATTATCGTCGAAGTGGGGGTCTCCCGCCCCGGCACTTTCCAACTGCTCCCGATAACGGTCGATGGCGACGTGCACGCGCTGCAACTGTCCTCGAAGTCGGTCCCGCTCGTCCAGGATCTGGGGATACGCGGCGATCGTCGGATTGCGACGCTGCCCGATGCGGCTGGTCGTCAGACGCAGTTCCGCGACCGACGAGGCGAGTTCCGCGGCGATCGGTAATTCGCTGGCCCGATGACTGACGCTACGCGCCAATTGCCGATAGGAGTAAACGCCGCGAAAACTGCCGACGGCAAGTAAGCCGACGATCACGGCCAGCGCGACCGCACCCAACAGCATTTTGAATCGCAGCGGCCAACGCGAAAGCATATTTCCGCAACCTCCTGTCGCTCGGAATCCTGGCTCGCCTGGATGCATGACGCGGTAACTTCCTTGTACCGGCGAGGCCAAGTGTACCTCGGGAGAATCGCCTGGGGCAAGTCGAATTCCGGCCGGCCCCGCCCCTGCTGTCTTTCGGCAAGGTCAGAGGTGGCCCAGTCCGACTCGCCCCAGAAGAGGAACTCTGATTGCGACTGGGTTCAATACCAGCAGTCCCATCGCCAGCAGCAGCAGGTTTCCGAGCCAGGCGGCTGAGGGGGGGAACAGCCCGGCTTTAGCCTGGGACACTCCGTACATCATCAGCGGATAGTAACTGATCAGGATCGGCAGAAAACACCAGAAAAATGTCGACCAGACGTCGGACTTGCGCGAGCGCAACGCCCAGGGTGCGCCGACCAGTGCGAAGAAGAAACAGCTGAAGCCGTTTGCCCAGCGCCGCGTTGGCTCGGCCTGCAGCCGCCAGAGCCGTCCTCGGGCGGCGTGCAGATCGGAGACCGCGGCGTTCCAGTCGGTATCGAGAAAGCCGCTGGTTTCGCCGCACACGAGTTGCACCGCCGCTCTTGCCGCCGACACTTGCTCCAGCCGTTCGATCTCCGCTCCCTGATGGGAAAGCTCGATGGGGATTTTTCCCATCGCGTAGTCGGCAGGATGGGTACCGCTATCGCCATTTTTCGTGGCATCGGCCAGATTGATCTCGTGCAGCTTTTCCCCCGGATACTCGATGCGAACGCGGTCGCCGATTTCGATGACAGAGTCCTGCATGATAATGCCCAGCGTGTTGCGGTCCGGATTGGTGCGCAATTCAGCTTCGGCGGCATGCAACGTCACCGTACGATCGTCCTGCGGGCTGAAAATCGTGATCGTGGGAAATATCAGACGCCGCCCGTCCACTTCCTTGACGTGGATCGACAGCCGATTCACGCTGTAGGAAAGACGAGTCCGCAAGGTGCCGTAGACAATCTGCTCCAGCGATTGCAGGATCACGCGCTGAGCGCCCTGGCGTCCCCAGGACGCGGCCAGATCGTTCAATCCCACTGCCACCAGGCTGACCAGGAATGCGAGAATCAGGCCAGGCTTAATCAGTTGCCAGGGTGCCACACCCGCCGACTTTACGGCGATGTCTTCGCTGGCCGACGCAATCCGTCCGTAAACGGAGCAAAAAGCGAACAGGATGGTGCCGGGAATCGCGAATCGAAGCGCATTGGGAAGCACGTAAGGCAACAGACGCAACATCGGCATCGGACCGAGTCCCTGTCGGACCGCTTCGCTGACCAACAGTACCAGGTTGATGACGATGGTGAGTGTCACCAGACCCAGCAGGAATACCGCCAGCAGTTCTTTGAGGACGTAGCGGGTGATCAGCGACATGGTGGGATGCGACTTCCAGTTCGGCGTGATTTCGTGAGGACCATAGCTGTGGTCGTCGCCCAGGTCAATCGGAAAATGATGGCGGAATCGTCCCGCCAGCGCCAAGTTCGTCTTGGTGAATCCGCCAGTTGTTGCTACAGTCTTGCACCGTTTTTCGCGACAGGCCCCCGCGCCAACCAGGGAGTGCGATCGATGGCAATTGAAAATTCCACCGCGCAAAGCAAGGCTCCTCGGAACCACGAGCGGCAACCGACGGAATCGAACCCGACGTGGAAGGAAGCGAGCGGCGAGGCGACCTACTGCCCGACGCGCGGCTGTCATCTTTGCGGCTGCCGCAAGTTCGAATTGATCAGCGACAAGGACCGCAACGGAGCTCCCCTGCGCACCGTCGCCTGCTGGCGTTGCGGGCTGGTCGCTCAAGAAACGATTGCCACGCTGGTCGAACTCGAGCGGTTCTATCGTGACGAATATCGCGAGGCTTACAACGGCGAAGAGTCTCCGTCACCGCGTCGCGTTGTGAGGGAATGGGATCGCGCGCGGGAGCGATTCTCGCTGCTGCGGCCCTACCTGCGGCCCCACGATTCCGTGTTCGAAATCGGAGCGGGGATCGGCTGCAATCTCAAGCAATTCGAACTGGCGGGGCATGTCGCCGAAGGAATCGAGCCGGGACGGGGGTTCGCCGAGTTCTCGCGCCGCGAACTCTGCTGCGATGTCCAGGTCGCCACACTCGAAGAGCTGACCAGCCAACCGCACTGGGATCTTGTACTGCTGATCCACGTGCTGGAACACCTGCCTTCTCCATTGCGCGCTTTGGCACGAATGCGTGAACTCCTGCGGCCGGAAGGACGCCTGTACGTTGAAGTGCCCAATCTGGCGGCACCCCATTCAGGGCCGGGGCAACTGTTCCATCGAGCCCATCTCTACGACTTCACGCCGTGGACTCTCGCCACGCTGGCCAACGCCAGTGGATTTCAGGTCGTGGCACAGTTGTCGGATCCGGGCGATCGCAACCTGAGAATGGTGTTGCGGCGCCGGGATTCGTTCGAGTACTCCGTCGATGGGTCGAGTTTCGCGCGCACTCGAGAGATCCTGGAGCGGCACACATCCCTGGCCTACTACGGGCGGCTGTCGTATTTGCGGCGTCGAGGCGGGGAACTGTTGCGAGCCGTCGCTCGCCGGCTGACGCTTCGCCGCGACTATGCCGCCATCCTGGAGCAATGCCGAGATCATTTGCGGCAATCGAGGCGATCGGTTGCCTGATCGATCCGGCCTGGCCGACGATCACTGTCCGCGATCAATCGATGGCGGAATCGGTGTCTTTGGCGACCGTCTTGCAGTTCCGCAATTCGAACATCATGCTGCTGATCGCGCGCGCATAGGCACTGAGCGCCGCTTCGTCTTTTCGATCCTTGACGGACTGCTCGGCCTGCGAACAATATCGCTCAAACGGCCGCCGGTCGATCGGCCATTCGTTTTCCCGCGCGGCCTGGTCAAGTTCGCTGACGATCTTGGCGAGCTTGGCAAGAAAGTCGTGCAGCGAACTGCAGACAAGCGTGGCATAGGGTGCTTTGCCCAGTTTCCGGCCGTCACGCAGCGGAACCCCGCGAAACTCGCTGCCCATCTCGTAGAGCATTCCTCCCAGGACCGACAGTGCCGCGATGACGGCGGCAATGGTCGCCTCCGTGAACTTCGACAAGACGACGAAAACCAGGGCCGCCAGGACGAAAACGCTCATGACGATCCAAACCGCCAACGGGATCCGCTTGAGGCGGGGGTCGACACCCACGCGTATCGGAGTCCCTACCGCCTCGCTGGAATCGATCCCGTTGTCGGTGACCCGGATCACAATCACGGTGATATTGTCCGGGCCACCGCGAAGGTTGGCCAGATCGATCAGCACCTGGGCCGCTTCGTGGGGAGGAAGATTCGCAAGGATCGGTCCCAATTCCTCGTCGGTAATCTGACCGGTAAGTCCGTCGCTGCAGAGCAGAAACGTATCGTCGTGCTCCAGCGGAAAAGGACCTTCCAGGTCGACCTGAACGGTCGCCTGAGGACCGAGCGACCTGGTAATAATGTTCTTGGGCACCATCCGTGAGAACTCGCCATCCTTGGGAATCTGGCCCGCCGCCCTAAGTTCCCAGACCAGACTGTGGTCGAACGTCAGTTGCTCGAAGTTCCCCCGACGCAGGCGATAGATGCGACTGTCGCCAATTTGCGCCACGATCGCTCCCTGGGGCACCAGAATCAGTACACTGGCGGTGGTGCCCATATTTTCGAAATCCCGATTCGCCATGCCGCGGCGGTGGATTTCCGAGTTGGTTTCGATCAGTGAACGCTCTAAGGCCTCGGGCGGTGAGTACTGATCGCGTAACTTGCGATAGAGATGCGGGACCCGGTCGACGGCCAGCTTGCTGGCGAGTTCCCCCGCGGCGTGAGCCCCCATTCCGTCGGCCACCATGAAAATGTGCCCATGATGGCGCCACGACTCCTCGTCGGCCGCAGGAAACTCGACGTGGGCATCCTGGTTGTTCTTACGACGCATCCCGACGTCCGAAAGGCCAGTGTGTTCAATGCCTGGTTGCCAACTCACTGTGGATCATCCCCTTCCTGCGAAGATGGGATCGGAAGTCAGTGCCATTGCATGGAGGGTCCAGGGTATAGGGGGCCTTTGCGGACGACGCATCTTAACCATTCTAATCCCCGGTCAAACCGGGAGGAAATGGCATGCCGAATTTTTGTGGACTCCCCCATCCAGGCTGATTTTCCGCCACGGCGCGGTTGGGCGGCCGGCGGCCAATGGCCTTTCAACCAGCAGTCCGATTGCAGGGGTGGTATTGCTTCGCCTTGCGGTGCAATAGGCCCCAACCTATACTCCCCGCCCTTCATGGAGGATCCAGTGCGGCGGAATCGCTATATTCTTTTCGATTGGTGCCTGATTGTCTTGGGCGGATTGCTGGCGACGCAGACGGCCTGCGTTCGCAAGCGCGTCACCATCCTCAGCACCCCGCCCGGCGCACAGGTGTTTATCGACAATCGCGAGATCGGAACTACGCCGGTCTCCACGTCCTATGTCTATTACGCCACCCGCTCGATTCGGTTGCAAAAGGATGGTTACGAGTCCCTCACGGTGCAACGCTCGTTTGACCCTCCGTGGTACGAATATCCACCGTTGGACCTGTTTAGCGAGTCGTTCGTGCCACTGGAATTGCGCGACGATCGCGTGGTCGAGTTCCAGTTGATCCCGCTGCAAAAGGTCCCCGCCGAGACGATCCGGGAGCGAGCGGACACGTTGCGCTCGCAAGCCCGCTCGGGGCACATTGTCCCTTTGACTGTGCCGCCCGCCGGATCGCCTGCCTGGTCAGCCCAGCCGGAGCTCAACACCGGATTGTTTCTGGATGCTCCGTTGGCGGGTCGCCCGTCGGGCGGAGTCCCCGGGGCAGGCAACTCCCCGTCCACTGGCCCCGCCGCGTTGCCGGGCGACCCGTTATTGCGCTGGGGTGCTCGAAACAAGTTTTGAGCTGCCTCGCCACCGCCGCTCGCTTACGGCCGGTTGAACTGAAACTCACGATCGTACTCGCCGGTGCCGAATTTGACGCCGGCACCTGCGGGTCGTCGGTCGAGAAGTCCGCGCGCGCCGAGTTGCCCCGGGTCGCGGGCCAGCTTGTCGGTGAAGATCTTCACGTCGGCCAGGATCGGTTCGAGCCTGCGGCTGGAACTCTCCAGGTTCTGGGCGGCTCTTCCTAATCGATCGTAGAGTTCCCGGTCGTGGATCATCCGACCCAGCGAGCCTTCGTTGCTGTTGAGTGCCTCGCTGAACTCCACCAGTTGCCCCAGCAATTGATCGATATTGCCGATCGCCCGTTGGGCGCTTTCGACGAGCTTCTCACCTTTGCCTGCCAGCGGTTCGGTGAACTGCTGCAGATTCTCCAGCGTCGCGTCGGCCCGGTCACTCATCCGGCGAAAGCTCTCGAGCGTGCTTCGCGCATCGGTCAGGGTAGCCTTGGAGTCTTGCAAGAGCGACGGCAGTCCCTGGAGAGCTTGTTTAAGCTCGACGCGTAACTCGGGGTCGCCGACGATCGAGTCGATGGAGGTCATCGCCGAGTGGAAATGATCCATGCCAATTTCCGTCTTCGAGATGATCCGCTGGAACTGTTCGCTGTTGTTATTGACGACGGCGTTGGCGTTGTCGGCCAGTTGCGAGATTTTGACTGCCGTTTCAGCGATTTTTTCGCTGGCAAGTTCGATTTTGTAGAATGCGCCGGCGAATTTGTCCTCGAGATTCGTGAGCACGGAGATCGGGTCGTTCGCCACCGCGGTTCTGCCGATCAGTTCCCTATCCTCGATCGGCGCCGAGGAGTCTTCTTTGTTTCGACTGGGAACGAACTCCAGCACGGCGTCGCCGATCAGCGAACCGGTGCGGATGACCACCATCTCGTTGCGCTTGATCGTGTACTTGTCGTTGATCCAAGCGGTCAACACGACTCCGCCCTCCGGCAAAAGTTCAACATTGGAGACGCGTCCGACCAGGACCCCATTCTTACGGATGGGGGTTTCGGACGATGCCCCGGGCGCCTGGTCGAATCGCATGTAGACGGTTTTTGTGGAGCGGAACAGCGGGCCCTTTTCGCGGAAGAACAGCACCAGCAGAAACGTCGCCAGTGCGGCCACAATGACCACGATGCCGACTCGAATTTGCAGGGTGCGCTCGTCCATGTCGTTCCGTTTCGATCAATCTCTGCCGGCGCGAAGTTCCATTAATCGCTCGCCAGCCTCGCCTTGCACGAACTGCTGTACGCGACGATCGTCGGCGTGATCGAGTTCGCTGGGAGGTCCGTCAAATACAATTTGTTCCTCGGCCGCCTGCAGCCGGGTGGCGGGGTAAAGCATGATCACGCGGTCGGCGACCTTCCGGGCAGTCCGCATGTCGTGAGTTACAATGACGCTTGTCACCGGATGAGTGCGCCGCGACCGCAGAATCAGCTCGTTGATCACGTCGCTCATGATCGGGTCGAGCCCGGTCGTCGGCTCGTCGTACAGCATCAACTCGGGGTTCATCGCCAGTGCCCGCGCCAGTCCCACCCGCTTGCGCATGCCTCCGGAGAGCTCGGCCGGCTTTTTGCCCCGCACGTTGTCGGGCAATCCGACCTCAGCCAGCCGCGCCAGCACAATCTCCTGCACCTCGTTGGGCGGGAGCCGCTGGTGCTGCCGCAACGGAAACGCAACGTTCTGTCCAACCGTCATGCTGTCGAACAGGGCCGCATTCTGAAAGACGAATCCGAACCGGATGCGTTGTTTGGTCAGTTCCTTCTCATTCAGCTGGGCCAAATTCTGCCCGTCGAACAGGATCCGCCCATGGGTCGGTTTGACCAGTCCGATCAACACCTTGAGCAGTACCGTCTTGCCACAGCCGCTTTCGCCGATGATCGCAACGGTTTGCCCCTTCGGAATCGCCAGGTTGATATCGCGCAAAACCACCTGGCGCCCAAAAGTGACTCGGACGTTTCGCATCTGGATCAACGATGAGGTCGACTCGTCCATAAGACTCCACGCAAGTTTCCCGCTGCCAGCCGGGCCGCGCAATCGCGTTGCCCGCTCCCGAGGGACATGCTGAGCAGCGCTCTGTTCCGTCGGGGACCGTTCAGCATGGGTCAGCCGAACATGCGCGCTCCTTCGGGCCAGAGCGTGTAGTACAGTGCATCGAGGATGATTCCAAGTAACAGGTCGATAACAAGGATCATGACGAACGACCACACGAACGACGCGGTCGCGGCTCGACCGACCCCTTCCGCGCCGGCCGAGCAGTGGAAGCCGCGGTAACAGGCGACAATCGCAATCGTTCCGCCGAAAAATACGCTTTTGCACACGCCACTCAACAGATCGAATGTCCCGACATACTGTTCGCTGTTCTGCCAATAATGGAACTTGTCAATTTCCAGGATCTTCACACTGTAAAAATACCCGCCCAGGACGCCCATGTAGTCGGCCATGATCGTCAGGGTGGGAATGAGCAATATACAAGCGAGAAACCTCGGTACGACGAGATACTGGATCGGATTCGAACCCATGCTCGACAACGCGTCGATCTGTTCGGTTACCCGCATCGTGCCTAACTCGGCGGCCATAGCGCTGCCCACCCGTCCCGCCAGCATCGTGGCCGCGAGCACCGGGCCCAGTTCTCGGACCAGCGAAGTATTGATGATCGCTCCCAACTGTGTTTCCAGGCCCAGTTGTCGAAATTGCGAATAGGTCTGGACGGCGAGTACCATCCCGATAAAGGTGCCGGTCAAAGCGACCACCGGCAGACTGAGGACCCCCACCTGGTAAAAGTTGGGCCAGATCGTCTCCCCTCGCGGTCGATTTGCGAGCATCCACTGCAGCGTGCGCCAGGTGAAGATCGCCATGTCGCCGATTGTCGCGGCAGCGCGCAGCGCGATGCCGCCCACCTCGGCGAAGCCATCGCCGATGCCTGAAAGCGACATGGTTGCTGCGGGTGCGCCTTGCGGAGCGGATGCCATGTCGACTGTTTTCGACCGTATCGATTACAGGGCTTGAAGAAAGTTTACCGGCCGCGCTCGTTCGTGTTTATTTCGGCAAGAGGGGCGAAATGGGCTATCGCTCTTCCTCGAATTTTCGCCGTTCATCCACGCGGACCTTCACCGTCTGAAACTCCGCGGCACGCAGGATCACCACGGGCACTTCCTTACCGACCGGTGTCAGGCTGACCAGATTGATCAGGTGGTTGTCGTCCTCGATCGACGCGCCGTCGAACTTCAGGATCACGTCATCGACTTGCAGGCGTGCCGTCGCGGCGGGCGAATTTGGAGTAATCTGGACGACGCGGGCGCCCTCGCGCCGCATCAGTCCCAGACGCTGTGCCGTCTGTTCATTGAACGACCCATCGAGTTGGACGCCCAGATAGGCTCGGGTCACCATGCCATTGTCGATCAACTGCGTGGCGATGATGGTTGCCATGCGGATCGGGATCGAGAAGCCGATACCTTCGCTGCCGCCGGAACTGCTGGCGATCGCGGTGTTGATACCGATCACCTCGCCGCGCAGATTCAGCAGCGGTCCGCCGCTGTTCCCCGGGTTGATCGCCGCGTCCGTCTGCAGGAAGTCCTGGTAGCTGAGTCCGTCGGCCGCCAGTTCCAGATCTCGCCGTCCCTTGGCGCTGATGATTCCGAACGTTACGGAGTGGCTCAGGCCGAATGGGCTGCCCACCGCGACCACGAAATCGCCGATATCGAGTTCGTCACTGTTTCCAAGCCGTGCGGCCGTAATCTCTTTGGTGGTGATTTGTAGTACGGCAATATCGGTCGCGCGATCCGACCAGACTTTGACTGGGTTTGTAATTCGGCCGTCGGCGAGCTTGATGCGTATCTTGGAGAGCGGCGAATTTCGAATCACGTGCCTGTTGGTCAGTACGTAGAACTTGCCATCACGATTGATGATGACGCCGGAACCGGTTTCCTCGGTGGGACGCTGGTTCCTTGGCTGGCCATCGCCGGTATGCTCGGATTCGATATGCACAACCGTCGGGCGGACAAGCGCAACGACCTTTTTCAGCGCGCTGGAGAACCGCTGCAGCGCCTCCACATCCCGCCGCAATTCCTCGTACTGTTCGTCGCGAGAATCGCTCAGCGCGACCGTGTTCTGGCCGAAGCTGGTTGGGATGCCGCCAACCCACACAGCCAGACAGAGAAAGGTTGCCGGCGAGCCATAGCGGCGCATCAATTTTGTAAACGCGTGCCCGGCAGCGCCGGCGCATAGCAACTGGACCATTCGTTTCACGGCTCGCTCGTCCGGATGGATAAACACCGGACGTCCCTTCCTTGGCAACCCGCTGGTTCCGGTTACGACACGTCTATCTCGATGTCCGAGGGAGGCGATTCGACGTCGCTGGCACTGGCATCGATCAACCGGGCCCAGTCCGAGGGACTGCGATGCCCGCCGCCAGCCTTCTCCGCTTCCCGTTGGCACTGAATGCAGAGGGTAGCGTAGGGTAGCGCCTGGAGTCGAGCCAATGGGATCACTTGTTCGCAGGCCTCGCACAGGCCGTAATCGCCCTTGCGCATCCGTTCGAGCGCATTCTCGATACTGGCCAGTTCGCGGCTTTCCACTTCCGCGAGTTGGGAACTGATCTCGTCCTGGGCGGAGTCAAGCGCCGCGTCGACAACGTCGCTCGATGACTGCTGGCGAAGTTCCTTAAGCAGGCTCAGATCGCCCGCTAGCGCGGTCCGCAGAGCGTCACGTCGCTTAATCAAAATCTGCCGAAGTCCAAGCAGCGAATCCTTACGTGCCATCCCTTTCTCCCTCGCCATAGTTCCGCGCCTTTCCGATGCTTGCATGAAACGCCTTAAGTTCCTGAAATTCCTGGTTCCTGAAATTCCTGTCGTCCAATTGCTGCCGTTAGGCGCTGGGTTGGATCTCTCGTGAAGTCGTACTATCGTATGCGCGATGTCCAGGCACGGAGCAAAATCAGCCTGTCGCGACGGGTCGGATTTCGAGGGAGTTGATCGAGCGAAACGTAACAGTGCTAACAGCTTGCGAGTTCGTGAATCCTGTCACAACTGTTTTTTTTCGGGTGCCGGCTACTGGACACTTACTCATCGGACACCTGGGGCGGGCAAGCGATTCGGATCGCCAACTTCGCGAAATTCGGTGCTGTTCGTTAATCGTCAAAACCTGCCGCCACATCCAGCCGTTTTTGCCAAAACGGCAAGATTTGCCGGTTATCGCCGCCAAATCCATTTCGGCGCTTTCTGCCGGACGGGAAGATTCCTCGTTGAACCGTCGGATTCTGTAACCTAAATGTCCCTAGGGTCGTTATTTTCCCGCACGTAGCTGGAGAATCGACGACAATTTCCGACCGCTTCGACAGGGATCTTGCGCATGTCGACCGTGCTTGCCCGTGATTACCGTCCCGAACGTGAATTTCCGGCGGATTGCCAACTCGATCCGTTGGTGCTTTCGATTCAGGTTCCCAACCAGGAACCACGCATCGTCCGCATCGACGCGGAGAAGTGCATGATCGGATCCGCCGCCAATTGCAATCTTCGGATTGTCGGTCCCAGAATCCAGCCGATCCACTGTTCCATCCTGCGCGGTGCCCAGGGAATTTGCTTTCGACGCTGGGCCGGACAGGTCGCGTTGAACGGGGAAGACTTTGAAGAATCCACGCTTTGCTGCGGCGATCGGCTTACGCTCGGCACCATTGAACTGGAAGTGATCACGGACGGGTTGCCAGTGACGCCCGCCCCGCGGAGATGCACCCCCCCCGCCCCGTGAAGTCCGGAAGGCCTGCCGCAACCGGATGCAGCGACTGTTGACCCGTATGCGTTCCTTCCACGACATGGAATCGCTTTTGAGATCGAACCCAGCGGGAAGTCACAGTTGCTCAGCGAGTCGTCGTCCTCCCGCGCTCAGGTGGAGACGCTGCAACAGCAGGCGACGCGGCACTGGACGCCGAGTCGCTTTCCGCATCCACTCTGGAGCAGATTGCGCAATTATAGTGGGACAGCGATCCGTTCAGTCTTCCGCCCCGATGGGCCGGAAGGGGCAAGATTCCAGGAACTCAGAATCCTCGTACGGCGCGAAGATCCTCGATGTCGCGCAGATGGTAGCCGATATCGACATAGTCCAGAACCCGGCAAAGGCCTCGCAGCGCGATTCCCATTCCGTCCGGACCGCTGAATCCGCCAAACTGGCCGCCGCCCTTGACGTGCGGCTCCAGGTCGAGAAATACGCCGGGGATGCCCCTTCTCTTTAACTTGCGCTCGATGACCGGAATCGTATCCCGGAAGTCGCGCAAGATCGTTTCGTGCCCGCTGTCGCCAATGTCCGCGGGAACAAAGTGCTTCAGAGCATCCTCGTTCACATGCCCCAGACGTTGCGCCGGTTCCGAGTGCCGGTAGTCCTTGATATGCATCCAGCCAAGACTCTTCTTCATCGTGAGATACTGCTGGAAGACCTGATCGGATGAAAAGCCTTGGGTTACGATGTTGGCGGCATCGAAGATCGTGACCAGCGCCGGGTGATCGACCTGGCGATGGATTTCCGCCATCAGGTCGCCGTTCTGCCCCACAAGATTCGCCTCGACTTCGAGTCCAAACGTGAGGTCGCTGCGATGACAGGCCTCGGCAATCCGCCCCAATTGGTCGATGACTTGCGGCAGATGCGCCGCGGCATCGGTTCCGCGCGGATGGTAAAAGGAGAAGCCCCGGATCAATTTGGTTTCGAAGGCATGGGCCAGTTCACAGCCCCTCTTTACGTCGTCGGCGAGGTACTTCTTGAACGGCACGAAACGGTTTTTGCTGCCGTCGTCGACATCGAGTAACTTTACTTTGCCGATTGGCGAGCCAATCGATGCGACATTCAGCCCATATTCATCTTCCAAATGACGGATCTTGGTGATCTCCTGCTTGTTGAGCTGCATGACATTCTTGATGCCGTTACCGGCGTCGATGAATCGCAGGGAATAGTACTGCAGTCCAAGCGCAGCGAAGGCCACAAACTGCTGCTCGGCGGTCTTCTGATTCGCGGCTTCGTCCGCGAAGCCCGAAAGGATTACGCTCGGCCGTTCCGACATGTTTTGCTCCTTGGCTGCAGGCGGTTGCCCGGCGATGAAAGCACCCATTCTGAAACTCAAGGCGCGCGACTGCAAGTGGGCGGGCGCTGGCAGCGGGACGGGGAGTTGGTTATTCTGTTGCCATGACTTCCCTGCTCCCGCCAACTCGCGATTTGCCGTGCCATACCCTGCGTGGCGCCATGGTCGGAGTCGGTATGATCTTCGACGATACCTACCGCCCGTTTTTCGAAAACGCCCGCCAGCGACCGCTCATCGATCGACGCTTCGGCGTCTGTGAAGTCGACCTGGTCGCCATCGCCAGCCGCACCGGCCTGCGGGCCGACCAGTACCGTGTTTCGGCGGGATCGCGTATCGGACCGTTTGCCAGCTACCACGGCGGAAATGCGATCGAGCAGCTCTGCCGATCGGATGCCGACTTCGTCTGTGTCGCATCTCCCGACCATCGGCATTTCGCCGCGGCCCGCGACGCTCTGAACGCCGGCAAACATGTGCTGATCGAAAAGCCCTCGGTGCTGTTCCTGCAGGAACTCGACGAGCTCGATCGGATCGCACGCCGGCAAGGGAAACTCTGCCGCGTCGTCTACCACAAACTGTTCGACCCGGACCATAAGAAACTCCGTACCTTTGTCGCCGACGGCCAGCTGCGACATGTGAACAATGGTTACTGCTCGCTGCTCGAACCGAAACAGATCTCGGGAAAACAATTTGCCGAGTGGCTTGGAGGGCGGAATCCCGGGACGTACGTCGCCGTGCATTACATCAAGCTGATCGATTTCACGTTTGGAGGTCGACTGGTTTCCGTCAGCTGCAGCGGCCAGCGCGGAATTGTCGGACCGGCCGATGGCAATACCTGGGACTCCACTCAATTGCGACTGATCTACCGCTATCCGGACGAACGTGAAGCGGCATTTGATATCCACACCAGCTGGGTAACTCCCGACAATTTCCCCGGGTATGTCGAACAGGAAGTTCAGTTCCGTTTCGATAACGGAGTCTGGAACGGGCATAGCCGGCGGCGCGGAATCGAATGCACCATCGAGGGCAAAACGCCGTTGGAAATCAAGATTACCATTAACAATCATTACAACGGGACTTTCCTCGAGCCGTTCGGCGATCGTTCGCAGCGCGGCTATGGCATCGAAGTCCTGGAGCAGTTCGCGCGGGAAGTCGCCTGCGTCGAATTCGGGTCGGAGGGCACGCGCGAGCAGCGGCTGGATGCCGTGCGCGCCATGGAATACGCCGATATCTCGGCCGACCGCCAGGTCGTCGCCGCTGTGCAGGCGATGGAGGCGATCCTCGAACGCCATGTCGCGGGGCAACCCGACGCGCTGGTTCGCGTCAACGATTGGGCGGGAGGGCTGGTTCTCTACACGCCGGGCAACTCCAGTCCCGAAGTCCTGTATCCCGCGGAGGTATGACAACCATGCTGGCGACGGCACCCATTCAGTTTCCAGGTGAACCGGAGTCGAATTCCGAACGGGCGCGCGTCGCGCGCGGAGAACCGGTCGCTCAACGCACGTTTACTCCCACGCAAGCCGTGCTGGCACGGAGCGCAGGAGCCTATCATTGGACGCCGGAAGGACGCAAGCTGGTCGATTTCAGTTCCGGTGTTTTGGTCGCCAACCTGGGCCACAACCCGGTCGATTGGTGGGATCGCGTGTGGCGGATCATGGGGCTGAACGCGACTGCGGCATCCGATCGCTACATACCGGCGGCGCCGTTGACGTCGTATAACGCTATCAGTCCCCTGGAGGGTCAAGCCGTCGAGCGTTTGATCGACAACCTGCGGCGGCAGCCGGGCGGCCAACGGATGGAGCAGGTTTTCTGGGCGGCCAGCGGAAGCGAGGCGATCCAGAAAGCGCTCTGGGCCGCCATGCGACGCGTCCCGGGCCGCGAGATGGTCCTGGCGACGCGACGCGGTTTCCACGGCAAAAAAGGGCTGGCCAACGCCGTCACTGGCAGCGAATCGGATCCCGATCGGGATCCGCGCGTACGCTTCCTGCGTTTCCCGTGCGACGAGTGCGCCGATGTGACGCTCCGCGGCAAACCAATCGACCTGTCTCCCTTCCGTCAGGAACTCGAGTTACTGACGCAGGAGTTCGGCGATCGTATCGGCACGTTGATCACGGAGCCGTATCTGGGGGGAGGCGGCTCTTACCACCCGCAGCCGGAATATCTGCAGATGCTCCAGCAGTATTGCCGCGAACATGACATCGTTCTGGTGCTCGACGAAATCCAGTCCTGTTTTGGACGGACCGGCCCGATGTACGCATTCTCGCATTACGGTATCGAGCCGGATGTCGTTTGCCTGGGCAAAGGGCTGGGGAACGGGATCCCGGTAAGCGCCGCGGTCGGACGGTCCGACATCTTCGCGTCGCTCAAATATGGTGAGGGCTCCGACACATTCAGCGGACACCCGCTGGCCTGCGCCGCCGTGATCGCGACACTCGATATCTTTGAATCGACGGATATTCTGGAACGCGGCCGCCAGTTGGCGTCGGTGCTCGAGGCAGGGTTACTGCGGATGAAAGAGACGGGAGTCGTCGTCCGCGTTCGCGGCGAGGGCGCGGTATGGGGCATCGAATGCGCCGCGGTTGGAAACCGGCCGGCCGAGCAGATCGCCAACGATTGTGTGCGCGCCTGTTATCTCGGCGATGATGCGGGCCGTTCGATCCACCTGCTGGGACCGCTGGCTGGGCGCGTGATTCGGATCAGTCCGCCGCTGGTGCTCGACGTCGCCGAGGCGCAAGAGTACCTGGACGTAATGTACCGTCTGCTGATTCAGGTCCGGGACGCGGCTTGAGCCGCCAGCCAATGTCGCAACTCACCGGCAAGTGACCGGGACTGTCCGGTGTAATTATGGTCGGCCGCTGCGATGACGCGCGTTTCCAGCGGCTGACCAGGACGGGCTGCCGCGCGAACTTCCTCGTCGATACCCGCGAACGCGGTGGTCCCTGCTTCCAGCTCCAATTGGCCGTACGCGAACAGCGCTGGGCAAGCCAATTGCGGAACGTGGCGAACGATGTTGTAGCGGTCGTCCGGCCCATACTTGTCGATGAATCCTTCGGCGGTGATCAGCATCGGGAACGGAAAGGCGGTCGAGAATAATTCCTGGCCCCGCTCCTGCTGCACCATCCGCCGGGCAATGGAAAGCGCTTCCAGATACGGCCCGCTTTCCGCGCCGGCTCGAAACGCACTGCCCGATAATCGCGGTGGTGATAGTGCGATCAGCGCCTGGATATTCTCCCGTGGGTCGATCGCCGCGGCATGCACGATCTTGATCGCCCCCAGGCTGTGTCCGATCAGCAAGATCCGCTTGAGTCCCTGCCGATCGAGAAACTCGAGCCAAGCCGCGAGATCGCGCCGGCAATCGTCCACCACCTCAAAAGCGGCGCCCATGCTGCGCCGACCGCGGGCATGGTATGCGTAATGCACCGTGTCGTGCCCGCGGGTATTCGCCAGCAGAACCGGTACCCCTTCATCTCGCAAATGGGGCAACAGGTTTTCGAACAGGCTGGAGCTGTAAAAATTGCTGGCGACGCCGTGAATACAGACAAAGGCATCAAAACGGTCGGACTTGCCGCCGCTTTCCAACGGCGCGAACATCGCCCCGTCCAAACGCAGTCCATCCCCGGTCACCGTCCGCACCAGATCGCAGAGCATCGACGCCGCTATTGCACCGTGTTGGTGGAATTGGGAATGCTGCTGAGCTGGGAAAGTACCTGCAGCACGCCGTTCAGATGGGCCAGCCGCGGTCCGAATCGATCGACGAATTCGTTAAGCATGAACTCGCCGTCCAGCAACGAATCTTGGTTCTCCGTGACTTCCATGGTCAGATTGTCAAGGAACTGCGTCTGGACCCGGCTGAGCGTCTCCGCTGCCTGGCGGCAGGCACGGGAAAGTCCCGGATTGGCCTCTTTCCACTGCCCCAGTTCGAACTGGCGCTGCTTCTGCGAAGCACTCATATGGTTCACGAGTTCCTCCAACAGCTGGTTCTGACGTGACTGCCCAACGACCAGTTGCTGCATCAGCCCGACCATCGCCTCGCCCAGATTACCCTCGTTTTCCGTCGTGGAAGACCCGGAAGGTGAAACGTCAATGCGGAACATGGACGCAAAATCGATAGGTTGTGGATCGTGTGCCATAAGAACTCGTAATTTCTAAGCTGAGGCCATCGGCCGGAGGACGTCGTTCATCAATGGTTCTTAGTATAGGCATGTGGCGCTGCGAATGTCGAGTAACTTGAGAAATTCCACGCGAAATCGCGGAAACAGCGGATGTTGCGCGTCGACATCGCAAACGGTGAGCCGTAGTGAATTTGCGCCGTTTTTTCAGGTACCGCTCCGCCGCGATCGCGACGCCCGACCGTTTTGACCGCTACGTTCGCTAAAGATTACCGGCGGAATCGTCGATGGCAACCAACACCGGCCCGGTTGATGCGATGGCACGGAACCGGCAGGAGCGGCAATCCCCGGCGCGGAACGAAATCCCATGGCAAACGCACGATCCGAACCCGCGACAGCGCTTGGATTCCTGAGTGTCGTCGAACACGCTGAACATGGTCTGTTCGGCGGCTACCTGATCCTGAACGCCAATGGCCGGCCACTCGAATTCCACTGCACGGCGCCGGTAAAAGCAAATCGAGCCCAGGAAATTCTGTACGGGCCGACGCTGAAGCCGTTTCTCTACGGCGAGCAGATCGGGCAGACGCTGATCCGTAAAGCGCAGACCGAACCGTTGCTGATCTGCACCGATCACGACGCACTGTTGTCCCTGCGAGAATTCTGTTCCATTCCCGTCGTCATCGTCGCCGGTCAAACCCCATTCCACCCGGCGCTGCCAATCCTGCAATTCAAGCTCGGTACGCAGTCGGTCGCTGTCCTTTCGACTTTTGGCAACGATCAAGACCTGGTTCAGCGTCGTTGGCAGGCCCACGAATTGAAGCTGGAATTGCTGGAACCGTTTTCGCGAATCCGCGAAGCGATCGAGGAGGCTCAGCGAGGCATGCGAACGTCCAGCGGCGCTGCCGTGGGCTCGATTCCGGTCGCCCCTGGTAGCGGCGCCGCGCCATCCACGTCGGCCACCATGGCGTGACGGTATTGCCTGGTATCGGTGTCAGGACAAGTTTCCCCGCCTGCGGCACGATTTGTTCCAGGGAGCCGGCAAAGTGAGTCCTGCGACGGGGAAAACAAAATCGATCGTCGAGCAAATGGCGGGACCTGTCGAGTCACACTGGTTTCAGCCGATCCCTCCGGCGCAAGTGCCGTCTTCCATTGTCTGCGCTTCATCGGCATCGCCGCGCGCGGTCAGCATTCGGATCGCGTTGCCGAAGGTGGAGGTGCGCAGCTATCAGTTTCCGGAGAGTCCGCATTGGTCGGTACCGGCCAACACGACGGGCGGTTCACGCCTGCCGCAAGCCACGCAGGTGGTATCCGCGACAATCGCTGCTCAACAGGCCGCGCAACCGGATAACGCCGCGGCCGGCGGGGACCGTCTGGATTGCTTGAAATCGCGCACGCGGCTCAAACCACCTTCGGATGTCGTGAAACTCCAGGATCGGCTGTATTACATGCTGCAGCCGCCGTTGGAATTCCTGCTCTCCGACGCGTCGATCAACGTGCCTTTCGAACCGTTTCCTTACCAGTTCGAGGGAATCAGCTTCCTTTATCCTCGCGTGGCGGCGATCCTGGCCGACGAAATGGGATTGGGAAAGACAATGCAGGCGATCATGGCGATGCGGCTGCTATTGCGCGCGGGGGAAATTCGCAATGTCTTATTAGTCTGTCCAAAACCGCTCGTGACAAACTGGCGGCGGGAACTTTCCCTTTGGGCGCCGGAGGTCCCGCTGGCGATTATTGAAGGTGAGCAGGCGAAACGCCAATGGCAGTGGCTGGAAACCTCGGCGCCGATCAAGATCGCCAACTACGAGTTGCTGATGCGGGACCGGGAGTTGCTTTCCGACCAGGCGAAATTTGATCTGGTGGTGCTCGATGAAGCGCAACGGATCAAGAATCGCAGCAGCACAACCAGCGAGATTGTGCGCTCGATCGCACGACGGCGCAGCTGGGCGTTGAGCGGCACGCCGGTCGAAAACAGTCCCGACGATCTGGTCGGGATTTTTGAATTCCTGGCACCCAACTACCTGCACTCGGCGATGTCACCCCGGCAGATGGGGCAGGCCGCCCGCGACTTTATCCTGCGGCGCACCAAGGATAATGTGCTGAAGGACCTGCCACCCAAAATGTTCCGCGACGCCGAACTGGAACTCACGCCGGCGCAATGGGCGACCTACCAGGCTGCCGAGTACGAAGGGGTCTTGAGGCTGTCGGAAATGGGCGAGGGAATCACGATCCAGCATGTGTTCGAACTGGTGCTGCGATTGAAACAGATTTGCAACTTCGATCCGGTCACCGGCGCCAGCAGCAAACTTGAGCGGCTGGAGGCTGATCTCGAGGAGGTGGCCGCGAGCGGCCAAAAAGCAATCGTCTTCACGCAATGGGTAACGACGATCCGGGAACTGTCGCGGCATCTCGCCCGTTTCCAACCCCTGGAATACCATGGCCAGATTCCGTCCAAACAACGCGATCGGATTATTGAGGAGTTTCGCAGTGACGCGCGGCGGCACGTACTGCTGATGAGCTATGGCGCCGGGAGCGTCGGCCTCAACCTGCAGTTTTCGCGCTACGTCTTCCTGTTCGATCGCTGGTGGAATCCGGCGATCGAGGACCAGGCCGTCAACCGGGCCCACCGCATCGGCGCCGCCGGGCCGGTCACCGTCACGCGGATGTTAACCACCGGGACAATCGAGGAGCGAATCAACCAGGTCCTGGAGGAGAAACGGGAACTGTTCTCGACGCTCCTGTCGCACACCGACACTCCCCGCTCCGCAGGCATGACCCGCCAGGAGATTTTTGGCCTGTTCCGGCTGCAGTTGCCGACACCCCACGGTGGCGCCGCCGCCTGAAACTCGAGGCAGAACTCCTTTGAAACTCTGCGTCGCTTCGAGAACGCCGATTCGCGGAGCCTCCGTCCCCCGTAACCCGCACTCACACTCGCAGGAATACTTTGTGCCGGTACAAGAACCACAGGAACAGCCATTGAGCGGTGAGCGAGCCGGAATAGAGTATCGCCGGGGCCAGATCGGCGCGGAGCGACATCAGGCCGCCGAAAAAGAATCGGGAGATCTCTTCGAACTTGATGAATTCGGACGCGACATAAATCGTCACGGCGTTCAGGCCGATGACGACGAACGGCCAGGCCCAGCGTCGAATACGCCAGACGTCGATCACCAGGTAAAACGCCCCCAGCAGCAGCAGGCTCCAGCCGCCCGCGACCAGCACATAGGAGCTTGTCCAGAGGTTCTTGATAATTGGAAACAGTTGACCCCAGCCGTATCCCAGCGGCAGGCAGATCGCGCCTGCCAGCAGCATGCCGCCGAATTTGCGGATCGGCGAGTGGGCGCTGCGCAACCAGGTACCGGTGAGTACGCCCAGGAGCGCGGTGGCGACAGCGGGTAATGTTGAGAGGATTCCCTCGTTGTCACCGAATCCATAGTATTCCCGCATGATGTGGCCCGGCAGAAAGTTGCGATCGATGTATCCGCCGAGGTTCCGCTCGATACTCAGGTCACCGGCGACGCCGCCGGGCGCCGGAATCCAGGCCAGGATCGCCCAGTAGCCAAGCAGGATGGCGGCGAAGATTACGGCTTGAGTCTTGGCCCGCGTGTGCAGCCAGATCACCGCCGCCGCTCCGTAGCAGACTCCGATGCGCTGTAACACTCCCGTCCACCGCATCTCGTCCCATTGGAACTGGAACAGCCGGTTATTCACCATTCCCAGGAAGACCAGCAGCAGCGAGCGGCGGATGATTCGGGTGTAGACCTGCGCCGGTTGATCGCAAACTTTGGACAACGAATACGGAATCACGCAGCCGACCAGAAACAGAAACAATGGGTAGATCAAGTCGTAGAACCGAAACCCCTCCCAAGGCTCATGGTCAAACTGCAACGCCAGATTTTCGCTAAACGACCGGGCTCCCTCTATCGACTCGGCTTTGGCCAACACGGCTTTGGCCAGCAGGTCGCCGCCCATGATCCAGAACATATCGAAGCCGCGCAGCGCGTCGATGGAGCCGACTCGTTCCGAGGCGCCGGCCGGCGTCGCCAAGGGATCTGCGGATGCGGGCGATGGGGACATGAATTGCTCCGGGTTGGCGTACGAACAACAAATACGTCGGCACATCCTACACGAGTGGGCCAATCCCAGCAGCAACGCCAGGTCTTCAGCGGTGAGGTCGCGGATCAGGTGCAAAAGGGGGGAATTCAAGTCCAACGCGAGATTCTAATCCGATGTCGGCTCACCCCGCGTCGCCGTGCTGTGCAGCAAATCCCTCCGGCGAATTGACGGGAAGAACCATCACGGCGCCGGCGGCCTAGCTCGGCACTACAACGACGATTGGCTGGGCACTATTCTGAGCCTTCCGTTTACGCGCGTCGAACAGGAGGTGCCATTGCGATGGGAATATCAATGTCGATTGTCGTGTTATCCGCTTTGTGGGGCGCCGAACAGCCGGCCGAGGCGGCGGCGGTCCGCGAATTTCGCATTCAAGTAGCCGACGAAGTGCTGGACGATCTGCGTCAGCGGTTGGCCCGTACGCGCTGGCCCGACCAGATCGCCGGCTCGGAATGGGAATACGACGTCGATCGCGAATCGATGAAGGAACTCGTGGAGTACTGGCGCGAGCGTTACGATTGGCGCAAGCACGAACGGCACGGGCAACGGTTGTCTGACTAGAGCGAATCGACTACCATCCGAAACGGCCTAACCTTCGCGGCAGGATGCCGTAAAATCTTCGTCAGGATGTCGTCACCACTATCGCTAACTCGGGCATTGCGAAAATCCGGAGCGGTTCGATGAGTCGTCACGTTTTTTTCGTTGGCATTTCCTGCCTGGTATTCATGATCGTTGGGGTGGCCGCGAGTCCCGCGCGGTGCCAGCAACCGCCGTACGACCTGTTTCCGGTTGCCGACCCGCCGTACTATCGAGTTCGCTTTGAAGGAGGGACGCAACCTGGCCAGTTAATATTCCCGGTGAATTACACTGTATGGATCCCTCCAGGCACAAAATCATTGCGGGGTGTGATTGTGCATCAGCACGGATGTGGCGAGGGATCCTGCAAATCCGGGCTGACCGGCGCCTACGATTTGCATTGGCAGGCCCTGGCTCGCAGGCATGACTGTGCGCTGTTGGCGCCGGCCTACGAGCAACCCGAGAATGCCGATTGCCAGATGTGGTGTGATCCGCGCAACGGTTCCGCGGAGGCATTTCAGCGCGGCTTGACTGAACTCGGCGCGCGATCCGGCCATCCAGAATTGTCAACGGTGCCGTGGGCCCTCTGGGGACACAGTGGAGGCGGTCATTGGGCCGGCGGCATGGTGATGCTCTATCCCGATCGCGTCGCCGCCGCCTGGCTCCGCTCCGGTGTTCCCTTGCTGGAGCCCGATGAAAAGCGTCCCAACATCAAGGCGCATTCGCTCCCTGACCCGGCGCTCGGAGTTCCGATGATGTGCAACCTGGGGACCAAGGAGGGTGTATCGGTCAAAGACGATCGGTTTTCCGGTGTCTGGCCGGCCAACGAGCGGTTCTTCAATGCGGTCCGTTCGCGCCGCGGATTGGTCGGAGTTGCGGTGGATCCGTTGTCGAGTCACGAGTGTGGAAACCAGCGGTACTTCGCCATCGTGTGGCTCGACGCGTGCCTCACCGCGCGATTGCCGACCACCACCGGCGAAGCGCTTCGTCCGATGCCTGACGAGGACAACTGGGTGGCGCCTCCGACGGGAACCGACGCCGTGCCTGCGAAAGAATTTAGCGGCGAATTGAAAGAGGTTTCCTGGTTGCCGAATCAGGTCATGGCGCGAGCCTGGATGCAGTACGTCAAGGACACGGCGGTCATCGATACCACGCCTCCGGCACGGCCAACGAATCTGAGAATCGTCGATCGAGAGCTGACCTGGGAGGCGGTTGCGGATTTGGAGAGCGGTTTGGCCGCGTTCCTGATCGAACGAGACGGTCAGATCGTGGCTCGACTGCCGGAAGAAGGTCGCAATCCCTTTGGCCGACCGGTGTTTCAGAACTTGCAGTACAGCGACACGCCGACCCAGCCGCTGGTTCCGATGCGTTACGTCGATACCACCGCCGATCGGGATGATGGACCTACGTATCGAGTGATCGCCGTGAATACGGTCGGCCTCAAGTCCGCCCCGAGTGGCTGCGTTAAGGCCAAGCGGTAATGCGATTGGATCGTGTGCCACTTCGCGACGCCCCGAATGGGCCCGAGCGGATGCGATCCTATTCCAGCGTCAACAATTGCGGATCGCGAGCGCTGGTGTCGTAGTTTCGGATTGCCGGAGGCAGGTCGGTTTGTGACCAGTCGAGCTGTGAAACGCGGCCACGGTCATGAAATCCGTTGCGAACCAGGCTTTCGATCGCATCGGCCTCGGTACTCAACGCGAATAGTCGCGCCCCACGTTGTTGCGCCTGTTGCTTGGCAGCGTCGAGCACACGCTTGCCGAACCCGTCGCGTTTGAATTGTGACCACCAGACACAAAATTCCAGCCAGGGGGGAGTGCTTTCGAGCAGCGAGAATCCGGCGATGGGCGAGTTTTTCGCGCGTAGAATCTGATGGCAGCGGCCGACCTGCTGAATCTCCCGTTCGGATCGACGGCGGAACTTGTTCTCGGCGACGTGGGCTTCGTAGACGTCGCGAAATATCGGCAACTCGGATTCGAGCACGGGCGAAAGCGAAAGTTGAGCCGTATCGACGCACATGGTGCCGCTGCCGCGCCAATGCAGGATCTCGGATCGCAGGCCGGTGGGACCGATAAGACTCACCTTGCCGACCCGCGGCAGCAGGGAAATCACCAGTTGCAGTTGCGAGCGTTTCTCCTTGGCGTTCACTCGGAAATCCGGATGCTGGCCGTTGAGAATTCGTTCCAGGGTGACCTGCGTCAGCAGTGGCGCGATCCAGCCGCGCGAATCGCGAATGCCACCGTCGTGGTTGACCAGCACGATTTCGTTGATTTCGGTGCCGAAGCGGTCGAGCAGCGACCCGGCCATTTGACTCAATTGCTCACTCGAGACCAGCAGGATGTTGATCTTGTGTCGGACCAGATGGGCGACGTCCGCCATTAACGCCAGGTATTCCTCGTCGGCGTACGCCTGTTTGCCCGCCAGCGCGACCAGCAACGTATGGCCGCGATACAGTTCATAATAAATGTCGTTGGTTTTCCCTTGTCGTCGTCCCATCGAACAGATTCTGCCGGATCGACGCCCCTGCCGCAACCGATAAGACGTGGACAATCGCCGATCGCTATGTTGTAATGGGGGTCTAGCGGCCACCTTGGGCCTCCCGCCTGCCCACCTGCCTGCATTATTACCCGCACGATGATTCGACTGGAGGGCCAATCTCCGATGAATAGACATGAAGCCGTGTTTCGCTCGATCCGCCTTGTCCTGACGATGTCAGCGGTTGTAACGCTGGCGGTGTTGCGTTGCGATCCTGTCTGGGGCGAGTCGGTCGATTACCGCAAGCAGATCCGGCAGTTATTGTCCGACCGGTGCTACAAGTGCCACGGTCCCGACGCGGCGGAACGCCAGGCCGGACTGCGGCTCGACCTGCGCGACGGAGCGACGGCCAAACTGGAATCCGGTGCGATTGCGGTAGTGCCCGGCGATCTGGCGGCCAGTTCGCTGATCGACCGCATCAAGGCGGCCGATCAGGAGCGGCGGATGCCGCCTTTAGCCAGCGGCAAGTCGCTGTCGGATGCCGAAATCCGGCTACTCGAATCGTGGGTCGCGCAAGGCGCCGATTGGAAGGATCATTGGTCGTTGTTGCGTATTGAGCGGCCGGAACTGCCCGCTGCGGAAGCGGCGATGCCCGGCAATCCGATTGATCGTTTCGTCGCCGCCCGATTGGCTCGCGAGGGTCTGCAACACAGCCCACCTGCCGACGCGGTGACGTTGATACGTCGATTGACGCTGGATCTCACCGGGCTCCCGCCAACCCCGGACGAGGTGGACGCATTCCTGAATGATCCCTCGCCGGATGCGTACGAAAATGTGGTGGATCGCCTTTTGAAATCGCCGCGATATGGCGAACATTTTGGACGTTTTTGGCTGGATGCGGTCCGGTATGGCGACACGCACGGTTTGCATCTCGACAATGAACGTTCGCTTTGGCCCTATCGTGACTGGGTCATCCGTGCTTTCAATGACAACTTGCCGTTTGATCGTTTTACGATGGAGCAGTTGGCAGGCGACCTGATCCCGAACGCGACGTTGGACCAGAAGATTGCCAGCGGCTTCAATCGCTGCAATGTGTCGACCAGCGAAGGTGGCTCGATCAACGAAGAGGTCCTGGTTCGTTACGCGGTTGATCGAACGGAGGCGCTTGGCACGGTCTGGATGGGGTTGACGTTGGGTTGTGCCGTTTGTCATAGCCACAAATTCGACCCGATCTCCCAGAAGGAGTTCTACCAGCTGTATGCTTTTTTCAACGCCGCTGCGGACGCGGCGATGGACGGCAACGCACTGCTGCCGCCGCCAACAATGAAATTGACGTCGGCGGAATTTGAGGCGCAATTCCGAGCGATCGATGAGCAAATCGCGCAGATCAAGTCGGGAATCGCCGATCAGTTGCGGAGCTACGTTTACGAAGAGCCCGTCACGGCTGCCGATGCCGGGACGGATGCCGGTGCGCCGAGCGAATACGTTTGGATCGAGGATGCGACTCCTCCGAAAGCGAAGCTCGAGGGCAATTCGCCCTGGGAATTCGTCACGCGCGGCGACCATCCGGTGTTCAGCGGGGAGAAAGCGACGCGCCGCATGGCGGCCGGCTTAAGCCAGCATTTTTTCACCGGCGCCGACCCCGGACTGAAAGTTGGCGAGGGCGACAAATTGTTTGCCTACGTGTATCTCGATCCTGCGAATCCCCCCAAGGAGATCATGTTGCAGTGGAACGACGGCAGCTGGGAACATCGGGTGGCGTGGGGCGACGATCTGATCCCGTGGGGCGCGGCGGGAACGCCGGGTCGCGTGCTGGCGGGGCCGTTGCCGAATGTGGGCGAATGGGTGCGTTTGGAGGTCGAGGCTGCCCGGGTCGGTTTGCAACCTGGGGCGACCGTCCAAGGCTGGGCCTTCACCCAGCACGATGGAACCTGTTACTGGGACAAGGCGGGAATTGTGACGCGCACGCCCCAGGCTGGCATGGGATTCGAGTCGCTGCGGGCCTGGGAACTGTACGAAAAGGCCCAGTCAAAGTCGTCATTGCCAGGGGAGCTGCAGGCTGCGATCAAGTTGGACGCGGGGCAGCGCACCCCGGAACAACTGCAAAAAATCCGCGACTATTTTCTTGAGTTCATCTACCCCGGTTCGCGCGCGATGTTTGAAGGGCCGCACCAGCAGTTGGCCGATGCGAACAAGCGCCGTGCGGATTTGGATGGTTCGATTCCGGCCTCGATGGTAATGGCCGACATGGCGCAACCGCGACCGACGTTTGTGCTCACTCGCGGCGCCTACGACAAGCCGGGCGAAGCGGTGACCGCCGACGTTCCGGCGGTCTTTCCGCGATTGCCGGCCGAGGCGCCGCACAACCGGTTGGGGCTGGCCCAATGGCTGATCGATCCGGCCCACCCGCTCACGTCGCGCGTTGTCGTCAATCGTTTCTGGCAGCAGTATTTTGGCGTCGGACTGGTGAAAACGGCCGAGGACTTTGGCGCGCAGGGCGATCCGCCGACCCATCCGGAATTGCTCGACTGGCTGGCCTCCGAATTCATGCAATCGGGTTGGAATGTCAAGGCGCTGCAAAAGCTGGTGGTGATGTCGATGACCTATCGCCAGTCGTCGCACGTACGGCCCGAACTGCTGCAGCGCGATCCGGCGAATGAACTTCTGGCGCGCGGGCCACGGTTCCGCTTGGACGGCGAAGTGCTGCGCGACGCGGCGCTGTTCACCAGCGGCTTGCTGGTGGAAAAGCAGGGCGGCCGCAGTGTCCGCCCTTACCAACCCGACGGTATCTGGGAGGCGGTCGCATTTCAGGGAAGCACCACGCAGAACTATAAAGCCGACAGCGGAGAAGGGCTCTACCGGCGCAGTCTGTACACGTTCTGGAAACGAACGTCACCCCCTCCGTCGTTGTCCACGTTTGATGCTCCGTCGCGCGAAACCTGCACCGTTCGCCGGGCACGCACGAACACTCCGTTGCAAGCGCTGGTCTTGATGAACGACGTTCAGTTTGTCGAGGCGGCGCGGAAGCTGGCGGAGCGTGCGATCGCCGAGTCACCGTCGGACTCGGTGGCGGCGATCCGCGCCATGTTTCGACGGACGACAAGTCGCTTGCCGCTCGCGGACGAGGAGTCGGTGCTGATACGCATGCACGGCGGCCAACGGGCGAAATTCTCCGCCGATCCCGCAGCCGCGGCCAGCCTGCTGGCGGTGGGCAGCGCGCCGCGCAATGAAACAATCCCGGCCGACGAACTGGCCGCAATGACGATGGTGGCCAACCTCATCCTCAATCTCGATGAATCCGTGACCAAGGAGTAAGCGACGATGTACGATTTGCCGGCTTCCCCACTTGCCTCCCAGATCGCGAGAGAGACGCGCCGCTATTTCTTCGGTCGCATGGCGACCGGCATCGGTACCGCCGCGCTGGCGTCGCTGCTCGGGAGCGAAGCGCAATCCGCGGCGAAAGGTGAACCAGGAGGACTCGGGAATTTGTCGGAACTGCACCACGCGCCGCGCGCCAAACGCGTGATCTGGCTGTTCATGGCCGATGCGCCCTCCCAGATGGACATGCTGGACTATAAACCCAAGATGGAGGAATGGTACGACAAGGATCTGCCGGAGTCGGTGCGGAATGGTCAGCGATTGACCACCATGACCTCGGGCCAGACGCGGTTCCCGATTGCGCCGTCGATCTTCAAGTTCGCGCAGCACGGCGGCCACGGCGCATGGGTCAGCGAATTGTTGCCGCATACCGCCTCCGTGGTCGACGAGCTGACCATTGTCAAGTCGATGTACACGGAGGCGATCAACCACGATCCGGCGATCACCTACATCCAGACGGGCAGCCAGATTCCCGGTCGGCCCAGTCTGGGAGCCTGGCTGTCCTATGGAATTGGAAGTCCCAACCATGATCTGCCGGCGTATGTGGTCCTACATTCCCGGTTGGCCGCCGGTGCGCAGACCCAGGCTTTGTTCTCGCGCCTGTGGGGCTCGGGGTTTCTGCCCACCCGACACCAGGGCGTCGCGCTGCGTTCGACCGGCGATCCGGTGCTCTACCTGTCCAATCCGCCTGGAGTCGACCCGAATTCGCGGCGGGAAATGCTCGACGGCTTGTCCGAACTGAATCGCAAGCGGCATGACGTGACCGGCGATCCGGAGATCAACGCGCGCATCGCACAGTACGAAATGGCGTTTCGAATGCAGACCTCCGTGCCGGATCTGGTTGACATCAGCCAGGAACCGCAACATGTGCTCGATCTGTACGGGCCGGAGGTAAAGGATCGAGGCACATTCGCCTACAACTGCCTGCTCGCACGGCGGCTGGCCGAGCGGGGAGTCCGCTTCACCCAGGTCTTCCTCCGCGGTTGGGACCACCATGGAAACCTGACGAAGCAGATTCCGCAACTGTGCAAGGCGATGGATCAGCCCGCGGCCGGACTGATTCGCGATCTGAAACAGCGAGGCATGCTCGACGATACGCTGGTGATCTGGGGCGGCGAGTTTGGGCGTACGGTCTACAGTCAGGGAACATTGACCAAGGACAACTATGGTCGCGACCACCATCCGCGGAATTTCAGCATGTGGTTTGCCGGCGGTGGAATGAAGTCGGGAGTCGTACACGGCGAGACGGACGATTTCAGCTACAACATCACCGCCAATCCGGTCCATATTCACGATCTCAACGCCACGGTACTGCACCTGCTGGGCATCGACCACACGCGGTTGACGTACAAGTTCCAAGGACGAGATTTTCGCTTGACCGACATCCACGGAAACGTGGTGCGAGAGATTCTCAGTTAACAGCACCGAGTTTGCGCGGCAACACCAGGCGTCACGCCGTGGAGGTTTGTCGGAATGGGATCGTAACCATGCCTCTGGAATTCGTTGCTTCCATGGCCGATCCGCGGCTTGCCCCGTATCGCGACCTGCGGAATGCGAATCCGACGCTCGTTTCGGGGCGGTTCATTGCCGAGGGCGCGACGCTCGTCGAGCGATTGCTCGCCAGCCGTTTTCCGATCGAGTCGGTGCTGGCCGAAGAGCGGTTTCTGGAAGGATTGCGTCTGGCCGAACTGGCGGCGCCGGTTTATGTAGTTCCGACAGGAGAACTCTCGGACGTCATTGGCTTCAAGTTCCATCGCGGTGTGATCGCCTGCGGAAGAAGACTGCCCTGCCCTGCCCTGGCCGATATTGTGCCCCCTTCGCGGACCGCGCAGCCGGGGGTGCTGGTGGTGGCCATCGACGTGCATGATCCGGAAAACGTTGGGGCGCTGATTCGCAACGGGCGCGCCTTGGGTGCCAGCGGCGTGCTTTTGAACAATCGTTGTGCCGATCCGTTCTCGCGGCGCGTGTTGCGAACGTCGATGGGAACCGTATTGTCGTTGCCCATCCGCGTGACCTCGCGGATCGAGGAGGAATTGCGCGAACTGCAAGCCAGTTATGGCGTTGCACTGGTCGGTACCGTTCTGGACCGCGGCGCTACTTCGCTCGACGAGTATCGATTTCGGGGCGCTCAAGCGCTGCTCTTCGGCAGTGAAGGTAGCGGACTGCCGGCCGAGATCGCCGCTTTGTGTGATCAAAGTCTGACGATTCCGATGCAGCCAGGTGTGGATTCACTGAACGTGGCTGCGGCGGCCGGAATCATCTTGTATGCCGTGTTGAGAAGTTCGTCGCGGGAGACGGGTCGATGAATCTCGCGATTGGAGAATGTGCCACGCTGGCGTGCCTGCTCGAGGTCGCTGCGCCCAAACCGGGCAATGTGCACCGCGGAGCCGATTTTGAAGATTTGAAATTCGCCGATTTTCTCGCCAGCGCCACCGTCATCGGACCGATTCTCGATCGGGCTGTCGTGCAGGGAGTGGGTTGGACGGTGCGCGAGGCAGTTCGGTCCACGATCGCGATCGTCGGCACCAACACTAATCTGGGGATCATTCTGTTGCTCAGCCCACTCGCCGCGGTGCCACGCGAGTGCGACCTGGAGTCGGGAATCGCCGGGGTGCTGGCGGACCTCGGGGAATCCGATGCCCAGCGCGTTTACGAGGCGATTCGATTGGCGAAACCGGGTGGCATGGGGACGGTCGAACAGATGGATCTGAACGGGCCGCCGCCGCCAAGTCTGCTGGAGGCGATGCGTCTGGCCGCAAGCCGAGATCTCGTGGCGAATCAGTACGCAACCGGGTTCCGCGATATCTTCCGCAAAATTGTGCCGTCGCTGCTGGAAGATTGCCGTTCGGGGCTCCCTCTGTCGCTTGCTGTGGTTCATACTCAGTTAAAGTGGTTGAGTCAGAACCCCGACAGTCTGATCGCCAGGAAATGCGGTCTGGAGACGGCGAGGCAGGCCACGGAGTTTGCAAAACAAGTCCTGGCCTGCGGTGAGCCTTTCAGTGAACCGTTCGAGCGTGGGCTGGCCGATTTCGATTTCTGGTTGCGCGCCGATGGCAATCGGCGCAATCCTGGTACGACGGCCGACCTGTTGACCGCCGGGATTTTTGTCGTGCTGCGCGAGCGGTATCTGGCTCCGCCATACCGTTAGCGGGGAAGAACGGGGAACGGGGAATGGCGAGTGAATTTCGAGTTCGATTAGAGAAAGACTATCTGATCTTCAGCGCGGCCCATTTCATCACTTTCGCCGGCGACATCTGCGAGCGGCTGCATGGCCACAATTACCGAGTCTACGCGGAGGTCAGTGGTCCGCTGGACGAGAATTATTACGTCGTCGATTTCATCGCTTTGCGCGATACGCTCAAAAGTCTTGTCGACGAACTGGATCACCGCATGCTGCTGCCCACGTTGCACAAGTCGATTCGTGTGTCGGCGACGGAGAACGAGGTCGAAGCGCGATTCCAGGACCGGCGCTGGCTGTTTCCCGCTGGAGATTGTCGCCTGTTGCCGCTGGAGAATACGACCGCCGAACTGCTTGCCCGCTATCTGGGGGAACGGCTGGAGAAAGTACTGACCATTCCGACGGCGGCCGGTTACGGCCTGGAAGTCGGCGTCGATGAGAACGCGGGGCAATGGGGGATCTGGCGGCGGGGTGCGACGTCGACCGGTCGGGCCGATTCGTGACCAAAGAACGGGCATCGTTTCGACGCGAGCCGTTCAGGAGGTGCATTGGCCGGCGCGTTGCAGGCCGCGGATCAGGCAATCCAGGGCTGCCGCGGCATCGATTTCGATGCCGACTTCGGAATTCGGCCGATTGGGCGCGCGGGGACGGCGATCGAAAACGGTGGCGCCGGTTGTCAGTTCACCTCGGGTCTCGATGTCGACGCACATCTCGACATTTTGGAAAAGTTCGGGATGCACCACGGCCAGATAAGCCAGCACATCGTGCAGCACGATGCTCTCCTGGCCGAGCTGTTGATGGTAGGCGCGGAACATGAACGGCAAGATACGTCGCAGCACCCGGCCCGCACGCGAATGTTCGGACGGTAGTTCCTCGAGGAAACTGAGATTCACCCCCATCTGCTGGATCAGGTCGAGTGGCAGCAGGGTCTTGGTTACCCCCGAACGGATTACCTGTCGCGCGCTGAGCGGATCAAAGTACATGTTGAACTCGGCGGCTGCGGTGATATTCCCACCCGCCTGAACGCTGCCGCCCATGATCACGACACGGCCCACAAGCGCGACGATGGCGGGGTCGCGGCGAAACGCGCGCGCCAGGTTGGTGAGCGGTCCGAAACAGAGAATCGTGACCTGCTCCGGCGCCGCGCGGACCTCGTCGCAGATCAGCTTGTCCGAGGGATGCTGGTGGTGGAGTCGCGAGCATTGCAGACCTGCATTGCCCAGGCCGTCGTCGCCGTGGAATTGACGGGTGTTGAGTGCAGGCGCCGACTCGAGCGGGCTCGCGGTGCCGATCCTCGGGTACCGCGGCGGGTCGAACTGCTCGACAAGCGCCTGCACGTTGCGCGTCGACTGGTCCGCCGAGACATTGCCTTCGGTTGCCGTGATCGCGACCACTTCCAGTTGCGGATCGAACAATGCCAGGCAGAGGGCGACCGCGTCGTCGATGCCCGGATCACAGTCAATGATTACCTTCCGTGTCATACGGCGCATTGTAGGTTGGGGGCGTCGAGGCAACAATAGAATCCTCACGGAAACGGCGACGGATCTGCGGTCGCCATTTTGTCGCGTCGGGAACCGCGATGCTCATGACGGGCGCGTCGTTCCCGGGTTTTTGACGGGGCATGCAACGATGTCGGAATTTCAGAAACATTTGGGTCGCGTGAGCGCGGGCGAAGACCTGTCGATCGAGGCGATGCGGGCGGCGATCGATTGGTTGATCACGGGGCAGGCGTCACCCGCCGAAATGGCCGAGTTCCTCCTGGCCTTGCGCGCCAAGGGAGAGTCGGTCGACGAGATTGCGGGAGCGGCGCAGGCGATGCGCCGTCATATGGTGCCGTTGCGCAGCCGTTGGGAGAGGCTCGTCGATACCTGTGGCACCGGAGGCGTCAGCGCGGAGATCTTCAATGTCAGCACGACCGCGGCGATCGTCGCGGCGGCCGTAGGGCGGGCACTGCCGCCGCCACAGCGATTCGGCGTCGCCAAGCATGGTAATCGCAGTATCACCAGCAAGTCGGGAAGCGCCGATCTGTTGCGCGAGCTAGGGATCGATGTGCAGGCGCCGCTGGATGCCGTCGAGCGATGCCTGGATGAGGTCGGGATCGGATTTTGTTTCGCGCCCAGTTTCCACCCCGCGATGAAAAATGTCGCCGTCGTCCGCAGGGAACTGGGGGTGGGGACGATCTTCAATCTGCTGGGTCCGCTGTGTAATCCCGCGTCGGCGGGCTTTCAGGTGCTGGGTGTCGGGCGGCCGGAACTCCGCCACAAGCTGGCTGACGCACTCGAGCGGCTTGGAACGACACAGAGTCTGATTGTCTCGGGCGAAGGAGGATGCGGCGAAATAACGATCGCGGGAGGCACCGAGGTCATCGCCGTCGGCAGCCGGGGCAAGAGCGCCTGGACCTGGAACCCATCCGATTTTGGTTTCCGTCAAGCCAACGGGGCAGAACTGGACGAACTGCGAGTTTCGGGACCGGCGGAGAGCGCCGAGCGGGTGCGGCGGGTTCTGGCGGGCGAAAAGGGGCCGGCGCGGGAAATGGTACTGATGAATGCCGCCGCCGCCGTCTGGACGACGAGCATCGACAGCGATTTGCAACGCTGCGTGACCCTTTGTGCGACGGCCATCGACGAGGGCCATGCAAAGGAGTTGCTTGATCGATGGCGAGCCTGTTGCGGCGTTGCGGGGTCGTCGTCGTCGGTTGTCCGGGGGCAGGCGTGAATGGAGAATCGACGGGCATTTTGGCGCGAGAAGGTCGTATTGATCACGGGGGCGTCCAGTGGACTGGGCCTGGCACTGGCCCGGCACTGCCATGCCGCGGGCGCCCGGGTAGGACTGATCGCGCGTCGCGTCGAATTGCTGCAAGCCCATTGTGAAGAATTGTCACGCCAGGGCGGCCGCTGCGCATGGCATGCCGCCGATGTCCGATCGCGCGAGGAACTCGAGAGGGCCGTCGCCGCGCTTGAGCTGGCACTGGGCCCTTGCGAGGTCATGATCGCCAATGCGGGAATTTATCGGCGCACCAACGCGACTTGCTGGGCGACGGCCGCTGCCGAAGACGTCTTCGCAGTGAACCTGGCGGGAGTCGTAAATGCCATCGGTTGTGTTCTACCCGGGATGGTCGAGCGGGATCGAGGCAACATCGTGGCGATCTCCAGCTTGCTCGCATTTTCCGGTTATCCCGGGGCGGCAGCCTATTCGGCAAGCAAGATGGCGGTGTTGCGTCTGCTCGACGGGTTACGCATCGATCTTCGCAAGTCCGGAATCCGCGTCACGACCGTCTGCCCCGGCTATGTCGACACACCGATGATCACCGATCGAGAACGGGCCGAATTGCGGTCGCTGGTCTCGGCTCCGATCGCCGCAAAAAAAATCGCGGCGGCCATCGAAGCGGGCCGGCCCATGCTGGTTTTCCCGCGCTCGATGTACTGGCTGCTGCGCCTCGCGGGACTGCTGCCGTACCGGCTGCTGGACACGATTCTGGGCCGACAACCTGAATTGGAGGAAACACAAACGAGTCGCGAACGGCCATCCACAGGGATCGAAGAACACGGCGACTAATTGGAAAGCGCCAATTCGCCGGAGTACCGGCTGCACCCTGAGCTTTCATAGGACCGCCGCTTCGCGACTAAGACCGACTAATTGTGTGTGTCGCCGTCGTGGCCTGGAACAGCTGCGGCGGGAGATGTCACGGACGCCGGCGCAGTGGACGGCCGGTTCGACGTCCATTTCAATCCCACGACGCCGGCAACCACCAGCAGGATGCAGAGCAGGCGTAATGGGGATGACGATTCGCCCAGCCAGAGCACGCCGACGATCGTCGTTGTAATCGCTCCGATCCCGGTCCAGACGGCATAGCTTGTACCGGCGGGCAGCGTCTTCAGTGCTCGGTCCATCAACAGGAAACTGAGGATGCTCACGCCAAAGAAAATCAGTTTCTGCCAGACAAGCTCCGATTCGTGCGACTTCTTCAGGCCGACTACCCAGACCGCTTCCAGCATCCCCGCGACCAACAACAAAGTCCAGGCCATTGTGACATTTCGGCACTTCGAACAGGCGAGTCCCGCCGCAAAGTCGGTGGCGGTCGTTCCCCTGCGCTAAACCGTCTCCGTAAGGATCATACCAGGCACTGTTTCATCTTCCCGATGGCCTGGATCAGGCCGTCGATCTGTTCGGCGGTATGGTTGGCGTTGACCTGGATCCGTAACAGCCCGCCGTTGATCGGCACGGCCGGATACGTCGCGGACTGCACGTAATAGCCATGATCGAACAACCATTTTCCGGCTCGAAACGTCTTTTCGATGTCGCCGATGGTCACGGAGACGATCGGCGATTCGCCTCCGAGTACCTGCATTCCCAGGTTGCGGATGCCATCGACGAGCCGCTCGATCAGCATCCGCAACTGGGCGATCAATCGGTCATAGTCCGCGGATTCAAGGATATCGCAGGCGGCAATGATCGCGGCCAGATAAGGCGGAGGAACCGGCCCGCCGAAGATGAACGTGTTCGATTTGATTTTCAGGATGCGTTTCAGTTCTCCCCGCTTGCAGGTAACGAACCCGCCCAGGCAGGAAAATGCTTTTGAGAGCGAGCCGACCATCAGCACATTTTGCAGGGTGCCCAGCGCGCGATGCGCGGCCCCTCGGCCACGATCGCCGATGACGCCGATCCCGTGGGCATCGTCAACATAAAGGAGTCCGCGGTGGGCTCGCGCCACCCGGTCCAGTTCGGCCAGAGGCGGAATCTGGCCGCTCATGCTGTAGACGCCGTCGACCGCGACCAGGCAGGCGTCGTAGTGCTCCGACTGGAGCAAACTTTCCAGCGTTTCGGGCAGGCAGGGATAGAGCTCGCGCACCGTGACACCGTTGCTCGCGGCGATTTTCGCCGCTTCCTGGATGCTGTTGTGCGAATGACGATCGACCACCAACAGATCCCGCTTACTGACCAGGGCGGGGATCAGGCCGGTATTGGCCAACGTGACGCTGGTGAAGATCAGCGTGTCCTCGACGCCCAGCCAACGCGCGAGCCGCTGTTCCGCCTGACCGCCTAGCGCACAGTTGGAAAACGCGCGGGATGCGCCGTTATGCGTTCCCCATTCCGAAAGACAGTCGGTAATCGCCTGGTGCAGTCGCCGATCCCGGTCGAGCCCCAAGAAACTGTCCGAACCGAAATTCACCATTTCCTGGCTGCCGATCCGCATCCGCCGCTGGTCATCCATGTAATCGATGTCGATGTCCTTCAAGTGGATATCGAGATAGCGATCGAGAAATGTGACGCCGAGACGAGTGACCTTGTCCTTGAGCAGATGCTGCATCAGTTGCTCGAGCGGGTCGGAATGCTGTCCATTGGAACGAGCAGCGGCGGCGCTTCGAGGAAGCGGGTTGTGCATGGCGGCCAATCTTGGGGTTGCCGGCGCGGGGGTTGGCGGGTTCAATGACGGAATTAAGATGACGGATCGAATTCCCCGATACAAGATGGGTTCGCATGCCTGACGAGTTTCGTCGCCCCGCCTGGAACGAGGCGGCCATCTGGATGGGTATGACCCTTCCTGCCATCGGCAGGATGTTCTGGCGGAATCGATTCCGGATCCGACCGGCCTGCTGGCTGGACGCCACGATCGACCTTCTGTTCGCCGGCGGCAACTCGCTGGTGGCGGAAACCTGCCAATGTGTGTCCCCCCGGAAATCGGTCGATCCCCAGCAGGCAGGTGCCCCCGTTTTTGTCGTCGGGCATTGGCGGACCGGTACGACGCTGATGCACGAGCTCCTGGCGGTCGATCCCCAGCTGCGGTTTCCGAATTGCTACGAATGTTTTCTTCCGCACCATTTCCCCTGGACCGAGAAGGCCGTGGCACCATGCTTGGGATTTGCCCTGCCCGCGCAACGCCCGCCCGACGCGATGCGACTTGGCTGGGATCTGCCCCAGGAAGACGAATTCGCCCTCTGCAATCTGGGAGTGCCTAGTCCTTATCTGACGATGGCATTTCCGAATCACGGCCCGGCGAACGACGCCTACTATGAACTCGATGGCCTTCCCGATTCCGCACAGCAGGCGTGGCGACGAGCCTGGACAGGATTCCTGTCGCGGCTGGTGAGTTTCCGCCCGGGCCGATTGCTGCTCAAGTCGCCGACACATACGTTTCGGATTCCTACGCTTGTTTCTTTGTTTCCTGATGCCCGTTTTGTCTACCTGGTCCGCGATCCGCGAGAGGTCTATTCCTCGACGGTTCGCTTGTGGCGATCGATGTACTCTGTGCACGGCTACCAGCGGGCGGATGAGAGCAAGATTCCGGAACAGGTGATCGACACGTTTTCGCGCTTGCACGAACGGGTGCGGGCAACGCGAGGAATGGTCGTGGCGGACCGCTGGTTCGAGGTACGCTACGAACAGTTCGTACGTGCGCCGATGGATCATCTTCGTGAGATCTATGCACGGTTCGGACTGGGCGAAACGGAGTTGCTCGAACCGGATTGGCGGCAAAACCTCGAGTCGCGGCGGAACTACCAGCCCAACCAGCATCGATTGGCCGATCACGACCTGGCGAAACTGCGGGAACGCTGGAAGGACTTTCTGGAAGCCTACGATTACTCGATTTAACACCCGGTGGTCTGTTGGAAGAAACTTTTGGATGCCCCAATCGCGTGCCAGTGGCAGTCCGCCGTGAAGTGGGGCACTTCGAGAATGATCTTGGCCGGCGGACTGCCAGTGCGAACTGCGTTACGACTCACGATGGGGAACTTTTTTGCCCCGTTGCACTGGCGGTCCGCCGGCGAACGATCGCGTGGATCGCTCTTGCCGCCGGGCAGGCTGGTCCCTTAGACTCTTGGGCTCGGAACCACGCGGCAGACCAAGGATGGCCCGATGATGTCAGCGGAAAGCAATGCGCCCAGGGATGGGGCGAAGTCGATTTTTGAATGGCCGATCTGCGCGATCACGCGGGTGGTGCTGAAATTCCCGAAACAGGTCTTGATCGCTGCCGCCCTCAGTGCGCTCGTCGCGGGGCTCCTCACCTGGCGTGGGCTCGAGTTCCGAACGAACCGGCTGGACCTGCTTAATCCCCAAAGCAGATACAATCAACGTTGGATTTCGTACCTCGCCGAATTTGGGGAGCAGGACGACGTGGTGGTCGTCGTCGAAGGCGCGGACTCGGAGCGAATCGAGGCGGGACAGCGGGCGCTTGCGGAGGCGTTGACCCGGCCCGACGAGCCGTTCGAAGCGGTGGCCTGGGCGGTGGATGCCAGCGGGTTGCAGTCCAAGGTGCTCCATTTTGCGAGTTCCGAAGAGTTGGGGAAGCTCGAGCGGTACCTGGCCGAACTTGATCGATTTCTGCACGATTCCGAAACCGCCCTTTCGGAACCCGGCGCATCGCCGCCGGGCCGGGCGGATCGTCCCCAGGAACGGCCGAATGGGGGAGCGATCGACGGTGGGGGTTTTGTTCATGACGGAACGGAATCGCCGCTCTCTCAGGCGATGTCGTCGGCCTTTGCGGAAATGATGTTGGGCGAACCGTACCGTTGGCCGCTGGACGGCTGGGACCGTTTTGGGGAACTACAGCGCGGATTAAGGCCACGGCCGTTTCGCAGCGCGGATGGATCGCTTGGATTTGTGACGCTGCGGTTGGCACTGCCGCCGAGTAACGAATCGTTGATCCGCAGCGCACCAGCGATCCAACGGCTGCAGAAAGTCGTCAGCGAGGTCGCAGCGGCGCATCCCGATCTGACGATCGGTGCGACGGGAATGCCCATCATGGAGCATGACGAGATGGAGTCGAGTCAGTTCGATATGACCGTGGCGACGGTTGTAAGTTTCGTCGGGGTGGCGGTGCTGTTACTGGCCGGTTTCGGCGGTTGGCGTTCGACGATCATTACACTGGTGGTCTTGTTCGTCGGAATGGCCTGGTCGTTCGGCTTCGTGACGATCGCCATCGGGCATCTTAATATTCTCAGTATTTCGTTTGCCGCTATCCTGATTGGGTTAGGGATCGACTTCGGGATTCATTACCTCGCGCGGTACGAGCAGCTCCTGCAGCAGGGCCTTGCGGCGGAAGCGGCTTTACAGGAAACGGCCCGTTCGGTAGGCCCGGGTGTGATCACCGGTGCTTTGACAACTTCTGCGGCGTTCTATATGGCGGGGTTAACCGAATTCACAGGGGTGGCGGAGCTGGGATGGATCGCGGGGACCGGCATCCTGTTATGTCTGGCTTCGGCGCTGACCGTTTTCCCCGCGATCGTCTGGTGGTTCGATTGCCGGAATCGCTCGCCCGTATTTCGCCGCGCGCGGCGAAATACCGACGTGCGGGATGTTCGAGGAACCGGTGCCGCGACGTTGCCTATGCAGACGTGGCTGCAGCCATTGTTAAGGCGTCCAGGCTTCACCCTGGCCGGACTGGCTGCTCTCGCCTTGCTCGCTGCCCCAGGGGTCGTTCGCGTACGCTATGACCATAATCTGTTACATTTGCAACCCGAGCGCGGAGTCAGTTCGCGGCTGCAGGAAAAACTGATCGCGCGGGACGCCGACCACGTCTGGTTCGCGGTGGCGATGGCGGAGGACGCGGCGGAAGTGGAACGGTTGGAGCAGGCATTCGCCAGGCTGCCGACGGTGTTGCGCACCGAGTCGTTGCGGAGTCTATTGCCGGCGAACGAACCATCCAAGAGGACGGTGATCGGCCGCGTGCAGGATTGGCTGACCCAGTTGCCGCCAAGTCCCCCGAACCATCTTTTGTCCCCGTCAGCATTATTGGAACGGGCCGAATCGACCTTGCGCGTTGCGCAACGAAATGGGCCGGGCCACGACTTGGGCCCCGAAACGGCTGCCGCCGGTGGGCCTGGGAAACTGCCGGTGGTCTCGGATTTATCGCGAGGCGTGCAGCGGGAGATTTTGCGACGGCGGGCGACAGAGTTCCGTACCCGGTTTCTGAGCGATCTCTGGTCGCGGCTCGGTGAACTGGCACGCATCAGCGACCCGGCTCCGCCCACCATGGAGGATTTGCCGCCCGAGCTCCGCCGGCGACTTGTCGGCCAGTCCGGCCGGATGCTGGTGCGGGTATTCGCGCGGGGTGATTCTTGGGATTTTCAGCAGCTCGAAGCGTTCGTGCGCGACTTGGAGTCGGTGACCAAATCCGTAACCGGGCACCCGGTGCAGACCTACTATGCATCGCGGCATATGCAGCAGAGCTACCTGCACGCCGGGATCTACGCGGCCTTGGCGCTCGTGATCGTGCTGGTGCTCGATTTCCGCAGTCTTGCTCAATCGCTGCTGGCGATGGTGCCCCTGGCGCTGGCCGGATGGTTGTTGCTGGGAGTGATGGGATATTCGGGAATTCCATTTAACGCTGCAAACATGATCGTGCTGCCACTGATCCTGGGAATTGGCATCGACAGTGGAGTTCATGTCATGCACGATTTCCGCTCGCAAACGGGGATCTTTCGAATTTCGAATTCGGTCGTCGTGTCGATCGTAATCTGTTCAACGACGACGATGACCGGTTTTTGCAGTATGGTCGCCGCCGACCATCGCGGACTCCGCAGCCTGGGGCAGGTCTTGACCTTGGGGATTTTCTTTTGTGTCGGGGGATCCCTGTTGTTGCTCCCATCCATCCTGGTACTTCTGCGTCGTTCGGGATCGGCCTTGTTGACCAACTGCGGCTTTTCAGCAAATGGATTTACTGGTAATTTAGGCGAATCCGCCCTCCCCGGGGCCGACTCGGAGGGGCGTACCGCCGAACCGTCGAGCACCCGTCAATCCACAGCAATACGACCCGTTTAGGAGTTTGCGAGATGGCAAAACCGCACCGTTCCCACAAGAAAGCCAACCACGGCAAGCGCCCGGCCAACTCCAAAGCGCGCCGGGCCAAACGCTGGAAGGTCAAGACCTAGTCCGCCAATTTGCCGGCTGCAGTCTGTCGCGGGCTTGCCGAATAGGGCATGCCATCGGGAGGTGTTTGCTCGAGGCTTGAGAAGGTGGAAGCCGTGAATGGCAAAGAGCTGATCGTCGAACTGTCCGAACTGGAACCGCTCCGCGTCATCGCCGATCTGGACGAGATTCGGCGGCACAACCCGCAGCGTTTCGAGATGGAGCAGTTGACGGCGATCGTGCACGAAGATCCGCAGCGACGGGTCTGCGCCGGGTACAAGGACATTACGGAAAACGAATTCTGGGTCCGCGGCCATTTCCCCGAAAAGGCGATCATGCCCGGCGTCGTGATGCTGGAAGCGGCCGCTCAGCTTTGCAGCTATTTCGCACACAAGTACGGGCTGCTGGGAGACGTCGTGGTCGGTTTCGGTGGTCTGGAGGAAGTCCGTTTCCGCGATACGGTGGTCCCCGGCGACCGACTGTTCCTGATGTGTGAGGAAACCAAAGTGCGGATGGGGCGGATCATTATCTGCCGATTCCAGGGGGTGGTTCGCGATCGTATTGTGGTCGAAGGAATCCTGAAGGGGGTTCCGATTCCCGTTCAGGCGATGGCCCGGCCCGAGTCGCCAGGTTAGTGCGGAAAGCTGATGGGACGTCGCGCGCTTCCGAAAATCAGTCCATTGCTTGATCTCAGCCGTCATCTGATCGAGCTGAATGCGATCGTCGGACCGTGGCAGCCCGGCTGGCTTTTCCATGTGCAGCAGCCGCTGGAGGTCGAGATTGGCAGCGGCAAGGGGCTCTTCCTGGCAACAGCGGCGGGTGGGCAGCCCGATCGTAACTTCCTGGGGATCGAGATCGGCGCGAAATATGCGCGTTTTGCGGCCGCTCGTTTGGCACGAGCCGGGTTGGAAAACGGCCGAGTGATCTCGGGGGATGCGGTGCATTTTTTTCGGGAATTCGTCCCGGCCTGCTCGCTGGCGGCCGTCCATGTGTACTTTCCCGATCCGTGGTGGAAGAAACGGCATCGTAAGCGGCGCGTGTTGCATGCCGAAATGTTGCAGGCGATCGAACGCAGTCTGGTTCCCGGCGGCCGGCTCCATTTCTGGACCGATGTCGAAGAGTATTTTCATTCCACCCTGGACCTGATTCGCGAAGGAACGGGACTGCGGGGCCCCTTCGATGTACCGGTGCGGGACGCGGAGCACGATCTCGATTACCGAACGCATTTTGAACGCCGGTCGCGTCTGTCGGGGATTGCCGTTTTTCGAGCCGAATTCCGGCGGCAACCCTGTGACGCGTCCGTATCCGCAGGCACGGATCTGAATGGCCCTTGAAAGCTAACCCCGCGGCGGTCGAGAATAGGTCGATGTCGCCATTCGACCCGAACGAGCAACGAACGGTCTTCCGAATCCTGGACGCGAATGCCAACCGCGCGGTCGAGGGTATGCGGGTGATCGAGGATTTCGCTCGCTTTGTGCTCGAGGACCGCGCGATCGCCGCGGAAGCGAAGGCGATCCGCCATGAAATCTGCGCGCTGCTTGCTCCCAGCCTCGACCACCTGCTGGCGGGACGCGATCTGCCGCACGATGTGGGAACGCAGATCGATGCGCCGGGCGAGTATCATCGCGATTCGCTCGCCAGCGTCGCCAAGGCCAGCGGCAAGAGGGTCGAACAGGCATTGCGCTGTCTGGAGGAATACAGCAAACTACAGCGGGAAGGATGGGGCGAGCAGTTCGAGGCGATGCGATACCGGGTCTATGCGCTGAACCAGCAGGTCGCGCGGCGGTTGCATCGTAAACCGCGGCTCGCCGATTGCCGGCTCTGTGTTCTCGTCGACGGTGCACGATCGTCGACCGACTTTGAGCGGCTGGTTACGGAACTGGTTGCGGCGGAGGTTGATCTTTTGCAACTTCGCGACAAATCGTTGCCCGACCGTGCATTGCTGGAGCGGGTTCGACAGGCCCGCCGCCTGACGCGTTCGACGTCGACGCTGCTGATCGTCAATGACCGCCCCGATCTGGCGCGATTGGCCGACGCCGACGGTGTTCAGCTTGGACAGGGGGATCTTTCGATCGCCGACGCGCGCTCGCTGCTGCCGGAGGGGGCCATTGTTGGCGTTTCCACGCACAGCTTGCCGGAACTGGAACGAGCGCTGCGCGACGGCGCGGACTACGTCGGTTGCGGGCCGGTGTTTCCATCGCAGACGAAGGAGTTCGAGCATTTCCCCGGTCTGGAATATCTCGGCGCGGTCCAATCGGCTGTCCCGGGGATCCCGGCGTTTGCGATCGGCGGAATCACACTCGAAAATCTCTCGCAGGTACTGGAAACCGGTTTTTCTCGGATTGCGGTCGGTCAGGCGGTGATTGGTGCCGTTCAGCCGGGCTGTGCCGCGCGAGCTTTGCGTCAGGCGCTTTTGCCGCCGCCGCGCAACGGGATCTCCGCATCGGACCAGGGTGGCTGTGCCCGGACGCAGGCCGCGGCGGGAGCGGCAAAAGGATCGAAAAACGAGGCGTAGTGGGTGGACGTCTGGAAACGGCCGGTGTAGGACCGACCGACTGCTTGTGAAACCGGCCGTACCGGCTTAAGATTCGAACGGCGGCAGGTGGATCGCGCTTCCAGTATGCGGATCCCGTTTCAGGACCGTATCGTGAAGAGAACGGAAGCCGATGAGTGATCTACACCACGAATGCGGTATTGCGGCGATTTATCATCTTCCGGGCGGGGCGGTAAGCCCGTTGTGTCCCGAACAGGGGCCGGAACAGATTTCCCGTTTGATGCCTCGCATGCTCCAGGACATTCAGAACCGGGGGCAACTTGCGGCGGGAATGACGTCGTTCGCGCCTGGCCGCGATCAGTTGATCGATACGTTCAAGGAAATCGGCACGGTCAGCGAGGTTTTCCGGCTGTCGCACAAAGGTAAGTCCGAATCGCTGATGCGCGAATATTCGGGCCGCGCGGCGATCGGTCACGTCCGCTACGCGACCTGCGGCGACGAAGATCGCAGTTATGCGCAGCCGTTTGAGCGCCATCATCTGCAGAAGCACAAATGGTTCAGTTTCGCGTTTAACGGACAGCTTTCGAACTACCAGCATCTTCGCGACAAGCTGCTCAGCGATGACGATCACCATCTGGCGCGGGAAACGGACACCGAGATCATCATGCACGAGCTGAGTCGCGAGTTGTCAGGCGACCGTCGTCCGAAGCTGGTGGAGGTGATGCGGTCGGTCTTTCAGCGCTTTGATGGCGCGTACAGCATTGTGATCTTGAACGCGCTGGGAGAAATGCTGGTGGCGCGCGATCCGCTGGGAATTAAGCCGCTGGTTTACGCCAAGGAAGGTCCATTATTCGCCGCCGCCAGCGAAAGCGTCGCGCTGCTCAATCTGGGCTTCCAAGCGGAGAATGTCCGATCTCTGCAGCCCGGACAGGCCATCACCATTTCGGATGGACAGTTTGAAATTGAACGATTCGCGCCCTCGTCCCGCCGCGCCCATTGTTTTTTCGAATGGATCTATTTTGCCAACGTCGCCAGTACGCTTGACGACCGCAGCGTTTACTTGTCGCGGACCGCGTTAGGCGTGGAACTGGCTCGTCTGGAGCGCCAGGATGGACGAGTCAAATTGGATGACGAAACGATCGTCGTGCCGGTTCCCGACACCAGCAAGGCGGCGGCCTCATCGATGGCATTCAAATTGGGAGTCCCCTGCTGGGAAGGGCTGATTCGCAACCGGTATTCGGGGCGGACGTTTATCGAAGGCGGCAGCGGACGCGCCAAGAAGGCCGAAAGCAAATATACGCCCTTGCGCGAAGTCCTGGGGGGAAAACGCGTGTTCCTGGTTGAGGACTCGATCGTCCGGTCGACGACCATGAAGGTGCTGCTGAATCGGATTCGCGAGGCGGGAGGAGCCCGCGAAATCCACGTTCGCGTCGCCTGTCCGCCGATCGTCGCCCCCTGCTTTTACGGGATCGACATGTCGACGATCGACGAATTGTTCGCGCCCAAGTTCCTGAAGGGAGGCGAACTTACGGATGCCGTCCAGATGGAGATGGCGAAGTCGCTGGGGGCGGACTCGCTTCGCTATTTACCGGTGGAATCGATTGCGCGAGCGATCGGCCTGGATGGTGATCAGCTTTGTCAGGCCTGCATCACGTCGCAATACCCAACGCCGTGGGGCCAGAAGCTCTACCGAATTGCCCTGGATAACGTCGGTTGCGGTGCGGATTCGGGCCGCACCTATGAAGGAAAAACGGAACCGCCTGGCAAGCAACCGCCGGGCAAGCAACCGCCGTGAAGGCTGCCGCCCGGCAAGCCCGACCCGATCGATGCTCCCGATCTTGGTGGCAAGCCGGAATTGGCAGGCAAACCCGGCTCGGCAAGCTAGCGGGCCTTTTCGCGGTTTTCCGACGGCGACGGATGTAGGGGGCGTGAGGCCGGCGAGTGATTCACGGCGCGGCAAACTGCCGGCGACCCGAAAAGTTTGACAGCGGTTGGGGATGCCCCGTGGCCGCCGTTGGAGCTAACTCGCGCTGCCGACGTTACTTGCCTTGCTCGGGGCGATTCTGGGATGTAGAATTCCGCGGTGACTTTCGCCAAAAAGGTAGGCATCGGGCCTTCGATAGGGAGATCGGAGCGGGCGGAATGCAATTTGTTGATTGCTGGATGTGCGTCTGGCCCGGCCTGCCCTGGATTTGGTTGCAGGGACAAATCCGCGGTCTACTGACCGCGTTGTCGTTCGCGTTGCTGCTGAATCTGGCTCTGGTTACCACGTTTGTCTGGCCCGAGTGGTTACCATTCTTGCCGCGCAGCGCATTTTGGATTGGCTTATTGGGATTCTGGTCCGTTTCGGCCTGGAATTCGCATAGGTACCTGAAGGCGCAGGCTCGACTGCCAAAAAGCAGGCCGTTGAGTGCGGTTGCGGAAACCACGCCGGCGCGGACAGAGGAAAAGGAACGGGAACAGGCAGATCGGTTACTAGAGCAGGCCGTGCAGCGGTATTTGCAGCGTCAGTGGCCCGAGGCGGAGTCGGGCCTGCGACAGATTGCGGACGGTGCGGGTGCGGACGATGCGAAGTTGTTTGCTCGGCTCACCCTCGCCGCGCTTTATCGGCGCACGGGGCGGCCGGATTTGTCGTACCAGGAACTGGACCACTTGGCGGGAATGCCGGGAAACGGAAAATGGGAGTATGAGGTTCAACGCGAGCGATCGAGGTTGAACTTGCCCGCCGGCGATGCGGTTCATGGATTGGAGTAGATTTTGAGGCGCGGTCCCGATTTGGGACAGCTAACTGGAAACGAGGGAGGCACGAGCATATGTACGAACGGTTTACTGATCGAGCTCGAAAGGTCATGCAGTTGGCCAACCAGGAGGCCCAGCGTTTCAATCACGAGTACATTGGCACCGAGCACATTCTGCTGGGGCTGGTCAAGGAAGGCAGCGGTGTCGCGGCCAATGTGCTCAAGAACCTGGACGTCGATTTGCGAAAGATCCGTCTGGAGGTGGAGAAGCTGGTGCAAAGTGGCCCCGAGATGGTCACGATGGGCAAGTTGCCTCAGACGCCTCGGGCGAAGAAAGTCATCGAGTATTCGATGGAGGAAGCCCGCAATCTCAATCACAACTACGTGGGCACCGAACATATTCTGCTGGGGTTGTTGCGCGAGCAGGAAGGCGTCGCGGCCCAAGTGCTGATGAACCTCGGGTTGAAACTCGACGACGTCCGCGAGGAAGTACTGAATCTGTTGGGGCATGGCCTCGAGGGCAGCGAAGTCTCCGAGCGCGGCAGCCCCGAGCCGGCGAGCCCTTCCGGTGGCGAAGCCGGCGCGACGTCCAAGAGCAGCAAGTCCAAGACGCCTGCGCTCGACAGTTTCGGTCGCGATCTGACCGATCTGGCTCGGCAAGGCAAATTGGACCCGGTGATTGGGCGTGAGCGGGAAATTGAACGGGCGATTCAAGTCCTGTGCCGCCGCACCAAGAACAATCCGGTGCTGCTCGGCGAGGCGGGTGTCGGCAAGACCGCCATTGTCGAAGGGTTCGCCCAACGTGTGGTCAGTGGCAACGTGCCCGAACTGCTTGCCGAAAAACGCATCGTCGTGCTCGACCTGGCGATGATGGTCGCTGGCACCAAGTACCGTGGCCAGTTCGAGGAACGCATCAAAGCGGTGATGAACGAAGTCCGCCGTGCCAGGAACACGATTCTGTTCATCGACGAGCTGCATACGCTGGTCGGCGCTGGTGGGGCGGAAGGCGCGATCGACGCCGCCAACGTGCTAAAGCCGGCCCTGGCTCGAGGCGAGATCCAGTGCATCGGCGCCACGACGCTGGACGAGTACCGCAAGTACATCGAAAAAGACAGCGCCCTGGCGCGGCGATTCCAGGAAATCGTCGTCGACCCGACCTCGAAGGACGAAACGATCGAAATCCTCAAGGGGCTCCGCGAGCGTTACGAGGAGCACCACCGGGTTCAGATCACCGACGACGCCGTTGCCGCCGCGGTGGAAATGTCCGAGCGATATATCACCGCCCGCTGCCTGCCCGATAAAGCGATCGACGTGATCGACGAGGCCGGCGCGCGCGTGCGGCTGCGAGCCATGACCCGACCGCCCGATCTCAAGGAGATCGACGAGGAAGTCGAACGGCTGAACAAGCAGAAGGAAGAAGCGGTCGCCAATCAGGATTTCGAAAAGGCCGCTTCCTTGCGCGATCAAGCCGACAAGCTGCGGAAGAAAAAAGACACCATTACCTGCGAATGGCGCGAAAAATCCCGCGAGACCGATGGCGTGGTCGACGAGGAAGTCATCGCCGAAGTGGTTTCGAAAATGACCGGCATCCCCCTGACCCGACTGTCCACCGAGGACAGCATGCGGTTGATGAAGATGGAGGATGGGTTACACGGTAAAGTGATCAGCCAGGACGAGGCGATCAAGGCGGTCGCCAAAGCGGTCCGGCGCAGCCGCAGCGGATTGAAAGATCCCAAGCGGCCAACCGGCTGCTTCGTGTTCGCTGGACCGACCGGGGTCGGCAAGACCCTGTTGGCCAAGGCATTGGCCGAATTCATGTTCGGCGACGCCGACGCGCTGGTGCATATCGACATGAGCGAATACATGGAGAAGCACAATGTCAGCCGGTTGATCGGTGCTCCGCCGGGATATGTTGGCTACGAGGAAGGTGGCCAGCTGACCGAGAAAATCCGACGGCGGCCCTACGCCGTGGTGCTGCTGGACGAGATCGAAAAGGCGCACCCCGACGTCTTCAACATGCTGCTGCAGGTCATGGAGGAAGGCCGGTTGACCGACAGCTTCGGTCGCAATGTCGACTTCCGCAATACGATTCTTATCATGACAACCAATGCGGGTGCGGAAGCCATCAAGAATGAGTCCCAGTTCGGCTTCCAGAAACCCGACGATAATGCCTCGTACGACGCCATGAAAGAACGTGTCAACGACCGCATTGAAAAGGTGTTCCGGCCGGAGTTCCTCAACCGCCTCGATGATGTGATCATCTTCCGCCATCTGCAGAAGGAGGATCTCAAGCAGGTGATCGAGTTGGAACTCGCCAAAGTCCGCAAGCGGCTGCAGGAACGGGGCCTGACATTGCAGCTCACCGACGACGCCAAGGAGTTCATCATCAAGAAGGGTACGGACCTCGACTTCGGAGCTCGGCCGCTGCGCCGATCGATCGAACGCTACGTCGAAGATCCGCTGTCCGAGGAATTGCTCAAGGGCGAATTCAACGGCAAGGACACGATTGTTCTCGGAGCGATCCGCGACGACAATGGCCACCTGGTCCGATTGGATTTCAAGGGAATCGTTACTGTGGAACAGCCCGCGGAACCGGTCGCGGCCGGCTCTTTCGACGCAGGAAAAACCGACGCCGCAAAATAGTGCCGGGTGACCCCGGCTTACGTCAAATACCACGGCTGCAGTTCGTGTTCCACGGGCAGTTCATGTGCCAAGGGTGCCCATCGTGTGCTACGGGTTCCCACGGGTGAGGGTCGTCCCGAGACCGTGCCCAAGGGACAGAGCAGACGTCGAGTCCTCAGGGTGACATAGGGTCAGAATAGCTCGGGTAGAAATCGTAAACAGCACTCGAGCAGGCTGCACCGTCCCGTGCCGTCGGCACGGGCTCGGGACGGCCCTCACCCGTGGCAGACATGAGCTGGGGCACCCATGAGTCGTATCACTGAATAAACGATTCGTTGGCGTCCTGGTTTTGTGTCGAGAGTTCCCCGGCGCTTTCCAGACGCCGAACCACGTCGACGATCTGCTGCTGAATCGCCTCAACTTCCGACACCCGCACGGCGCCCAGGAATTCCATTTCCTCGTTCAGGCCCTGGGCGGCGCGTGACGACATGTTGCCGAGGATCTTGGTTTTGAGTTCCTCGCTGACTCCCTTGAGTGCCATCGCCCATTGGGCGGTCTCGACGTTCTTCAGCAGCGTCTGGATATCCTTGTCCGACAGCTTGGAGATATCCTCGAATACGAACATCAGACGCCGGATTTCCTCGACGAGCGCCGGGTCTTCCTGCGTCAGGCTCTCCATCAGGGTTCGTTCGGTGGCACGGTCGGTGACATTCAAGATGCTCGCGACAGTTTGTAAGCCTCCGGCGTTCTCAAACGACTGGCTCATCACGCTCGACATGCGGCTTTCCAGGCCTCGTTCGACCTCGCGGATGACTTCGAGGTTGGTCTGACCCATCTGGGCGATGCGGCGGACGACCTGCTGCTGGCGGTTCGGGGGCAGGCCGGCGATAATCTGTGCTCCGTATTTCGGGGCCATATGCGAGAGAATCAGCGCGATCGTCTGCGGATGTTCGTCGATCACGAACGTCAATAGGTTCTGCGGATCGACCTTTTTCAGAAAACCGAACGGGAGTGCTTCGATTGATTGCCGCACGTTATCGAGAGTTGGCGTGGCGTTCTGGCCCAGGGCGCCTTCCACCAGCGAATTAGCAAGGTCCAGGCCACCACCCGGCGTCGGCAGCTTGTTGGGGTTAATGTCGGCGAACTCGTTGATGACCGAATCTTGTTCCTCGGCGACCAGCAGCCCGACTTTGGCGATTTCGATCGACACCGCCTCGATTTCCTTCGGTTGCAGCTTGGACATCAAAGTGACGGCCAACTCCTCGGGAAGACTCATCAGCAGCACGGCCGCTTTGCGGATTTCGGGGCTGGTCGTCGGCATCGTTCGGCTTCGTCCAGGAGATGTTCGGGTTGGGGCGAATCGCACCGGTGTCGCGGTTATCGGCACAATCGGTGACTGACTTGAGCCAGACAATCAGACTCTTGTCACCCCTTTTGAACGGAGTCGGCGAATGATAGCATCGCCACGATGGCTACCAGCACGACGCCAACCCCGATGATGCAGCAGTATCTCGACGCTAAAGCGGCGTGTGGCGAGGCGATTCTGCTGTTTCGCATGGGCGATTTCTACGAGTTGTTCCACGAGGACGCCAAGACGGCGGCACGCGTACTTGGCTTGACGCTCACCAGCCGCGAGAAGGGGGAGAATCCGGTGCCGATGGCCGGGTTCCCGTACCATCAGCTCGAAAGTTACCTCGGAAAACTGATTCGGGCCGGCTACCGGGCGGCGGTCTGCGAGCAGGTCGAGGATCCCCGCAAGGCGGTTGGCCTGGTAAAGCGGGAAATTACGCGCGTGGTCTCGGCCGGCACGGTGACCGACGATGCGATTCTCGATCCCCGGGAAAGCAATTACCTGGCAGCAATTGTGGACGATGTCGATCGTGGCCAGGGGCCTGCTAACGACGTTGGTCTGGCCTGGGCCGAACTGTCGACCGGTCGTTTCTGGGCCGCCGTTTTCCCTCGTTCGCGCCTCAACGATCAGCTGGCGCGGATACGGCCCACCGAATGCCTGCTCACGGAAACCACCGCACCACCCCCCTGGTTGACCCACGAAACGGTGATGTTGACGCGCCGGCCGCCCTGGGCATTCGCATTTGACGCCGCCACCAAACTGTTGACGACCCATTTTCAAACCGCCGCCCTGGATGGATTCGGCTTTACGAGCGGGGACAGTGCGGCCATTCGCGCGGCTGGCGCCTTGCTGGAATACCTGCAGGAAACGCAAAAAACCCCGCTGACACACATCGATCGGCTGATTCCGTATCGGACCGGACATAACCTGGAAATCGACGAGGCCTCACGCCGCAGTCTGGAAATAAGCCGCACCCTGCGCGACGGCGCTCGTGAGGGGTCGCTGCTGGCGGTGCTCGATCGGACCGTGACGCCGATGGGCTCCCGAATGCTCGCCGATTGGATGAACAACCCGCTGACCGACATCCCCGAAATCGATGCCCGGCTCGATGCGGTCGACGAGTTCATGCGGGAATCCGCCTTGCGACGGGAGATACGCGACGCTCTGAAACGCGTTTACGACCTGGAACGACTTTTGGCGCGCGTCATGACCGGCCGCGCCAGTCCTCGCGATCTGTCGTTCATCGGCCGGACCCTGGCCGGGTTACCGCCGGTAAAGCAGGCGCTGAGCGAACGGTCCAGCGATCTGCTGGCCAGCAGCGGGCGGACGCTTGACCTCTGTCCGGAACTCACCGACGAATTGCGCCGCGCACTGCAGGAGGAATGTCCGCTCTCGCCACGCGAAGGCGGCATCATCCGCGCTGGATACGATTCGCAACTCGACGAACTGCGGGATCTTGCCGCCGGCGGCAAGCAGTGGATCGCCGAGTATCAGTCGCAGGAATTATCGCGCACCGGCATTCCCAATCTGAAAGTCGGTTTTAACAAGGTCTTCGGCTATTTCATCGAAATCACCAACGCGCACAAGGACAAGGTGCCGGCGAACTACAGCCGCAAACAGACGCTCACCGGGGCCGAACGCTACGTGACTCCAGAGTTGAAGGAATACGAGGATCGGGTACTGGACGCCGACGAGCGGTCGCGCAACCTGGAATACGACCTGTTTCTGCAACTGCGCGACCGGGTCGTGGGGCACGCGAGGCAGCTCCAGGCAACGTCGTCCGTGCTGGCGATGCTCGATACCATTGTGGCGCTGGCGGAACTCGCGGTACAGCAGCAATATTGCCGTCCGAGCCTGTCCGACCAGCCGATCCTCGCGATCCGCGACGGTCGCCACCCGGTGCTCGACGTGGTTCAGCCGGCAGGTGCGTTCGTTCCCAATGACACGCTTGCCGGGCCAGGCCAGGGGATGCTGCTGTTGATCACCGGCCCGAACATGGCCGGCAAGAGCACCTACATTCGCCAGGTTGCCTTGTTGACGATCATGGCCCAGATCGGCAGTTTCGTTCCAGCGCGGGAAGTGACGATTGGCATCGCCGATCGCGTATTCGCCCGCGTCGGTGCCAGCGACGAACTGTCGCGTGGGCAGAGCACCTTCATGGTGGAAATGACCGAGACCGCTCGGATCCTCAATACCGCCACGTCCCGCAGCTTGGTCATTCTGGACGAAATCGGTCGCGGCACCAGCACCTACGACGGCGTCTCGCTCGCGTGGGCGATCGTCGAGCATATCCACGACCGCATCGGCTGCCGCACGCTTTTTGCGACGCATTACCATGAGCTGACCGACCTCGCGCAGTCGCTGCCTGAACTGCGTAACCTGAATGTGGCGGTTCGCGAATGGGACGACAACGTGATCTTCCTGCACAAGATCATCGACGGGGCGGCCGACAAGAGTTACGGAATCCATGTCGCGCGGCTGGCCGGGGTGCCGCGGGAGGTCAACGAACGGGCCAAGCAGGTTCTGTCGCAACTCGAATCGGAACATCTTGACGGTGACGGTCAGCCCAAACTGACACGCAAAGAACGCAAACGCAAAGGCGATATCCAATTGACCCTGTTCGCACCGTACGACCACCCGCTGCTCGACGTCATTCGCGGCACCGACGTCGACTCCCTCACGCCCCTCGACGCCCTTCGCAGAATCCAAGAATGGCAGCAGGAGTTACGGCGGGGGGCAATGGATAAAGGCCGGGAAACGGTTGCGAGCCGCTCGCGCACGTAGTGCCTGTCGCAATTGGCTGGACGGCTTGCGCCGCCGACCGGCTCTGGAGCGAGGTTCTGGCATTCCTGCTCCACTTCTTTGCGAATCTCTTTTTCAATCACGTACAGTCGACGAATGAAAGCCTTCGCGGTCTCTGCCAATGTGCCGTCGCTACTTTTCGCCTCGTGGAACTTTCGTCGGGCATGCGCCCAGCAAACCACTTTGAGAATCGGCTTGTCGTCGGCCAGTTCGAGCCCGTCGTAGTCGTCGTACCTGCGCTTCTTGGCCATACGTCCCTCCGTGGTATTTCGGTTTCAATTGCCTCCAGCATGGGTCATGTTATAGCCAATTCTCTCTTTTCGCCGCTGGTCTAGTTTTCGGGGTCCACTTCTCTACTTCGGGACTTCAGGTACCTCTGCGGGCGCTGTGTGCTCTGTGGTTAATTCCTGTCCGAACCTTCTTGGACGGACAAGATGTCCGTCCTACATCTCGCAGTGGCTTTTCTGGCTTGGGAACCGCTTTTCTAGTGGCGGCAGTTCGGGTAAAGTTACCCATTGTCATCACCTCAGCTTTACGAGTTAGGTGGTGTCATTGACACCCGCCGTGACGAACGGCGGGTGTCAATTTTGGTGGGAATTAGCTTGCCCGGTGTCAAAAAAGATGACAATCACCTCATTCGGCATGGGCGAGTTATCGAGAAAAACAGCGATTTTCCCGCAGATAATCGCACCGTGGCGGAGTAGCTCAGTTGGTTAGAGCAGCGGAATCATAATCCGCGTGTCGGGGGTTCGAGTCCCTCCTCCGCTATTTGGCCATCTTCCAAGATGGCCTCCACGGCCGAGAAAGCCGTGTTTTCAGGCAGTTTGTGAATAACGCGGTCTTTCACTTGCGAGTCGCCGCGAATCAAGACGTGTGCCTGCGTCGCCAACTGATCCCCAGTTTTGGCCCACGCCCCTTCGACCCGGCTCGCCCTTTGGACCGAGCCCTTTGCCGGCTCGACACACCCCGCACGACAGTTCCAGTCCTCGCTGATCCGTACTCCAATTTACCGCCGGATCAAATTGCCGGCCGCTCTCATCGCCCGCTAAAATAGGCCGGGTGCAACGAATGGACGTTGCATCCGCATAGGCCACGCCCGCCGCGTCCATCCAAGCGACTCAGTTCAACGCACAAACTATCGCTCCGAGTACAGAGCGATAGTTCGCTATTCGTTTCTTATTTGGAAGGACTCTATTAGTACCTTTATTCCCAACTCCTCTGTATTTTCCAGAGAAGTTGGGAATAAAGATACTGGCGTGCTGATTCACGCGGCATTTTGATCAGGCCCGTCCTTTCGATAGATGCGGAGCACGCGGCTGAGCAACTCCCGTCCTGATTGGGTGACGCGCCATCGGCGTGTTCGTGGAATTTTTGCGAGGAGGCCACGGACATGGAGTCGTTTGAGTATTCGGCTGACGGTGGCGCTGGTTCGACGAGTTTGCTCTGGTGCTGATGGGGAGTTTCAGGGCGCTCCGAAGGTCTTTGTTGCGAAATCCCTGAGCAATACGGTCGCCATTCAGAATCACCGCGAATAAGCGGAGATCGTCACGTCGGGCCGGATTGAATCCCGCCGAATTGCGGCCGTGGACTTGCGTGGATTCAGCAAGTTTGGCCAGTTCAATTCGGCAAATTTGTCCGCCAACTTCTGAGCGCGTATCGGATCTTCAAGCTGAACAAACGCGTTGTCTCGTTAGCTGCTGTGGAATCCGCGTTAAGTGAATGGGGCGTATGGGAATCCAGGCTAGGCGACGGACAAGAACGCCACGCTGGTCGATTGAATGGCAAGACTTGGATGATCTTGGAATTGGCTGATCCAATGGGAATCGGAACGCAACAGGTGCGGGTTCGATCGTCCGCGCCTCGTACTGTCCGTACTCGTACTCAGGCGCCAGCCGGTACTCCTTATCGAAAGGGGGGCGTCAGCGAGCAGGTTGTCGATCATGAAACACTCGCCGTTTGCGGGCCGTGGAGCGCATACCTGCCGGCGACTCGGCCGATGGAGCGGACCGGTGGCGACGGGCAGAATCCTATCGAGTACGAGTAGGAGTGGCGCGCGAAGCCTGAACCGGGACGTGGACTGGAGCGGTGGGAAACGCGGGTTTTGAGTCAGCGGGGCCGAGCCGGGAGCGACAACTACACAGTCACCTGGGTAAGGGCACCAGCGTTTGATCCCTAAGCGGTGTTGGAGATTGGCGACGGCAATCGGCACGGCGGCACCCTCGGCTGGGTCCGGTTCCAGCCTGGCGAGGAATGGGTCGAGTTCCTCTCCATCCAGTTGGATGGAGGTTGGCGCGGCTTTGCCTTGCTGCCTGCACCACGCTCACACCGACCACTGGCACAAAGGGGGGTGATATTGTGCCACCCCAGCGAACTGGCTGGTTCACCACAACGACGCTCCGGTGGTCTCACGGTCGGCGGGCCGGTTTTGCAGAAGGCGGGCGATTGTGGGAATATTGGGAGCGCCTTTCTGGGTCCTGAAGTAACGCCCTCGATCGGAAAGGGCCTCAATCGCCAGTTCGGGGATGATTCACCGCCGGTTCGGACTTCACGGCCAGGACCATGGTCAGGACTCCTGCCTTCGCGGCAGCCAGGAGCCACGCCCGGACCACTCCGGCTCGTTGGCGAAGCAGGCCGTCGGCCCTGCTTCGGGTTTTTCCCCCGTGAATCCCCAGGGATCCCGACCCGATTTTGGGGGAAATCGGCCCCGCCGAGCAACCTTCGTGGCGCGGTTGAATTGAATGGCTGGCTGTCGGGCCGGTCGGCGCGGTTATACCGGCTGGGATGGTGGCAGGGGGGGTTGAGTATGGGCAGTCCTGACAGGCTGGGCGCTTGTTAACCATTTTCTTGCAATGGTTTAGGCCCCAATTATAATCGCCAAATTGACATAAATGCCTAATTCTACGTCCATTAGCGCCATTGTCGCCGCTTGAAGGCAAGCGAGCGGTTGGACGTTATTGGTACGGATTGCGGAATTTCCAGACGAAATCAAATTCTCCATCTGGGGATTGGAACAGGAACTGAGGGCTGGTAAATGAGCAGCGATCGTTCACGTTTGTGGCTCAGTAATTCCTCCAAGCGACGCGAACGGGTGCGGCAGAAGCAGCGGCGCCAAACGCGCCGCGAACTCCTGATGGAAGCGCTGGAGATTCGCACGGTCATGGCCACGGCGGAAGCGGATCTGCCGTTTGGTAACTGGACACCGGAGGAGATTGCGCGGATCGAGAATAAGCCGATTGTGAACTTGTTGCGCAACGGTGGCTCACCGTTCTTGCCGGGTCAAGGTCCGTTGGAGGTTGCGGGCGAACATGGGCCTCAACCCGCGCGCGATATTGCCAGCAAACTCACGGTTGTTCTGGACTTCAAGTCTCCTGGCGAGCCCACGACGGTCGACATCTTCGGCAATCAAGTTGGCACGTTGGACGTCACCGCATTTGGATTTCCCACCTCGGCCTTCAACACGGTTGCCAATTCGGTCCTTGCGGAAGTGGATCGCGATTACCACGGGATTCCGACGAAGGACAAGCTCTCATCCAGTCCCATTCCGGCGTGTAAAGAGTTGGCGATCGACTTTGTGATTGGCAACATCGGAACGCCGCCGTCGAATGGAGCGACGGAGTATTACTACGTTCAGATTGGTGAGGATTTGAGCGGGGTGGGCGCTCTGGGAGTTGCTGGCCTGGCCGTCGTGCGCAATGCGATCGGGGCGGGGCCGAATTCCGGTGTATCGACGGGCGACGTCGTCGGCTCGATCTTCAGCGATACGATTCAGGGCATGGGAGGGTTGAGCCCCAGCAACGCGTTGAGCTCGGGCAATCTCGTGTTCACGACTTTTGCGTTGGCGGGTACGACATCGCACGAGATTGGCCACACCTTGTCGCTGACGCATATGGCGAAGGCCGGCGCGGTGACTCCCACCGGAGCTCCTCCGATCATGGGAACGGGTGCGATCGACATGCCGAATCAGGACCGCATCGGCGATCGGGAATTCGCATTGTCCGGGTTTGATTCGGAGCGGGGTGGAGCTCCCGTGTTCCATATTCAGCAGCTTGTGGGCGCTTTGGGGCTGCGTGACGTCTTGAATTGTGGCGGCACGAGCGGACCGCAAGGGCCTCCTCCCCGGTTAGCCGGAATCCAGCCCAACGAAGGTTCGTTGTTGGAGCCGGGCCAGCTTTCCGTCCTGAATGTGGCGCCGCGTGAGCTGCGATTGAGTTTCAGCGAAGGGCAGGTCTTCAACCCGACGAACATCCAAGGGATCAAGATTACCCGCACCGGCTTCGATGACATTTTCGACAACGGCAACGACATCGTGATTCAGCCCGGGTTTATCGGCGCGGATGAATCGCCGAACCGGAATGTCGTCGTGTTGCGCTTCGCGGAAACGTTGCCCGACGATACGTATCGCGTCGAGATTTTCGGCGCTGACAATGCTTCGCAAGGAGTCTTGGCGCTGCGGAATTCCAGTGGCGTCGCATTCGCGCCAACCCGTGCCGGCACCGACCGTGACGTGGTGCAGTTCAAACTCGATCTGGGCGCGCAGATCATTGCCGTCGTCCCGCAACCGGTCGATCGGGTTAACGGTGTCTTGACCCAACGGCGAAATCAGATCGAGGTCTATTTCAACAACGACGATTTGTATAACCGGGCGGTGAAGACGGGCGACTTAACGCCGGATCCCGATCCTTCGGTGGTGCGAACCGGGTTCTATCAACTGATCCTGACGAGAGGGACGGTGCGGAACACGGATGATCTCGTGTTCACACCGACATCGGTCGCGTACGATCCGGTCAGCGACATGGCGGTGCTGACGTTTGCCGACGACCTGGAAAAACTTGTGAATCCCGGCACGGGGCAACCGATTGGGCCAGGGTCGTTTCGGCTGCGAGTTGGAACGGACGAGGCGCGTCCCGCCCCGCCGGTGGAGATCACTCCGGTATCGACCGTGGCCACCGACTTTAATTCGTTCGGTCAGGTGACGATCACATTTCGAGCGTCGGCCGATTTTGGACGCGCGTTGGAACTGCATTTCGACAAGCAGGATCTGGGGCCTGGCAGTCCACCGTCGGTATCGGTGAATGGCAATCGAATCTCGCTGGTGCTGAATTCGAATGCGGTGACGCCGACGCTGGCGCAGGAACTCGTTACCTTAGTAAATACCAGTCCGGCCTTGGACGGTATCATGACCGCGTCGATCACTGCCGGTCTGTCGACGACCGACATCGCGACTCCCGCGGTCAATTACTCGCCGTTACGCATCCTGGGGCAAGGTTCGAGTTTTGCGACGGCGACCGAGATCGGCAACCTCGTGACTCCGCAGCGCCAGAACCAGATCTTCTCGGCGGCGATCGATCCACAACCGTTCAATTCCCAGTTGCCTGGGGCTCCGGACGAGCCTGGGCACCGCGAACTGCCGGCGGAGGCGGGTGGCGGACTGGAACAGCACCTCAACCCCAATTTCCCGATGGACGTCGTCGCCGGCGTGCGCACGATTTCCTACAACTTCCGCGCGGACTATGGCGTCGATTCCCAGGGCACGCCGTTGACGAATTCGATTACCGAGCCGCAGAAACAGCGGATTCGGGAAGATCTCGAAATCTGGAGCCGTTACCTCGGCGTGCAGTTTGTCGAAACCAACAACTCCGGCTGGACGTTCGCGACCGGGGATCTGACAGTTTTGAGCACCACAGCGGTCAACGTCCGCAGCCACGCGAATTTCAACATGCGGGTCCGGATCGACCCCAGTTACAGCAACAGCCTGTTGATACTCAACGCCCAGACGAACTGGAACGACCAGCCGTTTGAGGATTACTCCCGTGTTTCGATGCTGGGGATCGCCTACATGCTGGGGTTGGGGGTTGCGGCGGACCTGCCGACCACCACGTTGATGTCGCTGGATCCGGGATTGATCCTGGGAACCGCCGGCGCCGACGGGATTTTGCCAGGCGACTACGACGTGATTCATGGCCAGTTGCTGCATCGCCCGGACAGCAACGATATCGATCTCTATCGCTTCAACGTCGATTTCGGCGCGAATGCCGCGGATAAAGTCGGGCTGTTGACGGCCGAGGTATTTGCCGAGCGGCAGGCGGACGCGAGTGCGCTGGACAGTTACCTGCGGTTGTACCGCGAGATTGACGCGGCGAACGCGTCGGTGACGACCGATTTCAATACGACCAGTGCGGTGTTGCTCAAGTTCACCGCGGTGCGTCCGGGTCGACACGGCAACGACATCACGATGGCCTTTTCCAAGGCGAATCGCGGCGCGGTCCGCCCACCGGTGATTACGGTGGTGGGGAATCACATTGACGTGGAATTGAACGATACTCCCAACCAGCGCACGCGGGCGATCGATCTGATCAATGCGCTGAACAATTCCGGACCGGCAAGCGCGTTGATCCGTGCCAGCCTGGTCAGTGGACTGGGCGCCATCGACATCACATCACCCTCGATCAACTACTCCCCGTTGGCGCTCAGCGGCGGACGCGACATCCGTCGCGAAGTGATCGCCAAGAACGACGACTATTTCAGCAAAGACTCGATGCTGCAGATGAGTCTGCCCGCCGGAACCTACTATCTGGGTGTTTCGGCCAAGGCCAACGATCAATACGATCCGACAATCGAGGACACCGGTTTGGGCGGCCGCACGCAAGGTCCCTATCGGTTGCAGCTCAATTTCCGGCCGGCGGTCGACAACGAGCATACGATTCGCGATCGCGACCGCATTGCCGAAGGCCTGCCGGGCACGGTCCTGGACGGTGACGCCAACGGCACGCCTGGCGGCGTGTTCAATTTCTGGTTCCAGACGCAGAATCTGGAGCGCGTACTCGAAGTTACCGGTGGCGGAGCGTCGCTCGTTGACGGGCAGTTTATCGACGTCACGAACAACATCGGCCTTACCAAGCGGTTTGAATTCAATCTGGCCGGTGGCGTAACGCCGGGCAATATCCCAGTCAATATCACCGCCCCAATGACGCGGAACCAGGTGGCGACGACACTGGCGAACGCGATTGCTGGCGGCGCCGGATTCAACACTCCTGGGATGGCCACCGTTTCCGGTTCGTTGATCACACTGAAGAACGATCGCGCGGTGAGCCTCAGCGCCAATGCGGTCGGTGTCAAAGTGCACGGGAAGACGATTTTTGTCGACAAGGCGGCCGTGATCGGCTCGCAGGCCGACGGCTCGCTGGCGCGCCCCTTCGACAACATCGCCAGCACCGTTGCGGGCGTGCCTGCGGCATTCAAGTTCACCAACCCCGGCGACATCGTCCGCATCGTGGGTAACGGAGGACCGGACGGTAACACGGCGACGCTTAACGATAACTTCGCCTACGAAATCGGCTTCGGCATTCTGCCCGGGCAGACGTTGGTTGACGGTACGACGATGGAAGTTCCGCGTGGCGTCACGGTGATGGTCGACGCCGGCGCGATCTTCAAGATGCGATCGGCCCGGATTGCGGTCGGCAGTTCGAACCTGAATGTCGATCGCTCGCACGGCGCCTTGCAGATCCTCGGCACGCCGCGGCAAAGCGTCTTCTTCACCTCCTGGCTGGACGAAACGATCGGTCGCGACACCTATGCGCCCGCGACGTTCCCTACTCCGGGAAACTGGGGTGGCATCGTCTTTAAGAATGATCTCGACCGCGCGCGCGGCGAGTTCGACCGGGAACGGGACGGCACTTTTATCAACTACGTGAACCATGCCGACATCCGTTACGGCGGCGGCATTGTAAATGTCGATTCGGTCGGTCACGTGGTGCAACCGATCCAGTTGACCGAGGCCCGCCCGACGATCTCATACAACCGCATCACCAGCAGCGCCGACTCGGCGATTTCCGCCGATCCCAACAGTTTTGACGAAACGAATTTTCACTCGGCGAATTACCAGTTGTCGGGTCAATTCACTTCCGACTACGACCGCGTAGGCCCCGACATCCATGGCAACCGCATCGTGAACAATTCGATCAACGGATTGATCGTACGAATCACCACGGCGCCGGGAGATGCCTCGAAGCCGTTGACGCTCGCCGGGCGATTCGATGATACCGACATTGTGCATTACCTGGCGGAATCGTTGATCGTTCAGGGAACGCCTGGCGGCTCGATTCAGGAAACACGCACGTTGCCGCTGAACCTGGTGACGCTGACCACGTCGCAGATCGGGACGCTGGCCGCGGGGACCTACAACTATCGCGTGACGATGGTCGATGCCGACGGCTTTGAAGGACCGGCTTCGTCGGCGACCGGCAATGTGACGCTCGCATCCACCGGATCGATCCGGCTGGGGAACATTCCCGGCGCGGTGGGCGAATTCGTGGCGCGGCGCGTCTATCGCAGTGCGCCGGGGGGCGCCGGCCCTTACACCCTGTTGGCACAAATCAGCCGCTCGGCGTTGACCTACGAGGACGACGGTGGAGCCGCCGGCGGTACCTTGAACACGGCCCTCACTTCGCTGCAGCGGCCGCGGCTTGACGCCCGGCTGGTCATCGATCCGGGTACTGTCGTGAAGCTGGAAGGTGCTCGCATCGAGATCAGTTTCGGCGCGCAGCTGCTCGTCGAGGGCTTAACCGGCGAGGAGATCGTTCTGACCTCCAAGCTCGACGATCGATTCGGGGCCGGCGGCACTTTCGACACCAACAACGACGACAATCAGGGTGCCAACGAACGCCAGCCTAATCCGGCCGACTGGTCCGGAATCTATCTCGGTCACACCAGCACCGGCAATTTCGATCATGCCCTTATCGCCTACGCAGGCGGTATCTCCAAGCTCGAAGGCACCTTCAAGGCGTTTAACGTACTGGAAGTCCATCAGTCCGATCTGCGATTGGCCCATTCGATTATCGAGAAGAACGCCTCGGGAGTAGGCGGGCAGGGACCGGCGAACCGGTTGGGCAGGAGCTCTAACCTGCCTGCGGTCATGTTTGTCCGCGGAGCCCAGCCGATCATCGTCGAAAACGTGTTCCGCGGCAACGACAGCCAGATTCTTGGCTCGAGCCCACAACAGCCGACAATCAATATCAATGCCAATTCTCTGAATGCGACTCGCCTTCCCGACAGCGGTCGAGAACGAGGCGACTTGGATCTGCTGGGCGATTTCCGCGACAATCATGGTCCGCTGATTCGCGGCAATCTGCAGTCGCGGAACGGGATCAACGGCATGCTGATACGCGGTACAACGCTGACCACCGAAGGTATCTGGGATGATACCGACATGGTTCACGTGATGTTCGATGCGATTACCGTTGGCAATCTTCATACCTACGGCGGAATTCGCCTGCAGAGCCGGCCGGACGAAAGCCTGGTCGTGAAGCTCTTCGATGGGATCGGTCCTAACGGCCATAACTTTGTGCGAGCCGCCGGCACCGGATTCACCGCGACCGGTACGCCGCTCGATATGACCGATCGTATCGGCGGTACATTGCACGTGATCGGCCAGCCGGGCTTCCCGGTGGTGCTGACGTCGTTCCACGATGACAGCGTCGGGGCCGGATTGACGCCCGATCATCGTCCCCTAACCGACACCAACAACAATGGGATCGCCTCGATTCCACGTCCCGAGGATTGGCGCGGGTTGTTGATTGAGCAGTACAGCCATGACCGCAACGTGGAAATGGTCCTGGAAACGGAATTGCGCGACGCGGTGCCGCCGGGAACAAATGCGCAGCCTGCCACGGCGCAATTCCTGGGCGACCTGGCCGCCAAGGAGCAGAACGGTGATTCGTATCTGCGGATGGGGTTCCGGATCGAGGGCTTGATCAATGCCCCCGCCGACGTCGACATCTACAGTATGACGGCCGTCGCTGGAACCGAGATCTGGCTCGACATCGACCGCTCGACCTACGCGTTCGACACGGTGGTGGAAGTACTCGACGCCAATGGTAATGTCCTGGCGCGATCCGACGACTCGGCGGCGGAGCAGTCCGATCGCTCCTTGCTCGTCACCGCGAACGGTATTCGGCCCGAATTGGTGAATCCGTTGCGCAAGTCGCCGCTCGGATTCCGCGATTATTGGAGCTACAATCCCCGCGACGCCGGCATGCGAATGGTATTGCCTGGAACCGTGGGCGTTCGTAGCACGTATCATTTCCGCGTTCGCAGCAGCAGCGGTGAACTCGATCTGTCCGACGCCGGACTGACCTCGGGCTATTACCAGTTCCAGATTCGCACCCGCGAGGTCGATGAATTCGCCGGTTCGACGGTCCGATTCGCGGATATCCGTTATGCGACCAACGGTATCGAAATCCATGGTCTGCCGGGTCACTCGCCGCTGCTCGGCGAAGCGGCCGAAAACGAGGAAGTAGCGACGGCTGTCGATCCGGAATCGAACAATAACGTTTTTTCGGCGAACCCCAGCGCTCCCGGCAATCGCCCGCAGTATCTGGGCAATATCCTCACGTCGGACCGCGGAGTGGTCTCCGTGGGTGGTTCGATCAGCGGCACGACCGATGTCGATGTCTATCAGTTCGAAGTCAATTACACCCAACTACAGCAACCGAACAGGCCTGCCCTGCATGCATTCATGACGTTCGACGTGGACTATGCGGACGGATTGAGCCGCCCCGATACGTCGATCGCCATTTTCGACGCGCAGCGTCGGCTGGTATTGATCGGCACCGATTCGAATATCGCGGACGATCGGCCGCGCCCGCTGGAGACCAACGACTTCACCGACCTGTCGCGCGGCACGGTCGGACCGAACGATGCATTTATCGGCACCGTGGCGCTGCCGGTCGGAACCTACTTCGCCGCCGTCTACCATTCCAACCAGATTCCCGCCGCGCTGTTGAATCCGCTCGTGCGTCTGGAGCCGATCGACTCTGTCACGCGCCTGGTCGAAGACCATATCGGCTCCTCGGGTGGTTCGACCGCCGGACTGCCGGTCTATCCGGAGTTCCTCGATCCAACCTTCGCCGGTGTCGCCCCGAACCTCTGGCACGCGACCTCCAAGATTGAACCAGGATCGTCAAACCACCACGGATTGCGCCCCGCGTTTGATTTGAGTCGCGGCACATTGACTGCGGCGAGTACGATCACCGAAATTGAGCCCAACGACTCGATCGGCACGGCCCAGGATATCAATAACTCGAAATTCTGGTCCAAGAATTTCGATCCCAGTATTGGCGATGCGACCGCCAATACTTCCACGACGATTCCGCATGTGACCATCACCGGCACGGGTAACAAGTCCTTCGACTATTACCGGTTCAGCGTCGCCAAGGACAAAGAGCGGGGTATTTTCGATATTGACTACACCTCGCCGGGACTCAACACGCAGATTTTCCTGTACGATGCGGCGGGCAATCCGGTCACGGACGCGATCACCGGTGCCGCATGCGAAAACGATGACAGTGCGACGTCGGCAGGTGATGCCGGTAGCACGTCGATCGATGATTCGTTTATCGACTGTCGTTTCCCGACGGCCGGCAACTACATCCTGGGCATTGCCCGATTCCCGTCGACCGGTAAAGCGGGCGGAATTGTCGGCGACCCGTTGATCAGCGGTGATTTTTACACACTGCAGGTGTCGCTCGAGAGCCATGCCTTCACGACGACGGCCAACAAGAACGATACCGTTTTCTATTTTGGCGACGAAACGAAGAACAGCTACGACTCGAGTGCGAAAGGCGACCTGGTTTCCAACGCCTTCAGTCTGCAGGGCTATTCCAAGGACGACTTGCCGCGTTTGTATTTCAATTACTTCCTTGACGGTGACTCGGACGATCACTTCCGAGTCTGGGTGCGGCACGAATCGGGACCCGACACGCTGCTGGCCACCAACGACGTCAAGGAGGCGTTTGGCAAGAGCAGTGTAGGGATGATCGCCAACAATACCGGTACCTGGCGGCAGCTGCGCGCGGACTTGGGCCAGTTCGCGGGCGAGGACCAGTTGCGGCTGCGGTTTGAGTTTGACGCCGAGGGCACCGCGACGGGCTTCGATCGCGGCGCGTTTATCGACGATATCGTGATCGGTTTCGCGGAGCGGGGCGAAATGGTGGTCGATTCGACGCCCGGCAACGTCGGTTTCATCACGACTCCGGGTCTGCCGTTCGGGGCAAATCCGATTGCCAAAGGCGCCTATCAGCTGGAAATTCGACCCGGCGAGAAATACGGCACGTCGCGGACGGCGACGCTGACAAATACGGTCGGCCTGACATTGACCAAGGACATGGACACCAACGACCGGTCGACGGAGCAGACGACCATTTACGCTCCGCGTGGCAGCGAGATCCAGGACGGACAGACCTTTGTGCTTGGTGATGGCATCAATTTCCTGACCTTCGAGTTCGACAGTGGCGGTGGGCTGTTGGATCCGAATCATATTGCGGTGCCGTTCGCGGCGACCGATACGGACGGTGAAGTTGCCGCGACGATTCGCGACATTATTAATAATCCCGCGATTCAAGGTGTGCTCTCGCTGCAGGCCTCATCGGCGGGCGGACAAGTCTCCGGAGTCGAGGACAACCGGATTTTATTGTTCGGTAATGTGTCCGGTTCGTTGGTCGCCCGGCCCTCGGACATTCTGACGGTCACTAGCACCACGCCGACCGCCAACGCGCTGCGAGACAATATCCTCGGCGCGGGAATTACCGCGGTGGACAGTGCGACGCTGGTCGCGGGTAAGGGAAGCGCGGGGACCTACACCGGCGGTGGTTCGTCGATCGGCCTGGCCCAGGGGATCATACTCAGCACGGGCAAGGCCGCGGTCGCGAAAGGGCCGAATACCGCCGACTCCGCCTCCAATAACTCGTCGCTGCTCGGTGATTCCGACCTCGATGCCAGCTACGGCGTCACGACGGTCGACAGCACGTCGCTGCAATTCGACTTCCAGTTCGCCAACGGTTCCATCGGCGGTGACTTGAATCTGCAGTTGGTGTTCGCGTCGGAGGAGTACAACGAATTGCTCGGGACCGCGGATCCCGACGTTTTCGCGGTCTTTGTGGACGGAATGCGAGTGATCCTGACTCCGGGTCCGGATCCGATCGCACGCGAGACCGTCAATGCTGGTAATCCGATTGGGATCAACGCCGCGAATAGCGAGTTTTACAAGAACAACGATCCTAACGATGGGGGGCGTTGGCTGCGTCAGTTTGGGTTCGACGGTTTCACGGTGGTTTTGAATGCCACGGTCCCGAACCTGCTCGCTGGTCCCCATACCTTGAAAATCGCTATCGCCGACGTTGGAAATCCGGACGGCGACAGCGCATTGTTTATCGGCGCGGGGAGTCTCTCGGCGGTCGCTCCCGCGGTCTCGAACAGTCTGCAGGCCTCGTTCTTCGCTGCCGACGGCGACAGCAATGTATTCCGCGACCAAGGCGCGATGATCATTAACTCCAATTTCATCAGTCATGTGCGCGATTTCGCCATTATCTCCGATGCGGGCTTTCGCGATTCGGAACCCGGCGTGAATTTTGGTTTTGGCAATCCTCATTACGGCGCCGCGATCAAACTGCCGGCATTGAATAATCAGTCAGGAGATCTGGTCGGTCCAGGTGGTGGTTTTGTTCCCGGTGCCTTGATTACCAACAACGTCATCTGGGATGCCGGCTTAGGGGGAATCCACGTCAGTGGCGATCTGAACCCGATCGAAATCACTTCGCGTGTTGATCCGCCAGAGCAGGATCCTGCGGATACTCCCGTGCAGGCCGGCGATCAGTACTGCGACGGCGAGCAGTTCTCGCTGACGTCCTACCGCACCCTGGTCTATTTCGAGTTCGAAGATATTTCGGGCGATGAGAAGCCGGGGACCTGTTTCGGCGCTGGTCCGGGTAGCGGCGTGACGGGTGGCGATGGGTACGTACCGGACCACATACCGATTTTCTTCCGACGAACGAATTCGACGGAGTACCTGGGGCGGACCGTCGGCTACACCGAGAACGAGATGGCCCGGGCCATTGCCGCCGCGATCAACGGCAGTCTGCTGGTGACGAACGGTACGACGTTGAATGCCGGATCGGCGATCGTCGGCCCCAGCCGTCGCAACGGTCGTCCAGCGGTCTTCGTCAACCATATCACCGGCTACGTCCATACGTTCATGACAGCGTCCGATATTCGCCGAGTTCCCCTGGGAATGAACGCCGTGCCGTTCGCCCATCTGGCGAATAACACCCTGTATGGCAACGACGGTTTTGCCGGGACGAATCCGCAAGCATATGCCGAGCCAAATGACTCGCAATTCGATGCGATCGATACGCGACAAGGACCACAGCATCATTCGGTCGCGTACACCGCCACCGGCCGGATTGGTGACAACGCCGACTACCGGATTGACCCTTCCCTGGACGTGGACTTTTTCCGATTCCAGCTCGCCGTGGGAGACCGCGTGACGGTCGATATCGACGCCGCCCAGCGCGGCGGTGGCAGCACACTTAACCCGTACCTGCGGCTGTTCGACAGCATTGGGCAGGAAGTTCTGGCCAGCGACGACGATCCGGCGCCGGGCGAAACCCCCAGCGTCGACTCCTTCTTGAATTACGTGGCCGATCGCGCCGGTACCTATTATGTCGCCGTAAGCGGCCGCGGCACGAACACTTACGATCCGTTCAGCCAAGGTAACCGCCCCGGTTCTTCCAGCACGGGCCCCTACGATATCACGATCGACGTGCGGGCGCCTCGCAATGCGGCGATCTACGTCAACAAACACGGTACCACGATTGCCGCTCCCGAACATGCTTCCCCTCTGGTCGTCGACGGTCAAGCTTTCCAGATCGAAGACATGACCGGGAACGTGGTGACATTCGAGTTCGATACGAATGGTGCCGCGGTCAATCCAGGCGCCGTGTTGATCCCCATTAATAACACCGCCGTACCGGACTCTGGCGGCCACGGTGCCGGATTCATGGCCGACGAAGTCGCGGTCGCCATTCGCAACGCGATCAACGGTTCGCCGCTGGGCAACGGCATCACCCTCTCCAACGGCGAATTCGGTACGGCCAGCCCGCACCGTCGAGTAACCGCCAGGGCATTGGGTGGCGATGACGGTGGGGGCGGCGGTTTTCCGACTCATCCAGATGGCCGCCTTTGCGACTTCGGCTTCGGGCACGATCTTCCCGAAACTTCGTTGTGCGGTACCACGGAGCGGCTGGTAGTGATCCAAAATGTCGCCCGCATCCGCGACATCAATACTGGACTCGCCTTCTATCCGGGCGGCGGCGATAATTTCGACCAGTACCTTCCGGAGACGGGCATACTGGCGTCGGAGCGGTCGGGACCGACATCGCTGAACAACCTGTTCGCGAACCTGCAGGCGGGCTTCGTGGGGATTTCGTCGGAACAATTCAGTCACCCGGCGGCGCAAGTTATCACCGGGTCGGCGTTCCAGTTCAACGGCAGCAACACCAACGTGTCGGCGGCGGGAATTGACTTCAACGTACAGATTCCTGTCGGCGAGCGGATTTTTGTCGATCCGGGCAGTGGTCGTTTCTTCCCTTACCAGGGATCGCGGATCATCGACAGCGCGATCAATCAGCTGGATGACCGGCAGGACTTCGCGAATCGGGTGAAGCGTACCGTGGGCATTACCCCCACGCCGATTCTCGCTCCGACGCAGGATGCCACCGGGCAGTTGCGCGTGGACGATCCGTCGACCGCTTCACCGCAAGGACTTTTCCGCGATCGCGGCGGGTTGGACCGCGCCGACTTTTCAACTCCCACGGTCATTCTGACGACCCCGTTGGATAACGACTCGGAAGGCATCGACAACGACCCCACCGCGACGGTGGTTCAGGTGACCAGCGGATTCTTCAACGAGTTCCGCTTGCAGTTGGAGGATCAGTTCGGTGCGGACAATCCGTTCCCAGGCACCGGCGCCGATGACGATACGGTGCTTACCGGACCGATCCTGGTGGACGAGCTGAATGTGCCCGTGACGTTGCGTGGCCCGGTGGTCACGCTTTTCGAGAACAACCGCCTGCTGCGCGAAGGGCTCGATTATGCCTTCCGTTATGACTCGATCACCAACACGATCAGTCTGGCGCCGCTCGCCGGCATCTGGGGACGTGACAACGTTTACCAGATCATGTTGAACAATCGGGACCGGTTCGTGATCGATGCGGACCATGGCGGCAGCCTCGTCGATGGCGACGCGTTTACGATTACCGATGACAACGGGAATCGTATCGCGTTTGAATACGAGGGCGGCTACAAACTCAACGTGCCGCCGGTCCTGGAACTGGTTGTCCCGGCGATCGGAGCGGGACCTGGTGGTATAAGTGATGGACAGAGATTCAGTGTTAACGACGGCAAACGCAGCGTGACATTTGAATTCGATACCAACGGCTCGTTACCAACCCTGCCGACGCGCGTCGTTTCGATCACGTCGACCAGCAGCGCCACGCAGATCGCCCAGGCGATCGCGTCGACGATCCAGCAGGCGGTGAACGCCGGCGCGTTGGCTGGCCTGCAAACCAAGGCGTTGGCGAGAGGTTTGGTGCATGTCGGTGCTTCGGCCGCCACATCCGTCAGCGTCACCGGCTCCAATCTGACGACCAACCTCACGCAGGTACCGCTGTCGCTGCGAATCCCGGCGGCCGGAGTCGGTCCGGGAGGAGTTACGGACGGGCAGTTCTTCCGCATTACGAACGCAGGCACGACGCGGACATTTGAATTCGACAACGATTCGCTCCTGAACGGCAACAGTATTCCGATCGCATTCAGCGCGCTGACCACGATCGATCAACTGACCACGGCGGTCGTGTCCGCGATTAACTCGGCGGCCGTATTGCAGCTGAATGCCGCGGCGGGGCCGCTAGGCAGCGGAATCATCAATTTCACGAACGGTTCGGCCAGCCACATTGTGGATGTCGCCGATACCGTTTTGACCCGTCGCATGTTCGTCGGCGGTATCAACGATGGTGAGACGTTCACGATTCAGAACGGTGCCGCGCCGCTGGTGAAGTTTGAGTTCGACGACGCCGACGATGACGGACGCTTTACGGATGCGAATAACGACAACGTTCCCGATAACGTGCTGGTCGCGATTCAAAACGGCGATTCGCGCGAGGACATCGCGGACAAGATCGTTCTGGCGATCCGGAATGCGGGATTGGGGTTGTCACCGATACACTTCGGCGGCGGCAACATCCAGGTCGGCGGTACGACGGCGCATGTTGTGGATACCAGGTTCGCGCCCAGCCTGGCGCTCGCCGGCCTGCCCGGCGTCTCGCCGTCGACGACGATCCAACTGCCGATTTCACTGGCAATTGAGGTTCCCCTGGCAGGTGGTCTGGCGATCACCGACGGTTCGACCTTCACGCTCCGCGACGGCACGCAGACGCAGGTGTTCGAATTCGACAGCGATGGCAAAGTGGCGGATACGGACAAGGACTTGGTTCCCGACAACACGGTTATCATATTCTTTCCGACCGATGACCAGGACAGTGTCTCGACGGCGATTGTCGGCGCACTCAATGGCGCGATCGGACAGTTGCAGCCATCGTACATCGGCAACGGCCACGTGATCCTCGGTAACCGCTCGTCAACAAAACTGGATTTGGGCAATACCAATCTGACGTCCACCGTCCGCGTGCACGGGCTGGTCGACGCCGATGGCTTTACGATCGACGACGGCAACAAGACCGTCGGATTCGAGTTCGAGGATCTGGGAATTGGCAACGGCGTAACGGCCGGATCGATCCAGATTTTGTTCCAGGACGGCGATCTGGCCAGCAATGTGGCCGACGCGGTCGTGGGGGCGATCCAGATTTCAGGTCTGGGTTCCGCCACCAACCCGATCAACCCGGCGAATGTCGGCGGCGGCGCGGTGCGCTTGAATGAGACGGGACGCTATCTGACACGTGTGTTGAATTATCCGAACACGAAGCTGGCGACTTACGGGACGGCTGGCGGCTCGGTGGCGATTCCGTTCCGTCCGGACATTTCCTTCAACGATCAGCAGATGGCGATCGCGATTACGGCCGCGATTAACACGCCCGAAGCGCGACAGCGGCTGCAGGGTGTCACGGCACGGCATCGCGGCGGCTCAACCGTGTTTGTCGATTTCGTTGGCGCCAACGGACAGCAGATCGACTTCAGTCGCAGCCCGGCCAATGTGGCCGGCGCCAACAACTTCTTCCTGCGAGCGATCCAGGATGTGGCCGGAAACGACCTGCGATCGAACCAGGCGAATGGTGACACCCAGTTCACGATCCTGATGCCAGGGACGCGGCTCGATTTCGGCGATCTGCCCGATCCGTTCTCCGGGCCGGGACGATACCCGACGGTTGTGCAGAAAGACGCGGCTTTTATTCGCGATGGTGCTCGCCACGCGATTCTCTCGAATGCACCGTTGTATCTGGGCTCGATGGTGGACCAGGACACCAACGGATTGCCGTCTCCGTCCGCCGAGGGCGATAACACCGACATCGAGATCGACGCCACGCTGAGTCCGACGTTGACCGTCTCCGGTTCGGGCAGCTCGCGCACGATTACCGTCGGCGACATTACCACGGCGCTCGACGGTCAGGCATTCACGATTAATGATCTGAATCGGACCGTGACGTTTGAGTTCGACCGCAACGAGGACGTGATCGACACGCGCACGATCATTCGTTTCTCAAGTGCGCCGATTGACGCGACGACATCGTCAAAGGCGGACGTGGCGGCGCGGATTGTCGACGCGATTCACCGGTCGGGACTGGCTGTGGCGGTTGCCGATCTGGGGAATGGGCAAGTGCGGCTTGACGTCAACGACGACGACGGCGTTGTATTCGCGGACCTGTTTAATCGGTTCCTCTATACCCCGATTAATGTCACCGCCTCGGGCGCCGGATTCCTGGACGCCTTCATCGATTACAACCAGGATGGCGATTTTGACGATCCGAATGAACGACTGGTGTTTGGCCACGACGTGAACGGAGACGGCGATTGCGAGGACGCCGCGGATCAGGTGGCTGCCGGAACCACCATCGCGGTCGTGGCCGGGCTCAACCGGCTCTGCACCAAGGCCTCGCCGACGGCGTCGCCGGGCTTCACATTCGCGCGGTTCCGTATTTCCAGTCTGGGCGGATTGCCGGCCAGCGGGTTTGCGGCCGACGGCGAAGTCGAGGACTATAAGATCACGATCACGCCGGGGACACCGCCGGTGGCGGTCGCTGACAGCTATTCCACCAACGAGGATACGCAGCTGAACGTTTCGGCGCCCGGGTTGATTCTCAACGACACCGATGCGGAGAACGACATCTTGTCGGTCTTGCGCGTCAATGGCTCGCCTGCCAACGTGGGAGTGACCATCGATCTGGCTTTCCAGGCGACACTGGTCGTCAATCCCAACGGCAGTTTCACCTACGATCCTCGCCCCTCCACCGTGATGCAGTCTTTACCGGCCGGGGCGACAGCTGAAGAGACCTTCAGCTATCGATTGACGGATGGCGTCTTGCCATCGAATGACACCACCGTGACGATTTCCGTACTGGGCGTGAACGACGCGCCGGTGGCCAAGGACAATCGTTACACGACCAACGAGGACACTGCGTTGGGCGGAAATCTGGTGACCGACGACACGAAGCAGGGCGTCGATTTCGACATCGACACGGGCGATCAGTTCACGGTCACGGCGCTCAATGGGGTCAATTTCGCCGGATCGGTGAACAGCGTATTGCCGTCGGGCGCGAGACTGAGCCTATCGACCGATGGGACGTTCGACTACGATCCTTCCACGGCCTTCGACTTCCTGGCGGCGGGAACCAGCCAGACCGATTCGTTCGTCTACACGATCAGCGACAAGGCCGGCCTGACGGCGTCCGCGACGGTAGTGATGACGGTCCAGGGGATCAACGACGCTCCGGTTGCGGTAACAAATACCTACCTGACCGACGAGGACACCCAGGCGTCCGGGAATGTGATTACCGACGATACGGGAGCCGGCAAGGACTTCGATTTGGACAAGGGAGCCGTGCTGAGCATTCTGGCGGTCAATGGCGACGCGGCGAACGTCGGCAAGCAATTCTCGCTGCCGTCGGGTGCGAATCTGACGTTGAATCTGGATGGCACGTTCAGCTACGATCCGACGACATCCGGCGCGTTGAACGCGTTGGCACTCGGCAAGACCGGGCAGGATACATTTACCTATTCGCTCACCGACGGTATCGGCGGTTCGGTTTCGACGACGACCGTGACGATGACGATCGCAGGACGGAACGACGCGCCGATCGCGCGGAACAACTCCTACACGGTCGACGATAACTCGTTGCTCTCTCGCAATGCGATCCTCGACGATGAGGGGACCCGCACCGGGCCGCTGGGAAGCAAGGACTCCGATCCTGATCAAGGCGACACGCTGGCCGTCAGCGCCGTGGATGGCGGCGCGGCCAACGTCGGCGCGAACCATGTGCTGCCTTCCGGCGCCACGTTGAAAATGAATGGCGACGGATCGTTCACGTACGATCCCAGTACTTCCAAGTCTTTGAACGGCCTGTCGCAGGGACAGACCGGCAAGGACTCGTTTACCTACACGATCCGCGACCCCCACGGCGCGACGTCGACCGCCACGGTTTCGCTGACAATCACCGGCGTCAATGACGCGCCCGTGGCAACCAACGATCTGTTCACGACCAGCGAGGATATCGCGCTTACGACCGATAACCTGATGAGGAACGACAATGGCAACGGCGTCGACAGTGATTCCGATCTGGCCGATACGCTGGTCGTGTCGGCGATCAACGGCATCGCCGGCAACGTCGGCAAGACGATTTCGCTCAAGTCCGGGTCGAGCCTGCGGGTGAATCTGGATGGATCGTTTGTGTACGACCCCACAATTTCCAACCATTGGCAGTCGTTGCCCGCCGGCCAGTCGGGCAAGGATACGTTTACGTATTCGATTTCGGATAACAAGGGTGGCAGCAGCACCGCGACCGTGACCGTGACGGCCAGCGGCGTCAACGACGTGCCGGTAGCGACCGCGAACAACTACGCGACCAATGAGGATACCGCGACTTCCGGCAACGTGATGAGTGATAACACCGGCAAGGGAGTCGACTCCGACGTCGATGCCCAGGATCTGATCAGCGTCAGCGCCGTGGACGGCAATCCGGTCTTCGCCGCGGGAGACACGACGATCACGCTGGCCAGTGGCGCCACCCTGTTGATCAACTCCAGTGGCAACTTTACCTACAATCCGGGAACTTCGGCCTTGCTGCAGGGACTGCGGCAGGGCGAGTCGACGACCGATACGTTCGTCTACACCATCAAGGACCTGCAGAACGCCGCCGCATCGGCGACGGTAACGCTGGCGATCAGTGGATTGAACGACGCCCCGATCGCGCGGAATAACGCCTACTCGATCGACGAGAACAGCGTGCTTTCCCAGAACATGCGGATCGATGCGCCGGCCGACACCGATGCCGACTTCGGTGACACGATGACGGTGATCGATGTGAATGGCGTTCCCGTGCCCTCGACAGGCTTGAAGTTGACTCTGCCGCTGGGCGCCAGCCTGAATGTGGCGCAGAGCGGTGCCTTCACCTACGACCCGCGATCGACGGTCGTATTCGACCAGCTCGCGCCGGGCCAAAGCCGCGGCGACTCGTTCACTTATACGATCCGCGACGCGCTGGGGGCCACTTCCAAGGCGACCGTCGCCATCGACGTGACGGGTGTCAACGACGCGCCGCGATTGACCGACGATTTCTTCACCGTCGAGCAAGGTACGACGACCGTGTTGACCGTGCTTGCGAACGACACCGATGTCGACGGGACGATCAGTGCCTCCACGGTAGCGATCAAGACCACGCCCAGCTCGGGCAAGGCAACCGTGAACGCGAACGGAACGGTCACGTATGTGGCCGACAGCACGACGGTGGGAGACGTCAAGTTGACCTACATCGCCAAGGACAATCTGGGGGCCGAATCGAACCCGGCGACGGTTACGATCACGGTCCGGTCGGCTCCGTCACCCTGGCAGAATCAGGCGAATGCCCTGGACGTCAACGCCAGCGGGTTTGTCGAGCCGATCGATGCCTTGCTGGTGATCAACCGGATTAATCGGGTCGGTTCGGGACCGGTGCCCAGTCCGGCCACGCCTCCCCCCTTCTTTGACGTTGACGGCAATCGGTTCATCGCACCCGCCGACGCGATTTTGGTGATCAATTTCCTGAACTCATTGTCGCTGGGTGGCGAAGGCGAGGGACCGGCGGCGGTCGGAACTACCGACCCCGACGGCATGGAACTTGCTCGACAGATGGAGTCGGCCGGGGTGTTTGTGGCCGACGTGGATCAGCGCTGGACGATGGAACCGGTTGTAACGGCACGGGTTTGGACCGCCGAGGACGCGCAGCGGCGTTCGGTCGACAGTTTGTGGTCGTTACCGGCAATTTTGGAACCAACCACCTCCCGTGCCCAGAGGGTCGAGGGTGCGATTTCGCAACTTGTTCAGGAGCGGACCGAGGATATTTGGCAGCATTTGGCGGGGCGGACGCGCGCCCAGTTGATTGACGATTTGTTCGGTACGGACGGTGAATCCTGGTAAAATGCAAAAACGGCCGTTTTCTAAGGGGGCCAGTTTTGGTTTTTCGATGAAAAATCCGAAGCTGGACCCCAGAAAAAGCGCAAACACCGATTAACTTAACTTTTTCGTAACGCAATCTGTCTCATTACATTCCTAAGGATTGGTTATGACTCAACGGCAACGACATGCAGCATCCCGCAAGCATCAAATGATGCGGGAGCGTCGCCGCCTTTTACGCCAAGTCGCTTACGAGCCGCTCGAGGGCCGTTATCTGATGGCGCTGCTCGATTACGAGCCCCATCCGATATTATTTCCTGGTTCCTCGCCCCTTCCCGATGCGTTTGGCAGGGACGGTAAGGCGAATGCGTTTCAGGCTAGTGCGCGCTGGACGTCGACGGCCACCGATCCCGGTCCGCTGGGTCAGGGTGACCCGACGACAATTACTTGGAGTATTGTCGCCGACGGGTTGAGCATCCCGGGCTCTGCCGGGGAAGCGACTGCCGACAGCAATTTGATCGCGACTTTGGACGGAATCTACGGTACGGCAGGCGGTCCACTTTCCAATCGACCGTGGTTCCCGCATCTCAAGGCGGTGTTCGACCGCTGGAGCGCGGTGTCGGGAATCAATTACGTCTACGAACCGAATGACGACAGCGCGGCGTTCGCCTCATCGTCCGTCGGAATTCTCAGCGTGCGCGGTGACGTGCGCATCGGTGGCCACACTATTGACGGAAATGCCGGCATCCTGGCCTACAACTTCTTCCCGGACAATGGCGACATGGTCTTCGACACCGGGGATAATTTTTACGATGATACTTCGCAAAATTCGCGAGGTCTTCGCAACGTAACGGCGCACGAAGCGGGTCACGGCCTGGGGTTAGAGCACGTCTGTCCAATCAACGAAACGAAACTGCTTGAGCCGTTCTATTCCGCTCGCTTCGACGGTCCGCAAGAGGACGATATTCTTGCGGTCAACCGGCAGTATGGCGACAACTTGGAACCGTCGGACTTGCCCGTGTTGGCGGCGAATCTGGGGAATCTCGGCGCGTCGGGAGTGGTCGTCAATCAGTCGAGCATCGATGACGATGCGGACGTCGATTATTACAAGTTCGTTGTTTCGGCGGGCGGCAAAATCGACGCGATTCTGACGCCGACCGGTTCGACGTATCTCAACGGTCCGCAAAACTCGGATGGGTCGTGTTCGGCGGGTACTTCCTTTGACGCTCTTACACAGAGCGACCTGTCGTTCGATATCCTGGCTCCGGACGGCGTGACGGTGCTGGCTAGCGGTAACACCAACCCGGTCGGTGTCGCCGAGGCATTAACCGACATTTCGATCCCAGCGGCAGGGACCTATTTCATGCGTGTCACCGGCTCGGCTCGAGCCGTGCAGATGTACGACATGAGTGTCGCATTCACGTCGTCGAATTCGCTCAACGTCAACAGTCCGCGCCTGGTCGGCGTTCAGCCGAATCCGCTGGAGTTGCTCGACCCATCCGGTGTGAATCTCCGCAACGTCGCGCCCCGCGAGCTGACGCTGCGCTTTGATGCGACGGCGGATCTTGACCCGACATCGATCCAAGGTGTGCGGCTGACGCGCACGGGCGCCAACGGTCAGTTTGAGGTTGCGCAGGTATCGTCCGATTTCGGTACCAACGGCGCGGTGATTGTTGACGTCAAAGCCGTCAATCTGGGCGCCGACGCCAACGAGTTGAATCTGCGGTTTACGAAGTCGGATCGGGGCATTGCCAGTTCCCTGCCAGGGATCGAGCTGGTTGGCAAGACGATCTTTGTTGACCTGAATACAAACGCCGCGGCGAACACGACGGCGCAAGACCTGGTTACCGCACTCAACGCCGACAGTCGCACGCAATTTCGGGTTATCGCTTCGATTCGTTCGGGCAGCGGCACCACCAATATTACGCCGACGACGGCGGTCAACACGCGGTTGCTCTTGTCAGGCGCGGGTGCGGCCAGCGCCGTGACAAATTTCAACGTGGGTGTACCGCTGGAAGTGCGTTTTACCGCGAACACCGCGGGTGCGGCTGGCAACAATGTCGCGATCAACGTATCCAAGGCCAGTCTGGCGCTGGGGGCTCGGCCGACGATTTCCGTCACGGGGACCACGATCAACGTGACGCTGAACTCCAATGCCTCGTCGCCAACGACGGCACAGCAACTGATCAACGAGATCAACAACCACTCCACGGCCAGGACGCTGGTGACTGCCTCGTTGCAGGTCGGCAGCGGCGGCACCAACATCGCCGTGCCGGCGATCAACTATTCTCCGCTGCGCCTTGGTGGCGCCGACGATGCGGTCATCGTACCCGGCTTTATCGGACTCGGCGAGTCCCAGCGCGAAATCATCATGCGTTTTTCCGAGACGCTGGTCGACGACAAGTACCGGCTGGAGGTTCTCGGCTACGACAATCAGGCCTATTCGATTCAAGGCGTGCGCAGTGTCCCGGGCGATTTGCTCGAGCCGCGTCGGCGCGGGGCGGATCGCGACGTGGTAAATTTTGAGCTGGACCTCGGCGCACAAATCGTCGCGATTGTTCCACAACCGGTTTCGCGCGTCGGTGCTGCACTTTCCCAGGCCCGCAATCAGGTGGTCGTGTACTTCAACGAAGACGACCTGAATACCACATCGGCCCAGAACCCGGCCTTTTACCGGTTGCGAGACACCCAGTCCAATCAAATTACCTACCCCCAGACGGTGGTCTATTCGGCGACGAATAACACTGCCACTCTGACGTTCGCGTCGAACATCCCCAACGGCACCTATCACTTGCAGATCGGAGCCACCAACGAGCCGAACAATCAGTTGTCCACGTCGATCGATGTCGGTTCGCTGTTCACAACCAATACGTTCAATGTCAATGCCTCGGTCGGCGACGATTTGAACGTCGCCAACGATGCCAACGATATCGACTTGTACCGTTTTCATCTTCCCAGCTCCTCGAGCATCACAGCCACATTGACTCCACAGGGTGGTACGCTGGATGGAGTTGTTCGGCTGTTCGATGCCAGCGGCAACCAGGTCGGTGCGACGGTCAACAGCAATGGCTTCGGCGGGGTCGAAGTTCTGTCGCAAGGACCGCTCTCGGCGGGGACGTATTACCTGGGCGTTTCGGCGAGCGGGAACTCCACCTACAACTCGACAACCGGCAACGGTACGGGCGGTACCAGCACCGGCGCGTACGCGCTTTCGATCGCTGCGACGAGTACCTTGAGTCTCGCCAGCGACGCGAATTCCAGTTACGCGACAGCCACCGATCTCGGAAAGCTCGGCGTGGCCGGCCTCACCTTCCAGTCGCAGATCCAGCCCCAGAATATCTCGCTGCCGCCGTTCCCTGGCGGGAACGACGAGCCGGGCCATCGGGAAATCGCGCCGGAGCGGCACGTGAATTCGGTTGGCACGACGCCCTATCTGCCCGACACGATTACGGTGATGGACTATTATTTCGGCAACCTGTACGGCAAAGACCCGCAGGGTAACGATCTGAACAACGCGATTACGCCGAATCAGAAGCAGCGCGCCCGTGAAATCTTTGAGCTGCTGGGCTCGCAACTCGGCCTCCAATTCCGCGAAACGGCAGGCTCCGGCCTGCAGGTCGTGACCGGCGATACTCGCGCGGTCGCGCCCAGCTATCCTCCCGATTCCGTGGCCGGCATTTTTGGTGTGTCACTAGGCAACAACGTCGTGATCATGAACTCGCTCTACAATTGGGGCGACAGTGAATACGGCGGAAACTGGTTCGTCACGGCGCTGCACGAAATCGGCCACGCCATCGGCTTGGAGCATTCGTTCGAACTGTCGTCAATTCAGGGCGCCGGCCTGCGTGGCGAGCCGGTCTATCCGGGTGATCATGACATCGTGCATGCGCAGCGCTTGCACCGGCCGGATAGCACCGACATCGATCTGTACAAATTCACGCTCGACCAGCCGGGGTATCTCGCCGCCGAGACGATCGCCGAGCGGTTGGCTTCGACCAGTTCCCTGAACACGGCCCTTTCGCTCTATCGCGAAACGGCCACAGGGCGGCAATTGCTGGCGAAAAATGACGACTACTTCAGCACCGATTCCTTTATCGGGTTGCAGCTCGACCTGGGCACTTACTATCTGGGTGTGTCGAGTACGGGAAACACCGAATACGATCCGATCGTACCCGACACCGGGTTTGGAGGTCGCACCGACGGACCGTACCAATTGAAATTGACGTTCACCAAGGGGCCAGCCCAGCAGCTGGTTGATATCACCGGGACAGCTTTGGACGGCGACGTGAACGGCACGCCCGGCGGGGTCTTCGACTTCTGGTTCCAGAGCGGCAATACGATTTTCGTCGACAAGGCGAACGACACCACGAACGGACCGGACGGAACGGGGGCGATTAACAATCCGTACGACACGATTTCCTCGGCGTTGGCCGCCGCCGCAGCGCGCGTGCCGGTGCCCGACGCTTTTGCCGATCCGACGATTATCCGTATCGTCGGCAACGGTGGTCTGGACGGCCGGATCGACACGATTGCGGACAATCGTCCCTATCGCCTTGGTTTCAACAACAACGGACTGCCTGCAGTGGACGGCGCGGAAATGCTTGTGCCGCGCAATACCACGGTGATGGTCGACGCGGGTGCGCTGCTGAAGCTGCGCAAGGCGAATATCGACGCGGGTACTTCGGCGCTGAATCAAGACCGCAGCGGTGGCGCGATTCAGGTCCTGGGGATTCCCGGGCTCCCGGTCTATATGCGATCGTTGCGCGACGACTCCGTCGGCGGCGACAGCGATGGTCCCAGCGTCGGTGCTTTCCCTGCCGATTACGGCGGGCTGGTGTTCCGGAATGACTCGGACCGCGAAGGCGCTCAGGTCTATCTGAATTTCGTCAATCAGGCCGATATCAAGGATGGCGGTGGAAAAGTTTTCGTGAACTCGATCGAGGATGTCTATGCTCCGATTCACTTGATCGAGGCCCGGCCCACGATTTCGTTCAACACGATTCGACTCAGTGGCGATGCGGCGATTTCGGCCGATCCGAACAGTTTCGACGATTTGAATGGGCGCATCGGCCCGGACGTGAACGGCAACACGCTGCTGAATAACTCGATCAACGGCCTGTTTGTCCGCATTCGCACCCAGTTGGGTGAGGCGATCGACAAGTTGCGGGTCAGCGGGCGGTTCGACGACGCCGATATCGTGCACGTGATTACGGAGAATCTGCAGATTGAGGGGAATCCCGGCGGGCCGCTGGGAAGCACCGCACGCCTTTCGGGGCGGCTGGCGATCGATCCCGGGTTGATCGTGAAATTAGGTTCGGCGCGGATCGAGAACAATGTCGGTTCGTCGCAGTTGATCGCGGAAGGAACGACCGAGCTGCCGATCCTGTTCACTTCGGTGCAGGATGATCGCTATGGCAGCAGTGGTACATTCGACACCTTGAACGACGCCCGCAACACGACTCCAGCGCCGGGACAGTGGGGTGGTTTCTATTTCGGACCGACGTCGAGCGGCAGCATCGACCATGCGTTGATCGCTCACGCCGGTGGACGCACGCCGATCGAGGGCGGTTTTGACCAGTTCCAGGCGATCGAAGTGCATCAGGCTTCGTTGCGGTTGACGAATAGTATTGTTGAAGACAATGCCAACGGCAAATCGGGCACCGACCGCAATGGGCGAGGCTTGAATTCGTCGGCAGCGATCTTCGTGCGGGGCGCGCAGCCGATCATCGTCAATAACATCATTCGTGACAACATCGCGGCGGCGATCAGCGTCGATGTGAATTCGCCGCAGTCTAAAACCAAGATCGATTACGGTCGCACCACCGGATTGGCCCAGCCGTTCGATACGTTCACGGACAACCACGGTCCGCTGGTTCGCCTTAACAGGCTCCGGCGCAATCTGGTCAATGGCATGGATATCCGAAGTGGTGAATTGACGACGGAGACGATTTGGGACGACACCGACATCGTACATGTCGTCCAGGGCGAAGTGATCTCCGACAATCACCACACGTACAGTGGCTTGCGATTGCAAAGCAGTTCATCGGAAAGTCTGGTGGTGAAACTCTCCGGCGGCAGCGCCGGCTTGACCGCCGGTGGGACGCCTTTGGACATCACCGATCGGATTGGCGGCACGATTCAAGTCATGGGCACGACCGGCCATCCGGTCATTATGACCTCGTTGTCCGATTGCACCGTGGGTGCCGGGTTCACTCCCGAGGGAGAACCGCAAACCAATACGGTCGAAGGTGCAGGCGGTTGTGGCGGCGCCTCGTTCGCCGACATTATCGTTCTGATTGACGAATCGGCCTCGATGGCGGAGGCGCAGCAGTTCTCGGGCCCATTTATTCTGGGCTTGGAACAGTCGCTGCTTGCCGCGGGAGTCGGCGCAACGTCGGCAGGTGGAAATCTCTATGGACTGGTTGGCTTTGGCGGTGACGACGATCACGAAGCGGCTCACCCCCATCCACTTGGACCGGGAAATCGGCTCATGGGAACGGCAACCGAATATGCGGCCGCGGTACCCAGTCTGGTCGATACGGGTTTTGCGGAAGACGGTTTCATGGCTATTGAGTTTGCGCTGGCAAACTACCCTCTGCGGTCCGAAGCGAACAAGTTCTTTATCCTGATCACCAACGAGGATCGTGACGTCGTCGATCCGGCCGCCACGTTTGCGAGGTCGCGGGCTGGGTTGACAGCGGCGAACGTTAAACTGCACGGTATGTTGTCCGCGACGTTGCAGGACGGTGCCGGTGCGGCGGCCGTTGGTATCGACGGTCAAGGCAAAGCGCTACTGCCGGATGGTGCCGGCGGGATCATCGTTTCCACGGGCGGAAGTGTCGTTGCGGCTTTCGGCACGACCCAGCGAGACTACATCGATTTGATTTTTGGCGTGGATCGCACGTCGCTGGTTGGCGACTTTGACTCGATTTCATCGGCTGCGAATATTGCGCAGAGTTTCGCGACTGGTTTGACGACCACGATTACCGCGCAGGCGACCGCCACCAGCTGGCGCAGCATCAAACTTGACCGGTTCGGAAACGATCAAAACGTCGCCTTCGTTCGCGAATTGGAGGATGCCGACACCGCCAAAGGCAAAGTCAACGAGACACCGCTCACCGCCCAACTTCTTGGTAACCTCGCCAAGGACGAGAAGTCGGGCGATGAGAATGTGCGGCTCGGTTTTGAGATCCAGGGCTTTATCAGCGTGGACGACCCAACCGATGTCGACGTCTACAGTTTCAGCGGCATCGCGGGCACCGAAGTCTGGTTTGATATCGACGGCACGGCGCCAGCGCTGGATACGATCGTGGAATTGCTCGACGTCAGCGGCAACACTTTGGCGCGGTCGGACGATTCCGGCAACATTGCCACGTTGTTCTCGAACGGCGTGGTTGCCCGCGGCCTGATCCGCGACGCACATCTGGGTGGCGACTTCTACGGCGTGAATTATCGGGACTCCGGCATGCGCGTGGTTCTGCCGGGTATCGCAGGGACCACCATTACCTATTTTGTGCGTGTGCGCAGCAAAGCCGAAACCGGCGACGTCAACAGCCTCAGTGGTGCGACGCGTGGCGCGTATGAACTCAGCGTGCGCATTAGGCAGGTCGATCATCAACCGGGTTCGACGGTGCAGTTTGCCGACATCCGCTTCGCGACCAACGGTATCGAGGTCTACGGGCAACCGAACAGTTCGCCGCTGGTCAGTGAGGCGGCGGAAGCCAACGTCGCGAATGACAATCGGGCGGGGGCGCAATTCCTCGGCAACTTGATGACCTCCGATCAGGCGAATCTGAACGTATCCGGAGTCATCGACACCCAGTCCAACGGAAACGACGTCGACTTCTACCGTTTTACCGTCGATTACGACCTGATCCAGGCGATCGCTAACGTCAATGGTGGTCCCAAGGCGGTCGCGGCGATTTTCGATATTGACTATGCCGACGGTCTGGCTCGCCCCGACGCGACGCTGGCGGTCTACGACGCTACGGGCCGCCTGATCCTGGTCGCGCGCGATTCGGATATCCTGGACGATCAGCCCGCGCCGTTCCAGGGACTTGATGTGGACGACCTGTCGCGCGCCAGCGCCGGCAAACTTGACCCCTACATCGGCTTAACGGAACTTCCGGCGGGCATCACGCAGGAGACGAACGAAGGCAGCCTGCTCCCGGCGCCGCCAACGCAACCCTGGACGCCGGCGGGAACCCGCACTTACTTCGTTGCGGTTTCTTCCAACGCCCGACTGCCGCAGGCATTGAACGCGACCTTCCAATCGGGTGCCACGTCGCCTTTGACGCGCATTGAACCGATTAATTCGATACGGCGCATTGTCGAAGATCACATCGGGTTCAACGGATATACGACGGGAAGCCTGGTCACGGGCGTGGACCGTCCCATCACGCCGGTCCGGCAGACGATCATCGACATTTCCAGCGCCACCGCGCTTGGCACGGAAGTCCGGCCGTTTACCATGGCCGACGTGCAGTTGTATGTCGCGGCGGGGAACGCGTCGATTCGATCGGTCAACGCCAACACCGGCGCCACGCATTATTCCTGCGGTACGCCCAGCCAGCGGCTTGGTGATATCGCCATGCGGTCGGACGGGCACCTGTTCGGATATATCGATCAACCGGGACAAGACAACTTGGCCGGTTCGCTGACTCTTTACGACACCAGCGATTGCACCGAGGAAGTTCTCAACGATGATGAAATTCCCAATTGGAATGGTACCGACCCATGGACGACAACCACCGACACGGTCGACGCGCTTGCATTCCAGCGCACCGGACCGGGCACATATAACCTCTATTACTCGGTACGCGATGTGGTGCCCCAGCAGGGCCGCGTGTCCAAGCTCTACCGCGCGCAGACGGCGGATCTCACCGATGACGACGTCGGCAAGGTGCCATCGGGGGCACCCAATGGCTGGATCGGCGATATTATTGGTCCGGGCGTCGGTGGCTTGACCACCGGTATGTCATTCATCGGGAATACACTCTACGGCGTCAGTTCGGCGGGGCAGTTTTATCGAATCAGCTTGATAAATGGCGCGGCGACTTTGATCCGGAATTTTCCCACGATTAATTTCCAGGGTTTGGCGCTTGGCCCGCAGAACCTGTACGACGGAACGCTGTCGAGCGTGTTATTCGGCATCACGAATACCGGTCGCGTGTTGGCGTTCAACGAAACGGGCGCCGACTTCCAGGCTTTCGATTTTAATGGCGACGGCACCAACGATGCCACATCGATGAACACCACCATCAACAACGCCACGGGCCTGGCATTTTCGCCGCTGGATATCAACCTCTGGCATCCCACCCGCACCCGCGGCACCGACGCGGGGCACGGGATCAACAACGCCTTCGACAATACGCGCGATCCGGCGAATCTCGGGCGGACGTTCACGGCGGGAACGCAGACGATCTCGCAATCGGAGCTGGAAGGCGGCGTGAGCATGTATTTCGGCTTCGAGGACTACGGCAACAGCTACCTCGGTTACCAGCGTCCGGATACGCAGTACGGCGTGTTCAGCCCCGCCTGGCAGCAGGACCTCGGCACGAACACCGAGATCGCCAATACCTATAATCTCCCGGGCGGAGCCCATGGTTCGCTGATTACGCAGTCGTTCAGCCTCAAGGGCTACGCGCGCACCGACAAACCTACGTTGTATTACACGTACTTTCTGGACACGGAAAACGCGGCAGGCGCGAATCTCAATTCGCGGGCGTTCCGCGACAGCGCTCGGACCTTTGTTTCCCGCGACAATGGCGTCACCTGGGAACAGCTCACGACCAACAACTCCCAGTTGTCGTCGCCGATCACGCCGGCTCAGCCGACAGCCGAGTTGCCCACCTTTATCAGCACCTCGCGTGATCTCTACACGACATCGCCCAATCAGCGTGTGCAGGAACTGTTCGACAGTACCGGCACCTGGCGGCAGGTCCGCGTCGATCTGGCCGATTACTCCGGCGAGCCCAACTTGCGGTTCCGTTTTGACTTCAGCACGGCCGGAACCGCCCTTCGTCGTGGCGTGGCCGAAGGATTGCCCGGCGACACCGCGGGGGTCGGGGCCAACAATGTGGGTCGAGCCCAGAACAATCAGTTCGAGGGCCTGTATATCGATGACATCTTGGTCGGGTTCGCCGAGCGAGGCGAAATCGTTACCGCCGCGCCGACCAACAACGACACTTTCTTCAATGTGCCCACCAATCCGGTTTTTGGCGCTCCCAAACAATCGCTGATGGGCCCCTACGAGTTGGAAATCCGCCGGGCGCAAGATTTTATTCGAGGTGAACCGGGAATCGGCTCGCCGATCTCCGCGATTGCGCCCGACTCGCTGATCTTCACGACGTTCGACACCAACGACCGGCAATCGGATAGCTTTTCGCTCACGGCGCCTCCGGGCAGCCAGATCACCGAGGGACAGACCTTCTCGCTCAACGACGGCCTGGTCAACATGGTTTTCGAGTTCAGTACGGACGCCGTCCTCACCGGCACGAATGTGCGCGTGCCGTTCCTGGCGTCGGATCGTGACGACCAGATCGCGGTGAAAATCCGCGACGCGATCAATAATGAATATCAGGCGGGACGACTCGGTATCTCCGCGTCGGTGACCCTGCGCGACACTTCCAGCCCGTCGACCCAAGGCAGCAATCGCGTGCACTTGAACCACGCGACCCAGGCCGATTTCCTCAGCACGCCGTTCAATGTCACTGTGATTATCCCGGTCGATCAGATCCAGGAAGACGGATCGGTCGTCGCCACCGTGGTGCGCGAGGGAGCGACCACGTCGCCGCTGAATGTGTCGCTGACGGCGATTCACAACGGCTCGCAAGTCTCGATTCCCGCGGGTGTCACCATTCCGGTGAATGCGTCGTCCACGACGTTTGTGATCAGCGGAGTCAACGATACGATCGCCGACGGACCGCAGACGGTCGTGATCGAACCACGCGCCGTCGGTTATGCCGGCGTCAGCGACAGTGTCGATGTTCTGGACGACGAGACGGCGACGTTGACGGTGACGTTGGGCGCGGCGTCGATTTCCGAAGGTGCCGGGAATGCCGCCACCACCATGACAATTACCCGTAATACGCTGACCACCGACCTGCTGACGGTCACCCTTCGCTCGCTGGATCCGTCCGAGGCAACCGTGGCCGCGACCGCCGTAATTCCGGTGGGACAGAATTCGGTGACGGTGCCGGTCAATGCGATCAACGATATCATCAAGGACGGCAACCAGACCGTATTGATGGTCGCGGTCGCGCCGGGATTCACCAGCGGCCTGCGTAACTTGACGGTGGTCGATGAGCTGATCGATGTGATTAATCCGGACGAGGTCGTCTGGGTGGATCAGGGACCGTCGCCGTCAATCGACGGGCAGGTGGAAAACCTGACGTCAGCCCAAGTGGAATTAATCAAGGGTGTGCCGACCAAGCTCAACAACCAGGTGAACGGCGCCATCCAGGCCGCGATCGGTGATCCACACGATGCGAAGGTGATTTACGTTGGAACAGCGAATGGTGGTATCTGGAAGACGACCAATTCCACCACGACGTCTGGGGACCCGATCTGGGTACCGCTGACGGACGACGAAAATTCGCTGTCGATCGGCGCCATGACGTTCGCTCGAAGCGGCGCTGACCCCGATCCCAGGAACACGATCGATCCTAATGTGATTCTGGCCGGGATCGGCCGATCGGCGACCGTGCTGGCGACCGGTCTTGGCAAAAATCCTTTCAATTACGAAGGGGGGACGCTGACCGGTCTGTTGCTTTCGATGGACAAAGGCGCGACCTGGGTCGAACTCGGCAACAGTCCCGCGTCGACCGCTCCGAATTATGTCGTGGAAGTCGAACCGAACGACGCGATCGCGACTCCCACCGATCTGGAAATGGCCTCCTGGAGCACGGGTTTCAACAAGGACATCGGCGACCGCGACAGCAATACGTCGACGACGATCCCGCACGTTACGGCTTATGGCGCGATCGATCCGGCCGGTGGGGACTCGTTTGATTACTATTCCGTGAATGTGGCCGTGCCCAATTCCCGCGTGATCTTCGATATCGATCATGGGGAAAATACAGTGGTCGACGTCGAGGACAATAGTTCTCCCACGGCTGGCCAGACACTGGAACTGGCGACCTGGAGCCTTGATTTAAACGCCGCCATCGTCGAGTCCGAAAGGATCCCGCACATCACCGTGATCGGTAACGGGGATGGATCGTACGACTATTACACGTTTACTGTCGAAAGCGCGGGTGACCGCGGCATTTTTGACATCGATAATCCGTTCAGCGTTACGGACACGCGAGTTGCGATTTTCAACGCCGTGACGGGTGACGTGGTCTACAATGTCACGACCGGATTCAAGTGCGACAACAATGACTCGCCGATCACGACGGGTGCTGGCGGAAGCGCGAACGTGCGCGATTCGTTTGTCGAATGTGTCTTCCCGGCGCGGGGCAGGTATGTCGTTGGCGTTGCCGGCGGGGCAGCATCCGCTGTCGATGGCGGATTTACCGGCGCTGCACTGGGTGCCGATGACGCCTACACATTGCATGTGTCGATGGAGCGAGTGGCCAAGGAGTTCTCGCGCACCGAACACGAGATTGAACCCAACGACAGTATCGCAACAGCCCAAGATACCAGTGGATTCGTATTCACGAAGGAATTTCATCCGCTGATCGAGGATGCGGTCGGCAATATCTCCACGACGATCCCACATGCTTCGATCCGCGGGCTGGGAGACGGCTCGTACGATTATTACTCGTTCGTGGTCGAAAGCGCCGGGTATCGTGGCATTATTGATATCGACGAGTCTGTCGGATCGGACACCTTTGTCGCGATCTATGATCCGCTGAACGATCAAGTGGTCACGGACGCGGTGACTGGGCAGCCGTGTGTCAATGACAATACACCGGCGTCCAATATCGAAGGGGCCAGCAGCGATTCGTTCATCGACTGTATTTTCCCGAGCAGCGGGCAGTTTGTGATCGCTGTCGGCGCTTCACCGTCGGTCGCTGCCAATGGTGGGCTTACCGGCCAGCCGTTGGCCAACGGCGATTCGTACCTGCTGCACCTTTCCTTGCAGGAAGTGATACCGCTGCCGCCGCACGATACGCTGGGGACGGCTCGCGATCTGGACGAGAACCCGTTACTGCTGGATTTCGATCCGAATATCGGCGACGCGACAACCAATACGTCGACGACGATTCCTCATACTACCGTTCAAGGCTTTGGCGACGATCTACTGCATTTCTATTCGTTTACGATCTTTAATGCGGCCGATCGTGGCATCTTCGATATTGACTCCACCTCCGCCGACACGATCATTACGATCTTCGATGTCGCCTCCGGGGCTGTGGTGCGCGATCTCAATACGAACATTCCCTGCCGCAACGACAATTCCTCGACCAGCTTCGGCCAGGACGGCAGTACCACCAATCTCAACTCGTTCGTCGACTGCGTATTTCCCGCGCCCGGGCGCTATGCCGTTCTGGTGGCGGGGCCGGCGGATGCCGCCAATCCCAACGGGACGCCGCTGTTGTTTGGCGAGACCTATACCCTGCATGTTTCGCTCGATACGCACATGCAACCCGACATGGCGATGTTCCTTTACGATGCGGACGGCAACGTCGTCGGGGATGCCTTCACGGGGCAGGTCTGCTCCAACGACGACTCGCCGATCAGCTACGGCGATTTCGGCAGTTCCTCTCGGCGTGATCCGTTCATCGATTGTGTCGTCGCAACGCCGGGCGATTACATCGTCGGTATTGGCAAGTACCCCTCGGTCGGCGCGATCGGCGGTGTTACGGGAACCGAGTTGCTTGCCGGTGAGACTTACACGTTGCACGTCTCGGTGGAAAACCATGTTTCCTCGAATGGCCTGCAGCAAGTAAATATTGATCGCGTTGCGATGATTGGATCGGGCCCGAACGCCACCATCGTGGTTTCCGGCAACAATCTCAACTTTACGCCTCCATCGCCGCCCAACCCCGCGCCGTTCAATCACATTCCGGGAATGTTCCGCAGTACCGATGGCGGACTCACCTTCACCAAGATCAGCGGGCCCTCGCAGAGTCTGATCGTCGGTCCGAACAACCTCGATCCGCTCCGCGGCCGTAACTTGCCGGACGGTCGGATTTTCGACCTGGTTCAAGATCCGACCAATGCCAACAGGCTCTATGCCTTGATGGGCGAGGACGAATCGACGACCAACGTTTCCGAGGCCGGCGTCTACCGTTCGGAGGATGGTGGCGCCACCTGGGTCGACGTGTCCGACAACGAGGGGCCGGGCGACATCAATGCCGCCCTGCAAACCGCGCCGAATGCCCGATTGGCGATCACGAAAGATGCGGATCGCCTCGCCGGACATCGACTCTTCCTGGGGATTGTTGATCCGTCGGGTCGATCGTTGAGCTACATGGGCTGGTATGACCCAGACTCTCCATCGGGACCGGCGCCGGAGAATCTGGACGGCTGGACACCGATGGCGATCCTTGATACTCCCTTTGGCGACGACATCTTCATGCGCGGTCGCGGCGACATCTATTTCACGTTGGCGGCGGATCCCACCGATCCCAACATCGTGTATATCGGGGCCGATTCACACATACCGTATGTGCCTCGCTACAACTTGCCCGCTGGCACGAACCCATGTCCACCGCGGACCGCGCCGGAGACCCGCGGCAACGACTTCTGCGCGTTTGACTACGTTGGTCGATTGTTCCGTGGCGATGCGCGGATTCCCGCCGCCAGCCTCAACCCTCGGCAATTCGTGCATATCACCAACTCGAACGTAATCACCTGGGGCGCGACGCCCGCCGGGTTCGTCAATCCGCAGAATCCTGGCGGAACGTTCAATGATTCGGCGCCGCATTCCGGATCGCGATTCATCACGTTCGACGCGCTGAACCATATGATCCAACTGGACGATGGAGGCATCTACCGGCGCACGTTGCCCAAGACAAACACCGGCGATTGGTTCTCGCTGAACGGCAACATGCAGGCGACCCAATTCCACGATATCTCTTACGACTCGATTTCGAACGTCATCATCGGCGGCGCGCTGAATACCGGCACGGTGGAACAAGTCGAGTCGGGTTCCAAGATCTGGCGAACCGTGAAGGTCCACAGCGGTGGGGACACGGCCGTCGACGATACCTCGCTGCCCGATCTGTCGATCCGTTACGAGTCGTCGGAACTGCTGAGTAACCCGGCTCAGATCATCCCGCGCTATATCAACGGCATGGCGTTTACTCGGACGGTCTACGATGCCAATAACAACGTCGTCATTGTCCCCGGTCTGTCGGGCTCATTGCCGTTGCAGTTTGTCGGCGGCGGGTCGAGCATTCTCGAACAGTTCCGAACGCCGATTGAACTGAACGTCGTTGACCAGCGAAAACTGGTCATCGGCGGTGTCAACTTCCTCTACGAGTCAAATGACCGCGGCGATACCGTCAGGCAGATCAACCTCGGCCAGGAAATCCAGCAAATGTCCTTCGGCGGATTCAAGAATGGCGTCGCCAACGACGCCGTGCTGTGGGTCGTGGCCGGACAGAACGTCTTCTTCCGCGAATTTGGCCTCGGCACGTCGCCGCTGCCCAGCCAGGGATTCGCCAACATCCACACCGGTCAGACCGATCGTATCACGGATGTCGTCATCGACCCGGATGATTATGGCGTTGTCTTTGTCATTGACAAAGACAACATTTACATGTCGGAGAACGAGGGCGGATCTTGGATCGAGATCGCCGGAGATCCTGCGCAAGCCGGCGGTCTGTCCAAGATTATCGGCGAGTACAGGCAGTTGCAGTACGTGCGTCGCTCGTCGGGCAACCTGGACATGTTGCTCGTCGGCGGACAGCACGGCGTCGCGAAAATCGATATCGATGTCGCTCGCACGAACCTCGCCAGCGGCAGCCCCAACCCGTTTAATGCTTGGAGCCGTTATGGCGCCGGGTTGCCGAATACGCTGGTCTGGGATTTCGATTACGACGAGGCCGATGATGCGCTGGTGATTGGAATGATGGGGCGCGGTGCCTGGATCACGAGTGGCACGGAGGTGCCGAATCAGGCCAAGTTGACTGTGGAAATCGGTCCTATCAGCGTCTCCGAAGGCGGGGGAGCGGGATTCGCCACGGCGCGAATCAGTCGCACTCAGTCCGACGGCACACCGATCACCGAAGGCGATCAGGTTGTAACAATCACCAGCAGCGATGCGACCGAACTGTTGCTGCAGGGCGCGGGCGGTCCCGCTGCGAGCATTACCGTGACGATTCCGAACGGCCAGTCGTTCATCGATGTGCAGCTCGACGCCGTCGATGACCTGATCACCGATTCGACACAGGCCGTGTTTGTTACGGCGGTGGCTGGCGTGACGTATAAGAGTGTCTCGGACGTGATCGACGTCACCGACGACGATGGTACCAAGTTCCTGTTCCTGGACATTCCGGTGAGTACCTTGCCGGAGAATACCGGTCCCAATGCGGCGACCGGAACGATTACGCTATCAATATCGCAGCCATTTGGGCAACGCGTGTTCCTGTTCAGCAGTGACCCGAGCGAACTCACCGTCGATCCGTTCGTGGATATTCCGGCAAACGCCACGACGGCGACGTTCAATATCAATACGGTGGACGAGACACCCGATGATGGCGTACGTACGGTGACCATCAGCGCAGCGCTATCGGGCTATGTCAGTATCAGTGGCAACGTCCAAACCGGTCTGGTGACCGGTGTGGATGTCGTGACGGTTACCCCGGCGCCGGGCGGAACTGGAGCCGGTGCCGAGGATGTGAATCGGCTTGGCGATCGCAACTTGAAGCGAAGTCAGGGCGCTGTGATTATCGCTTCGAATATCATTCGCAACGCCACGCAGGCCGGCATCCGGGTGGAATCCGGCGCTCGCTCGTCGGGGTCCGACCTGCCGAACCCGGGCTCTGCCGTGAATTTCCCGTCGCTGAACAACGAGCGACTCGTTCCCGGAGCGATAATTTCGAATAACTTGATTTTCAATTTCGGACAGGCCGGTATTGTGTTCGCGGGCGACCCCAACCCGGCCAATGATCCGATTGCCGTGGTTCCGTTCGGAAAGATCATCAATAATACGATTGTCGGCAATCAAAACAATAATACGATTGTCGGCAATCAAAACTCGCAGGGAATCGGCATTCAGGTAGCGAATAATGCCAGCCCGACCTTGACCAACAATATTATTGCCGGTACTGAAACCAGTATCTCGATCGATGGGACTTCGCGGACGACGGTCGTTGGTACGACGCTGTTCAAGGACAATACCAGCAACCCGACCTTGGGAAGCAACCCGATCTTGCTTTCGGCCGCCGACGCATTGTTCCTCGATCCGGCCAAGAACAACTACTACCTGCAGTTCGGCAGCCTGGCGATTGACAGTTCAATCAACACGTTGCCGGATCGGTTTGGTTTCGTCAGTGTGAAAGCGCCTCTTGGCATGCCGGAATCCAACGTCGTGGCGCCGGATCGCGACGTGTTCGGTCAGTTGCGGGTCGACGATCCACTGGCGTCGCCGCCTCCGGGCCTTGGCACCAACATCTTCAAGGATCGTGGCTCGGTGGAACGATCCGACATCGTCGGTCCGTTCGTCTCGTTGATCAATCCGGCGGATAACGATCCGCACAATATCGACATCGATCCGCGGCTCACGATCGTACAGTTGACCGCGGGAATCATCGAACGATTCGAACTGTTGCTCAGTGACGGTCTCGGACCGTTAAGCCCGTTCGAGGGCGTGGGCGTGGATGCGACGACGATCGCCGCCGACGCCGTCACGGTGACGCGCGATGGCCAGTTCCTGCGGAACGGCATCGACTATGTCATGGGCTATAACGCGACCAGTCAGATCCTGCGACTGACGCCGCTCTCGGGCATCTGGCGCGATCGCAGCAGCTATGTGATCAGTCTGAACAACAAGGATCGATTCGTCGTCGCCGCGACCGACGGCAACTCGATCAGCGACGGCACGCAATTCGAGGTTTCGGACGCCTTCGGACGTACGGTCACGTTCGAGTTCGAAACAGGCTACAACCTCACCGTGCCGCAGACGTTTGCTTTGGAAGTTCCGGTCGAGGGAGCGGGGACCGGCGGTATTAGCGATGGCAACCAGTTTGTCGTCAGCGATGGGTCGGCCACGGTTGTGTTTGAATTCGACCGTAACACCAACGTGTCGTTCGGCGCAACGGCGATCCCGTTCCAGACCGGCCAGTCCCAGGACGATATTGCGACGGCGATCACCAACGCGCTGTCGGCCGCAAACCTCGGCCTGAGTCCGCGCAATCTTGGCAATGGACGGGTTCACCTTGGGAGTCGATCGAATCACACCGTAACCGTGCCGCAGAGTTCCGTGCTCAAGCGGACGGGTGTTCCGACCGGGGTCAGCGACGGCGATCGCATTACCATTTCAAATGGCGCGACGGTCGTACGCTATGAATTCGAGGATCTCGGTGTGGGCGACGGCGTTGGCGCCGGTCGCGTCGCGATTCCATTCCGTTACTCGCAGACGAATGAGGAAATCGCCAGGACGTTCGCTTCGCTGATCGCTGGCAATGCCGGTCTGGCGTTGCCGGATACGAGGTATCTAGGCAGCGGTTTGGTCCACCTTGGCGGCACGACTGCCCACACGATCAATACCGTATTTGCGCCGACACTGACGGTGAATGGCCTGCCGGGTGTCACTCCGGCGATCACGATCCAGGTGCCGAACGGCGCCGGAATCACCGACGGTGAGGCGTTCTCGATCATAACGGGTGGCGTGACTGAGACTTTCGAGATGGACAACAATAACAACGTCACCGCGGGAAATATCCGCATCAGCTACACCACAGGGTCGAACCGCGATGTGGTCAGCAATTCGATTATCGCGGTGATTCGCGCCTCCGGGTTGGGGTTGAACCCGACCTATCTCGGAGCGGGGCTGATCCAGTTGAACGAAACTGCGTCGTACGTGGTCGATTCCGCCGGCGCCGTCGGACTGACATTTGCCGGCGTCGAAGGTGGGGCCGTACCTGTGCTCGTGAACGCGTCGTACTCGGCGAATGAGGTCGCGGCGTTGATCCAGAACGCGGTCAGCAACGCTGGCTTTAACGGCGTAACCTCTTCGGCCCGCAGCGGGTCGACGATTTTTGTCGATGGAGCGACCAGCGTCACTGGCATCAACAACTTCCGACTGGGCGCGATTCGCGATCTGGCCGGTAACGCGCTGCAATCGAATCAGGTCGATGGCGAGACCCGCTTTACGATCTTGTTGCCGGGCGCCATTCTCGATTACGGTGACGCGCCGATCAGTTATCGCACGTTATTCGTCGACGATGGAGCTCGGCACGCGGTGTATGTCGACGGCGCGATCTTCCTCGGTTCGGCACTGCCGACCACCGAGGCGAACGGAGTTCCTGGAGCCAGCGCCAATGGAGACGGCGGCGACGACGGCGTGACGTTCGGCGGCCCATTGAATATCCCGTTCAATCCGCTGACACTGCTGACGCCCGTGACAATCAACACTTCCGGCGCCAGTTTCCTTGACGCCTGGATGGATTGGAACGGCGACGGCGATTTCCTCGATCCGTTCGAACAGATTTCCCGCAGCCGAGCGGTGCCCGCCGGGACATTTACTTTCCAGGTTTCGACGCCGATCGATGCCAAAGCCGGACCCACCTACGGTCGGTTCCGCCTCAGCACGACGGGTGGTCTCGCCTCCAGCGGTGTCGCGGTGGGCGGAGAAGTGGAAGACTATTTCATCAACGTCCTGCCGGGAACTCCACCGGTGGCGGTCGATGATAACTATTCCGTGCCTGAGGATGGTACCCTGACGACTACCGCAGTGACCGGTGTCTTGAACGGGGATTTCGACGCCGATGGCGATGCCATTGCCGAAGTCATTCTGCTCTCCAGTCCGGTCAACGCCAAGACGTTTGTTTTCAATAAGACCGACGGTTCGTTCACCTATGTGCCGAACGCCGAATATTTCGGTCCCGATTCGTTCACCTATCGGTTGCGGGATGTGACCGGTTTGGTCTCGAACGAGACCGCCACGGTTTCGATCACGGTGACCGAGGTGAACGACACGCCGGTGGCTGGCAACGATACGGCCGCCACCAAGGAGGATCTGACGGTAACGATCACGGCCACCAAGCTTCTTGCCAACGATGTGCCCGGACCGGTGCAGGAATCGGCGCAGACCTTGACGGTGATCTCCGTCAGCGCCACCAGCGCTAAAGGCGGCTCGGTGCAGCTCAAAGGCACCAACGTGATTTACACGCCGGCGGCCGACTTTACGGGTACCGATACGTTCACTTATGTGATCGAGGACGATGGATTTACCGACGGCGTGTTCGACCCGCAGACTGCGACCGGAACCGTTACCGTCACGGTGTCGGAAGTCAATGATGCGCCGGTGCCTGCAACCGATTTCGTGTCGACCGATGAAGATGTGGTCCTGATTCTCGATCCGGCGACGCTGCTCTCGAACGACAAGCCGGGACCCGCTACCGCGACCGACGAAACCGGGCAGACGCTGACGATCACTTCATTGAGCCCGACAACACCTAACGGTGGTAAGGTCTCGACGACAACGTCGGGCGGCAAGATTACCAAGGTGATCTACACACCGGCGAAGGACTTCAACGGTACCGATACCTTTACTTACACCGTGGCCGACAACGGGACGACGAACGGTGCTGTCAATCCTCGTTCGGCGACCGGTACCGTCACTGTGACGGTAGTGCCGATCAATGATGCCCCGACCGTCTTGGATGATTTTTCTGGCACGGCGGAGGATACGGATCTCCTGATCAACTCGGCGGACCTGCTGACTAACGATTCGGCCGGACCTGCCAACGAGAGTTCCCAGGTTCTGACCGTCTCGGTCAGCGCGACGTCGATCCAGGGAGGCAAGGTATCGATCAGTGGCGGCCAGATCACTTACTCGCCGCCGGCCGACTTCTTCGGTCCCGATACGTTCACTTACACGATTACCGACGACAATACGGCGGGCAACGTCTTCAATTTGTCGGCGACCGGTACGGTTTCCTTGACTGTGTCCGAAGTGAACGATGCGCCGACCGCCGCCGACGACAAAGGGGTATTGGACGAGGACAAGTCGTTGACGTTATCCACGACGGGGCTGTTGCAGAACGATTCGCGAGGTCCCACCAATGAAAACTCGCAGACGCTCGCGATCGTGTCAGTCAGCGGCAGCAGTGCCCGCGGCGGTAGTGTGCAGTTGACAGGTACGGGGGTGATTTACACTCCAGCCGCCAACTTCAACGGTACCGATACGTTCACCTACACAATTTCGGATAATGGAACGACCAACGGCAAGGCCGATCCCAAGACGTCGAGAGCGACTGTCACGTTGACGGTGAACGCCGTCAACGACGCGCCGATCGCGGGGGTCGATAACGAAACGGCTACGGAAGATACGTCGCGCACCATCAGTCTGGCGAGCCTGCTGACGAACGACGCTCCAGGCCCGATCGCTCCGGTCGGCACCGCCGATCCGGAAACGAGCCAGACGATTACGATCACCAACGTCAGCGCGGCTTCGTCGCAAGGCGGAAAAGTTGTGATCGTGGGTTCGAACGTGATCTATACGCCGGCCAAGGACTTTAATTCGGTCGACACAGGCTTGACCGACAGCTTCACCTACGAACTGACCGATAACGGTAATCCGGCATTATCGTCCGTGGGAACCGTGCGGATCATTGTCAATGAAGTAAACGACGATCCTGTTCCGACCGGAGACGCGCGATCGATGGCCGAGGACACGTTGCTCAGCTTGGACAGCGTGGATCTGACGACGAACGACGCTGCCGGGCCCGCGAACGAATCCAAACAGACTCTGACGGTGATCAGTGTCAGCTCCACCAGCAGCAAGGGTGGGACAGTTTCGTTGTCCGCTGTGGGAGGAAAGATCAGCTTTACTCCGGCAGCCGATTTTGTCGGTACCGACACGTTCACTTATGTGGTCAGGGACAACGGGACGACCAACGCTTCGGCGGACGCCAGAACGGCCGTTGGAACTGTGACGGTGACCGTCACGGAAGTCAACGATGCGCCGGTTGCCGCGGATGACTTGGTGACGGCGGTCGAGGATACCGCTTTGACGATCGCCGCGGGGACCTTGGAGAAGAACGACGCTCCAGGGCCGGTTACCGCAGTCGACGAGCTCACGCAGACTTTGCGAGTGACCGCGGTGCCTGCCACGTCGACGCAAGGCGGCAAGGTGCTGCTGAATACGACAACCAACGTGATTACCTACTCGCCAGTGGCGAACTTCAATGGTATCGATACGTTTGTCTATACCGTGACCGACAATGGCACTACGAACGGCAAGGCAAGTCCGAATAGTTCGACGGCAACGGTGACGATCTCGGTCAGCGAAGTGAACGATCTGCCCGTGGCTACCCTGGACAAGCTCGCTACGCCGGAGGATATCGCCGCGGTGATCAATACGGCCGACCTGGTGGCCAATGATCTGGCGGGACCGGCGAATGAGAATACGCAGACGCTGACCGTTACCGCAGTGGACGCGGTGAGTACATCGGGTGGAACCGTGTCGTTGGTGGGCAGCAAGGTAACGTACACGCCTCCCGCCGATTTCTTCGGGACCGATTCCTTCACCTATACCGTTACCGACGACGGGACGACGAACGGGAACTTTGACGGCAAGGCGACCAAGGGCACGGTCAGCGTCACGGTCACGGCGGTGAACGATCCTCCGATCGCCTTGAACGATAACCGTTCCACAACCGAGGACATCGCTTTGTCGTTCAATGCCTCGACACTGTTGACCAACGATACGACAGGACCGGCGAACGAGTCGTCGCAGACATTGACCTTGAGTTCGGTAAGCTCCTCCAGCAGCAAGGGAGGGACGGTGGCCCTGAAGTCCGGAGTCATCACCTATACCCCGGCGGCCGACTTTGCCGGTACCGATACGTTTACCTATGTTGTGACCGACAATGGTACGACGAACGGCTTCGCCGATCCGAAGAGTTCGGAGGGCACGGTCACTGTCATCGTGACACCGGTCAACGATGCCCCGGTGGCCGTGAACGATTCGGGTACGAGCTACACGATGGACGAAGACACTTCGAAGACATTCAAGTCGGTGTTGAGCAACGATTTTGATGTCGACGGCGACAAAATAACGGCGATCAAGGTCAGTGATCCAGCGACCGGCGCGCTGGTCTTCCGCAACGATGGAACGTTCGACTACACACCGACTCGCGACTTCTTTGGCAACGTCACGTTTGCCTACAAGGTATTTGATGGGGTGCTTTTCTCTAAGGAAGCGACCGTAACGATTACGGTAAATAATGTGAATGAATTGCCCGTGGCGCTCAATGATTCAGCCTCCACGATCCAGGGAACTCCGCTGATCATACCGGTGTTGAACAACGACTTTGACGTGGATGGCGTACTCGATCCCGCGACGGTGACGTACAACACCGGTTCGGGGCCAGCGAGCGGTTCGGTGACCGTCAATGGTGACGGTACGATTACCTATTCGCCAACGACGAAGTTTGTGGGCACGGTATCGTTCCGGTACCTGGTCAAGGACAATGCGGGCAGCAGTTCCAACGAGGCCACGGTCACGGTGGATGTCGCCAAGGCGCCGCCCGCGTGGCAAAATTCCCGCGATCGATTGGATGTCAATAACAGTGGAGCAGTCGAACCGATCGATGCGTTGCTGGTGATCAACAAGATCAATCGGGACGGCGCGGGTCCCCTGCCTCTGCCGGGCAATCCTCCGCCGTTCTACGATGTCGACGGCGATGGCAATATCTTCCCGATCGACGCGTTGTTGGTGATCAACTATCTGAATTCGCTGCCGCCGTCCGGCGAAGGCGAAGCCGCGGGGGCATTCACGGCGTTCGACGTGCTGGCCAACAATATCGATGGAATGGAGTTGCTGGCGGATCCGCGAGCGATGTTTATCGGATCGGAACGATCGGTTCAGGTCGCCGAAACGACACCAGCACTGCCGGCTTCGTTGATCGCCAATTCTGCCGCTGACCGATGGAACCTTCGAGCAGCCGCCGGGCCTGCGTCTCGCCTGGGCGACATTGACGATTTGCTCGACGATTTGGTTCATGATGTTGTCAGGAATCGCAGGGAGGATTCCGTGGATTCCGCGCTCGACCGCTGGTTCGAATAGCGGTTATAGGTCGTGCTGAAACTATGACGCGTGGCCGGTTCCGACGGGACCGGCCACGCGTTTTTCTGTTCAGTTCTCCGCAAGCTTGGGCGATGTCATGGAGGCGGCAGGTACGGCCCTTCCCGAGGCTTGAGGAGCACTGGATCGTGGCTCAACGTGAAATTGAACTGGTCAATCCGTACGACGAGGTGCCGTACAAGAGTTTTCCCTTCGCCCAGACGCATCCCAGTCGGCTGGCGACGATTGGAATGATCAGCGGAATGACGCCGGCAATGCCGGATCGTTGCCGGGTACTGGAACTGGGATGTGCGAGCGGTGGTAATCTGCTGCCGATGGGCGAGCGGTTTCCCGAAAGCCGCTTCGTGGGTCTCGACTTTTCCCTGACAGCGATCCAGCGCGGCCAGCAGCAGTTGGAGGCGACGGGGATATCGAACGTCGAGTTGCGCCATGGTGATATTCTGACGATTGACCGATCCTGGGGTGAATTCGACTACGTGATCGCTCACGGCGTTTTCGCTTGGGTTCCCGAACCGGTTCAAGAGAAGATCTTCGCCGTTTGCCGGGAGTTACTCACGCCGCAAGGGATCGCCTACATCAGTTACAACACGAATCCAGGCTGGCGGATGCGCGGGATGATCCGCGACGTGATGCTCTACCGGGCGCAGTTCTTCACGGAGCCGGCCGACCAGCTTCGCGAAGCGCGGGCCCTGGTGAACTTCCTGGCAAAATCGGTGCCGACGGAAAAGAACCCCTACGGGATTCTGCTCAACGACGAACTCAAACTTCTGCAGAGCAAAGAGGACTACTATCTGCTGCACGAATTCCTGGAGACCGTAAACACTCCGCTCTATTTCCATCAGTTCATCGAAAGGGCACAGCAACAGGGGCTGCAGTATCTGGGTGAGGCCGATTTCAGTGTGATGTCGGTCAACAATTTTCCACCCGAAGTGGCCAACATGCTGAAGACGCTCAGCTCGGACACGGTGCAGCGCGAGCAGTATATGGACTTCGTGCGCAATCGGCTGTTCCGTCAGACGTTGCTTTGCCAGAAGGAAATCAACCTGGAGCGTAATCCCGGACCGGAATGTGTCTTCCCTTTGCACGTCGCGAGCGACGCGGCTCCCGAATCGCCGGTGACCGAGTTCGATCCGCAGACCCGAGTCACTTTCACGCGGCCCGGTTCGACGATGACGACGCGCGAGCCGCTGATGAAGGCCGCCATGGTGCATCTCAAGGAACAATGGCCGCGGGCGATTCCGTTCTCGGAACTGTTGGCTGCCGCTCGATCTCGGATCTACAACGGTCCGGTTATACTGGACACCGACCGCGACGACAAAGAGGCGCGTGCGTTGGCCGAGCCGCTCTTACGGTGCTTTGCCACGACGCACATCGATCTCACCGCATTCCCGCTGACCCCGGTGCTGGAGGTGGCGTCCATGCCGGTTGCTTCGCCCCTCATGCGCGTGCAGGCCAAAGAGTCGCGGATCGTCACGAACCAGTGGCACGGCACGAGCCAGCTCAGTGACCTGCAGCGCCAGCTGATACCGAAATTGGACGGTTCCCGCAGCCATGCCGATCTGGTGGATTTTCTCGTACAGCAGGTGCAAAACGGCGTGATGATGATCCATGAAAAAGGGGTGGCGGTGAAGGACGAGGAGCGAATTCGGCCAATTCTCACGAAAATTGTAGATGAAACGTTGGCCCAGTTGGCCCGGTCCGGGCTGCTTGCGGGCTAGAACCGTCTCGATTCCCGCCGCCGACTGCCGAACCGGCAACCCGCACGTCGCGTAAAGCCGGTATCTCGAGCCCGGCTGGCGTCTTTCGCAAAGTTGATGAGATTCGATACAATTCCTGTTAATCCGTGTGACTCTTTTTAGCCAACAGCTGAGGAAGGAACGATCCATGAAAAAAGTGATTGCCCTGATGGCCGTCGCCGCGTTTACCCTTACGGGCGTCGCGATCGCGGCCGAATTGAAGTCCGGACTGCAAGTAGGAGCATCGGTGGGGGCCTTCAATGTGAAGGATTGCTCGGGACCGAACGAAGGAAAAACGCTTTGCTATCGTTGTCAGTACGGTCAGAGGCCGGTGGTGGCGGTCTTTACGCGACGCCTCTCGGACGACTTGACCGGTCTGGTCAAGAAGATTGATGAAACGGTTGCCAAGAACTCCGACAAGAAGATGGCTGCGTTTGTGGTTTACCTCTCCGACGAACCGGACTCGGTCGAATCGAAGCTTAAAGGAATCGCCAAGACTCTGAACATCGCCAAGACGCCGCTGACCACGTTTGAAACCAACGAAGGTCCGGACGGCTACAAGATTTCCCGTGATGCCGACGTGACGGTGATGATGTGGCACAATGGCAAGGTCGCATCGAGCCGTGGATTCGCAAAAGACAAGATCACGGATAAGGACGTCGAGAAGATCATTTCGGATGCCAATGGTCTTGTGAAGTAAGTTCTCAAAGACAATCGGCTGGCTAAATTTCGCAACGGCCGGCTCGCTTTTGACATTCTGAATCGTCGCACGGAACAAGCCCCCAGCGTCGTACGTTGGGGGCTTTTTCTGTTTCGCGACAAACGACGGTGCAGGCGCGATGGTCACATGTGCTCGATGTGGTGAGGAACTGCTGGGATCGGTGAATCGATGCTGGCGATGCGGGACGGAGTTTGCCATGCACGCCGACCAGGACGGGCTACCCCCGGTGCGCCGGTCGCCGGTTCTATCGGCGGGTCCTCGCACTGCCGATGCAAAGCGTGGTGAGCAGGCGGCCCCAAACGATGCGGCCCTGGTTGGAGTGGCGACACCGGACCGCAGAGGCGGCGAACCACGGCGCGGCTCACCGTTCAACAGTTCCACCACCTGGCAGTCCGGAAGTTATCGCGCCACGACGTCTGCCGCCAGGTCCGCGGAGCGCGCGCCGGTGTATCTGGTGGCTGGCATCGCATCGGCGGCGGTTGCCGCATTCAGCTTTCTGCTGGTGGAATCGCTGCCGGTCGCGGCGATGGCGCTGGCGGCGTTCGCCATAGGCCTGGCGGTATTCGCACTGCATGGCCCGCGACGCTGGATCGCGTCGACAGCAATTCTGCTGGCGATGATCTCTTTCGGTTGGGCTGGGTACGAATTCGCCGTGCAGATCTACATTCTGCGACACGGTGTCTCGCCCTGGCCCAAGGAACCGGAAGGCGACGTGGAATTCGAAATGGAGGAATGAGCGAGCTGCTCCGTCGCCTCGTTCGCGGCGCTACTGCTGCCCTTCCAGGGATTTTTCCAGATACTGGACCTGCGATCGAACGCCTTCCAGGTCCGGATTCAGACGCAGCGCCCGGCGAAAACAATCCAGTGCGGCAAAGGCGTCGGTCAGTTCAAGATAGCAGTGCGCCATGCCCACCGCGGCACCGAAATGGTACGGATTGATCTCCAAGGCCTGATGGCAATCGTTGGCGGAATCGTCGTACCGCTCCAGGTAGTACAATGCGATCGCCCGCTGGTTCCACGCTTCCGCGTACCAGGGCGCTTCCTCGATCAGCGCCGTGGCCAATTGCTCCGCCCTGAGAAAATCACGAGCACCGTTTAATCGCTCAATCACCGCGATCTGCTGCTGCTGCAGATCGCTGCCGTCACGGCACCAGATCTCCCGGATCCCGTTCTCGGCCAACATGCGCACGCCCCGGTCGTTGTCATGCAACGCCTGCCCCATGACGGCGTTCGAGGTGTAACTTGCAATAAATCCCAAGGCCAAGACCGCGGCCCGCCGATTGATGCGCGATCCGTACAGCGCCAATCGTTCCAGCGTGGCGGTCGTGTAATGTTGGGAAACTGACCTCACAAACAGCGCGGAACATTCGTCGTCGAGGTATTGATGATAGAATGTCTGCAGACGCGGCGCACGGTTGAGGTTGGGGTCCACTCGTTCAACTTTCTCGAAATTGAATGATTTAGAAAAACAACAATTTCGAGTCTAATTGGCGCGCCGCGGCAGGGCAATGAGCACAACAGATTCGACGCCAGGATTAGGGGCTTTTTCCGAGAGGCAACGCCATTATGTACCGGTTACTCGACAAGGTTATCGCCGCTTTCCCAGCTTACCATCTCTGGCTATTCGGCGCGGTCGCCTTTGCTTGCCAATCGTCGCTTTGGACACCATTCGAAAACCCAATGCGTGCGGAGGAACCGGCCGGGGCCGCGACCAGGAATTCGGAGTTGCAGCGGAAACTTGAACAGCAACTCTCGCTCAAGTGGCAGGACATTCCCTTGCGCGAGGCGCTCTCAAGGCTGTCCAGCGCGTATCAATGCGCGTTTTTGCTCGACCGGCGAGTCGATCCGGACCAGGCGTTGCAGTTCCAGGTCAGCGATACGGAATTGGGAGACGCGTTGCGGCAGTTAGCGAGCCAGTTGAAGCTAGGAATCTCGGTGCTCTCGAACGCCATTTACATCGGCCCCACATCAACGAGCGAACGACTGGCGACGGTGGTGGCGATGCGGCGTGGCGACTGCTCAAAACTGCCTCCCGCCCTGCGCACGGCGACCATGAGATCATCGCCGATGCGTTGGGAGGAGCTGACAACACCCCGCGATTTGTTGCGCCAATTGGCGACGGAATGCAAACTCGAGATTGCCGACCTGGAGCAACGGATTCCCCACGATTTGTGGCCCGCCGCCGAATTTGGCGCGATGGCCTGGGTGGAGCGCTTCTCGCTGCTGTTGGCCGGCTTTGAACTGACATTCAAGATCGATACGAAAAGTTCCACATTGATTCTGACTCCATTTCCACAGCGCGTCATGATCGTGCGCAATTTCTCCAAACCGACCCTCAGCGACGCTCGGCTTGGAGAACTCTCCCGGCGCTTTCCGCAACTGAATCTCAAACGGGAGAAAGGCGCGCTCCGCGTCGAAGGGCTTGTTGAGGAGATTGAATCGATCGAGCGCGAAATCTCTCTACCGCGTGTCACCAAGGCACCGCAAAAGACGCAGGACGTCTACGACTTGCGGATTCAGGGAAAGGAGCTGGCTCGGGTAGTTCGCGAGATCGCCGAAAGCCAGGGACTGGAGTTGGAGATCGCGGCGGACGTGCCGCCGGAGAAGTTAAGGGCGATCATCGATCTGAATCTGAAAGATGTCACCTTGGAAAGGCTGGTCCAGGAAGTTGCCGGCAGCGCCGGGTTGAAGGCAAAATTGCAGGGCAATCGCATCCAGATCACGCCATGAACTACGCAATCGGTCCGATCTCTTTCAGCCCTTGTTCGGCATCACCAAAGGTCCTGGCCGGCACTCCCATCCGTTGCATCAGCGACAGGTACAGGGAGCAAAGTCGACGCTGATCGTCCGCTTTGCCGGTGTAGTCGATCACACGATTGGTCTCCAGCGACCGCCCCAAACTGCCCAGTAGCAGGACGGGGAGTCGCGTCGAGTCATGCTGGCTTCCGGACCACATATTGGAAATGAACATCAGGCAGCTGTTTTCCAGGACGTTGGATTCGCCCTCAGGCATTGCCGCCAGTTTCTCGCCCAGATAGGCGAACTGGCTTACATAATAGCGCACGATCCGCTCGTACGGTTCCGAATTATCTTCGTGGGAAGCGGGGTGATGGGCGACACGGACATCGAGAAACGGGTAAAACAGCCCGGACAAATCCCGGCACATCAGTAATGTGGCCACCCGTGTGCGATCGGTCTGGAATGCGAACGATACGATATCGGCCATCAATCGCATATGTTCGCGCAGGTCTTCGGGGAGCCCGTTACGGGGACGGGGCATGCTGACGAGCGGCGGATCGCTTGGAGCCGCATTCTCGCCGGCACGTTGCAGCTGCTTTCGCGAGCGTTCGACGCGCCGCTCCACTTGTCGCACGCTCTGGAGGTACTCGTCCAGTTTCTCTTGATCCGCGTGACTCAGTTGGCGGCGCAAAGATCGAGCGTGTTCGGAGACTCGATCGAGAATGCTGGTGGTACGGCGGCTGCCGTGATTTTCGAATAGGCTGTCGAACGCCAGCGACGGATAGACTTCCATCGGAACGGGAGAACTGGAATCTTGCCAGGAGATGTGCGAGCTGTAAGCCATCGAAAAATTGGTTTCGTGGTAGCCGGTGATCGGCTGCTCGCAGCCCAGCACCAGACTGGGTTGAGGCGTGACGTCGGCGAAATGGGCAGCGATCACCTGGTCCATACTGATGCCGCCTCGCAAAACGGCTCCCCGTTGCAGCGATGCGCCCGAAAGGATGTTGCCCGTCTGGCCCGGGTGGATTCCGACGCCGGTTGCCTGTTTGTTAAACAACCCGGAGATGACGTTCAGGTGGGGAGTTAGCGCTTTGAGTGGCGTCAGGCTGGGCCCCAGTTCCATTTCGCCCGTCTCGGCCTGCCGTGCCCACCAATTTTTCGGGCTGATTCCGTTGCCCATGAAAAGTGCCGCGAATCGCCGCGGCGGCACCGCGACGCCGGGCTCCGAAGTCGCGGTCGGATCTCCAACCGCTCTCTCCTGTTGCACTCCCCAGACCGGCAACGATTCCATCCATGGCAATGCCATCGTCACTCCGCTGCCGATCAAGAAAATTCTGCGACTGGCAAGCAACGATTTCGGTCCCATTGTCATCCACCTCATCGAGTTGACTCGATCCTCCATGCCCCGTCGCGACCTCCGCGGCGGAGCCGTTGCGATGGTGACATTCTGTCACAATTCAAACTGTCCTGCCAACGGAACCGTGATCGGGTCCGCCGTTAGATCCACTATTTCGCGCCCCCGTTCTCGACGCGCGTCGTGCGAAACTGGCTGCTCAAGACGATCGTCTCGATCACGTCGAGGAGTCCCTGGTCCTCGGCCGCGAGTTGCTTCCGGACCCGGCTCAACAACTGGGTGTCGGGCGGAACGAGCGGCCGTCCCAGCGCGTAGGTCACGAGCTTCTCCGCAAGATTTCTGTGAAATTCGTCGGCGCGTTCGGTCAACAGATACTGCCGCAGGCCGTCGACGCCTTTGGCCGTCGATCCATCCGGGAGGGCGAAATGGTCTTCGACGGGGCGACCACCGAGATCTCGATCGCGGCGTTCGCCGATCGGGCCGAAGCCTTCGAATGCCAGACCGGCGAAGTCGAATTTATGATGGCAGGACGAGCATTGCGGATCGGCCCGATGTCGAGCCATCAACATCGGCAGGGTGACCTCGGCGTCGTCGCCGAGTGCCGCCTCGTCCTTGGGGAGTTCGGGAACGTTGGGTGGCGGCGCCGGGATCTGCTCGCCAAGTAATCGACGTACCACCCAGTATCCGCGTTTCACGGGGCTTGTCCGCAGTCCGGGCGCGTTCATCGTCAGAAACGCGCCCATCGACAACAGGCCACCACGGCCTGTCGGCGCCGACGCATCACGTTCAGAAACCCGCACCCAGTGCTCAGGGTTTTCTTCGGGAAATGGAATACCGTAGTGGCTGGCCAATGCCCCGTTGACCCAGGTGAAGTCGGCGCGCAACAGCTGGTTCGCAGGCCGGTTATTACGCAACAAGTCGACGAAAAACCGAACCGGTTCCTCGAACATGGCCTCGCGCAGTTCATTCGTGAATTGTGGAAATCGTTCGCGGTCGACCGCCTGATGCTGCTGAAAGCGGCGAAAACCAAGCCAGTTTCCGGCGAACTCCTGCGCGAACCCGCCGATTTTCTCCGATCGGACAAGACGCCGCACCAGTTCGAGCAGCGGCTGTTCGCGAAGCGGCGGATCCGATTGTGCCCACTGCATCAGTTCCTGATCGGGCATCGACGACCAGAGAAAGAAACTCAACCGATTCGCAAGCTCGACCCCCGTCAATTCACGAACGCGCGCATTGGCGTCATCGGCGGAGGCATTCCGAAGGTAGCGATAGCAGAAGTGGGGCGACATCAGCGCGCTTGCCAGAGTCTCTCGAATCGCCTCCTCGTGGGATGCCCCGTCGGCGTCGCGGAATTGGTGGTAGATCCGCCGGAATTCATCGCGCTCGGCGTCAACGAGCGGGCGGCGGAATGCACGTTCCACAAGCTCAAGCAGATCGACGATCTGCCGCTGTTCCGCGGCGGCGGCTTCGGCCTCCAATCTGCGAATCGCGCGGTCCATCTGCTCGAAGTACTGCTCGATTGCCTGTAACGCCTCGTCGCTCGCTTCATGTCGTCGAGCCTTTGCCAGGTACAGCTGGCGGAGGCGAACGATTTTGTCCGGGGAGGCGAGGTCGTGGTCTTCCGAGCGAGCGAAATCAAATTCGGCGTCCAGCATGAATCGAGGCGGCTCCGCCCGTTCGAAAAAGACAAAGTCCTTGTACTGGCGCGAGGGAACCTGAGTGATGAAATCGAGTTCGCGCCAGAGCTGATCGAGCGATTCCCGCTCGTGATCGGAGAGCACCAGTTCCATCAGCGGTTGGTCGTCGCGAAAATAGCCCTGCATCAAATGAAAACCGGCGGTGAGCAACCTGCCTTGGTTCGCCGCATTGGGATCGAAATAGGGACCGCGATCCACAACCACAAACGTATCGGGAATGGTCTCACAGAATGTCTGGCAACTTCGCCTGTACCGCTCGGCATCGACTCCATCCGGGTCGTCGAGAACGCAGTATCGTGCCGCCGACGGCCAGTGTTCCCTGCACGCGGCTTCGAGCTTCACGGCGTCCGTTGCCACCGTGCCGTCGTAGCGGCGGTGGCTGGCCGCCAGTTGGCGGTTGCGCCAAAGTACGAGCGGCTGACTGCCGTCGGAGATGCCGTGGACGGTGAGTTTCCGCACCGGGGAACGCAGTTGCTTGCGAAGTTCCCGGGCCAGTTCGGCCAGTTTCTTGCACTCGGCGACGGGCGTTGTCTCGTCAGCGTCGGTTGGGACCGGCAATTCCTGCCAGGCCGCCTGGAGAGCGCGGACCGGTCCGTCCGGCAACGAGTCGCTCCGCAGCAGGCGCCAGATCTGTTCCAGGTAGCGCGCACTGATCGCGTCCCGCATCGCCTGCGCGGCGAGAGTGTCCGCGTTGATGCCAAGGCGTTCCCGATGCGTGAATCGCCATGCGGCAACGAAGTAGTGCGCGAGATCGACTTCATGCTTGCCGTAGAACTCAACGATTCGCTGCACGCAGTACTTGTCGCGATCGGTGTCGGTCACCATCGAATGCGGCGCAAACCGAAGTCCTCGGGGATAGAAGACCAGGTGCCGAGCGACGTGGCGGGCGGCGACAAGGTACTTTTCCAGCAATGCGGGCGTCATGACCAGCGACTCACCTGTATTGTCGAAACCGGCCTCGCTGGCCGGATCGATTGGAAACTCTCCCGCCGGTCGGATCTCCACGCCTGTCAGGTCGCGAATCACGTTGTCGTATTCGGACTGATTCAGGCGTCGAGCGAGAACGATGCCTGGATCACCGGCGTGACGCTCGGCCTGTTCGTCGGTAGCAAGCTGGAACCAGGAGACGAGCTGCCTGCGTGCCGGATCGGAAGGTTGATTCGCCGCCTCGCTCGGCGGCATCTCGTGATCGCGCACGCGACGAACGACCTCTTTCCAGAGCGAGAACCGGGGGACGAAACGGTCCAGTGCCAGGATCGGCCTCAAGTCCAGTTTGCCTTCCTGCCGATCGGGCCCATGGCAGACTAGACACTGGTCCCTCAGGAAGGGCTGCACCTCGTCCTTGAATTTCCGCGCCAACGCCTCACTGGGGTGATCATCGGATTGCTCCTGCGTTTGGCCGGGGCGCTCCTCATGCGATGTCGCGCCGAGCGGTACCGCCAGCGGCGCGGCGGCCCACAGGCAGAACGGCAAGATGCCGGGCAGTTTCAGCAATAGAAAAAGTAGCCCGAACCGCGGCTTGAAACTGTGCACGGCGATTCTCCCTAACCAGCGCCGCTGCCCGCGGTGACCCGGAGTCGAAGTCGACCACGGCGCCATTCGTCGCGGAATTCGCCCCAGTCACCTGGAAGCTGCCCAGGGAAAGGGCCCGCTGGTGCCGTCAGGATAACCTGTCGGCGGCGGACCCGTCGAGACGCGCGCTAGCGGCGTCCAATCCGCGCCAAAACCGTTTCCAGCGTCTGCCGAAGGACCAAGGCACTTTTGCGGAGTCCCTGGACTTCCTTGGGCCACAACTCGATCTCGCGCGTTGCGACGATTCCTTGCCGACCAACCACCGTGGGTACGGAAAGCGCCACGTCGCGAATCTCATAACAACCAGACAGCACGCTCGAAACGGGCAGAATCCGGCCCTGATCGAGGGCGATCGAGTGGATCACATCCCGGATCGCGATTCCGACAGCGAAACCAGCGCCTCCCTTCTTCTTGATGACCTCGGCCCCCGAGCCTTTCGTGCGCGTGAACAGGTCGCTCGCTACCTGGGGCGTCCACTTCGCAAATTTTTCCAAGGGGAGTCCACCGATCGTTGCGCTTGACCAGATCGGGACCATACTGTCGCCGTGCTCGCCGAGAATCAGTGCCTGGACCTGCGTCGGCGGCGCTTGCAGTTGCTGGGCGATTAACGAGCGAAATCGAATCGTATCGAGTTGCGTGCCCAGGCCAATCACCTGTTGCGGAGGCAACCCGAGTCGATTGGCTGCCACGTAGGTCAGAATGTCGACCGGATTGGAAACGACCAGCACCATCGCGCCGGGCTTAAGCCCCGCTCGAGCGATCTCGTCCAGGATCGAAACAAACAGGTCGGTATTGCGATTGATCAGGTCGAGGCGACTCTCGTCAGGCTTGCGGCGCAGCCCCGCCGTGATGCAGACGATATCGCTGGACGGAACATGCCGGTAGTCGCCGGAACTGATGATCTGATCCGCGACGCTCGGGCCGCCGTGCATGATGTCGAGTGCCTGGCCGCCTGCCAGATCCTGATTGACATCCAGCAGTGCGATCTCTCTTACCACGCCGCCGCATTGCAACGCGAACCCGGCACTCGACCCTACCAGCCCGCCGCCACCGATGATACTGACTTTCATTTGCTGATTTCCTGGAATGTTCCGAGAGGGATAATTGCGGAGTTTGCGGGGTTGGTTACTTCGTAGCCGAAAGAGCCGCCAGCACCCGCTGGGTAATCAGTTGGATCAACTGTTCCTGTTCGTCACCACTGCCAGCTGCTGGCGACGCGGGCTGTGCCTTCGCTCCCATCGGCGGCGGGGCTTCGAACGCTTTGCGGGAGACTCCCGACGACTGCCAGCTTTCCCGGAAAATATCGTTGGCGCAGATGTCGCAGTCTTTGTACTCCGCGGTGTTTCTCGGGTCGCTGAACCCCCATTTGTCTTTCAACGCCAGCAGTTCGCGTTCCTTCGCCTCGCTGAAGTAGTTGACGCGTCCCAGGCTCTTGGCCAGGATCAGCATCCGGCAATAGGCGTCGAGGATCTCCGTCCACCAGTAAGCCCTTTCGACGTTTTCCCCGTAGCTGACCGTCCCATGGTTCGCCAGGACCACGATGTTTGTCTTTTTCACAAACGGAATCACGGTATTCGCGAAGTCCTGGCCGCCTGGCGTCTCGTAGGTCGTAATTGGAACGTCGCCGAGAAACACTTCAACCTCCGGCAGAATGCACTGCGGTATCGGCTCGCGGGCGATCGCGAACGCGCAGGCGTGCGGAGGATGACAATGGACGACGCTTTTCACGTCGGAACGCTGCTTGTAGATCTCCAGGTGCAGCAAGGCTTCGCTCGATCTCTTTTTGCTGCCGGCGAGTTGCTTGCCGGTCATGTCGATCGTGCAGATATCATCGGGTTTCAGAAAGCCTTTGGAATGCATGGTGGGTGTACAGAGAACTTCATTCTCCCCGACACGGACGGTAATATTCCCGTCGTTGGCGGCGGCGAATCCTTTGTCGTAAATGCGTCGGCCAATTTCGCAGATATCGAGTTTGATCTTGTGAAGGTTGGTCATGAGGTCTCCATCGAAGCGGATTATGGTGATTTCGGAAGCGCGACGTCGATCTGATCGAGCAGTGCCGCGCAGTAAGCGTCCACAGGTTTGTCGTGCGGGCGAAATGGCTGTGCCGCTTCGCCGCCTTCGCTGATCGCGATCTTGGAACCAACCCCCGCGCCCAGGTCATCCCAGACGACCAGGGTATCAGCCTGCGGGGGCGAGCTGCTCCCCAGCAGGTCCTGCAAGGTCAAGGGAACCGCCAGCTTCAACCGTGTCCCCACAAAGCTGGGATGGCAACGGTTGAGCGTCAAGGTGCCAATTACTTCGCCGATTCGCATCGCAAAAACTCACGGGTGAAGTGGAGGATCTCCTGCTGCGAGCTGCGGCCGGGGTCGATAACCATCAGATTGGCGTTCCAGTCGCGCCGCGCGGATTGCACCATGCGCGCATCGAATGCCGCAAAGGCCCGAACCGAACTCCAGCGGTTCGCCAGCCCCTGCGCCTCGGCCCAACCTCGCGTCATCAACAGGCCACGCGAAGCGGAATGAGTCAACACGGCGGCGAGTTCCGCCACCGCCTGTTCGACGGGGCAAGCCGTCAATAATTCCAAAGTCGCTTGTCCGCCGAGGCTGGTCGCCAATCGATCGGTTGAGCATGCGGGATCGGTTCGATGGACGTACAAGGTGATCGGTGGAGAAGCGGCTGGTGCGGTGGTTTGGGTGAACCTTAACGGAATGTTGCGTTGCCTTAACTGGTCTCGCACCGCCGGCGTCACAACGGCGCCCGCCGGCAATTCCAATTGACGGACGCCGTCCAGCCTGCCCGCAATCGTCGCGACGGTGACCAGCCGTCCGGTCAAACGCAACGTGCCTCCCGCGAGCTCCGGCGCAGCGGACATGGTGCTCTGCGAGACACTCGTCGGCTCGACGCGTCCCCCCTGCCCTTCACGCAAGCGCGCAACGACAGCCCGAACGATACTTTCGATTTCGTGGGCCGCCATGGTCATTGATTAATCCTTGATTCCAATCACGCTCCATCGCGCCGGCGTCGCTTCCGCGCGCAATGTTTCCCGCAGAAACCGTCCATCACTGGTGATCACGACACGCTCGCCACGACCTGCACCCAGCGTATCGATCGCCAGTACCGGCTCACCATCCGCCGTCTGGCCGTCCGCCAGGCAGGGCTGGACGACCAGCAGCTTGCAACCTTGGATCGATGCATGTTTGATCGTCGCGGTGGCGGTACCAACGACCCAGCCGGTCTGCATGGACTACTCCTCAGGAATTCTTTGCCGGGCGTCCCAGGATGCGCAAGTCGTCGATCATCGAGCAGCGGCGTTCGCGAGTGAACGTGAGCGGTGTGGTGACGCCCTCGCCGGTCGGTCCGGCGATGGAGAACGACAGATATCCTTCGCCGCCCAATCCCAGGGATGCCATGCAGGGGCCGTTCTTTACGAACAGCGTGGTATCCATGATCCGTCCCATCTTGGTCATGTTGCGCACATTATGGGAGTGAATGATGCTGGTGTGCCGGAAGCCATGTTCCGCGTCTTTGGCACGGGCGATCCCTTCGTCGACGTCACGGACGCGCACGAAGGGCACGAACGGCATCATCTGCTCGACGGCAACAAACGGGTTGGCAAGATCGGTTTCCCCGAACAACAACTCGGTATCGGCGGGGACACTCCGGCCGGCCGCCTGAGCCAGTCGAGCGGCATCCTGTCCGAGAAAGTCTTTGGAGGGGGCGTCATGCTTGTGATCGCCGTCGCCCACCTGCACGATGGCAGCCCTGGTCAAGGCGTCGACTTCGCGCGCCTGCAGACGCACGGCGCCGGCTTTCTCCATCGCTTGCATCATGCGGTCGAATACCGACGCGACGACGAATACCTCTTTCTCGGCGATGCAGAGCAGGTTGTTGTCGTAGGAGGCGCCCTGGATGATGCAGCGTGCCGCCCGATCGAGGTCCGCCGTTTCGTCCACCACGACCGGCGGGTTTCCGGGGCCGGCTACCACCGCACGCTTTCCGCTGTTCAGGGCGGCTCGCGCGACCGCCGGACCGCCGGTGACACAGATCATCGCGATCCCACGATGCTTGAAGATCTCGGCCGCCGATTCCAGAGTCGGTTCGGCGATGATGCAGATCAGGTTGTCGATGCCGATCTCCTGCGAGAGCGCTTGATTGAAACGCCGCACGCCTTCGGTCGCGACCCGCTTTCCGCTGGGGTGCGGATTGACGACCAGCGTGTTTCCCCCCGCGATCATGCTGATGGCATTGCCGGTCAAGGTTGGCAGCGAATGGGTCACGGGTGTGATCGCTCCGATCACGCCGAAGGGAGCATGCTCGATGACCGCCAGTCCATGATCTCCGCTGAACACTTCGCTGCGAAGGAACTCCACGCCGGGAGTACGCTCCCCCAGGGTCCTGAGTTTCTCGATCTTATGTTTCAGCCGGCCGATTTTGGTTTCCTGCATCTCCATCGTGCCCAATTCCACGCACTGGTCGATGGATATCCTGCGGATGATCTCGATGATCCGCTTGCGGTCTTCGAGTGTCCGTTCTGACAGCTGCTCAAACGCGTCCCGCGCCGCGTTAACCGCCTGGTCGACGCAGGTGAAGACTCCATGCCTGCCATGAAAGCTCGCCGCGGCCGGCCCTCGGGGAACGCGCCGTACCTCGGCCAGCACTTGTGTCACCACGTTGCGAATCAGGTCTTCGTTCAACTGCATTGGAGAGAGTCCTTATTGGGCCGATTCACGGGCATAAAGGCAAAGTTGCTCGACGTGGATCTGGTCAACAATTCCCACGACCACCGTATCAATCGGCAAGTTCTTAGTTTCAGGTGTAAGCCGGGCACTGGAGCCCTGCGTGATCAGTACATAGTCCCCCTCGCCGGCTCCCAGCGTGTCGACGGCGACGAAGGTGCGCCCGGTTGTGGCCAGCGATTTCCGTTGATTGGGCTCAACGCGAAACGGCTCCACGATCAACAGCTTGTAGCCGACCATCGACGCGACCTTTTGCGTCGAAACCAGCGATCCAGTGACTCGGGCGACAAACATGATTTCGGTTCCTCAATTCGAGTCCCGCAGGAGTTGGTGAGCCTGGCGCGCGACAATCAGCTCTTCGTTGGTTGGTACAATCCAGACCTGGGTGCGACTGCTGTCGGCGCTGATGCGGCATTCGCCGCGGGCAGTGGCGTTGACGGCAGGATCGAGCGAGATTCCCAGCTCGTGCAGATTTCCCAGTACCGCGGCACGCACCCTGTCGGCGTTCTCGCCAATACCGCCGGTGAAGACGATCACGTCGGCGCCGCCAAGTTCCGCCAGAACTCCGCCCAGGTGCCGGCGGATTTCCGAAGCGAAGACGTCCAGCGCCAGACGCGCCCGGGAGTTGCCCGCTGCCGCTGCCGATTCCAGATCACGGATGTCACCGCTGACGCCACTCAGCCCCAACAGGCCGCTTCGCTCCGCCAATTCATGCAGCACTTGTTCCAGCGTAAGACCGGTTGCCCGCATGATGATCGGGATCGCGAAAGGATCGAAGTCGCCGACGCGATTGTTGTGCGGCAGCCCCGACTGTGGGCTCATGCCCATGGTCGTGCAGACGCTCTGCCGTCCGCGTATGCCGCAGAGGCTGTTGGAACCGCCGAGATGGCAGGAGATGGTCCGCAAGTCGTCCCGCTGCAGCAGCTCGGAGATGCGATGCGCGATATAGCGGTGGCTGGCGCCGTGAAATCCCCATCGCTTGACATGGAAACGCTCGGCCCATTCAAAGGGAATGGGATAGAACCGCTGTGCGTCGGGAACCGTGGCATGGAATCCGGTCTCGAACGCCGCCACGAGAGGAATCTCCCCAAGCCGCTCCGCCAGCAACCGCATTGCGCGGATGTAAGGCGGGTTGTGGGCCGGGGCGACATCGTTCATGGCTTCCATCGCTTCCAGGAGATCAGGAGTGACCCGCTGCACACCGCTGATGCTTCCGCCGTGCACTGCTTTGAAACCGATCGCCGCCACCTCCCGCGCGTCGCGCAGGCAACCGGCATTCGGATCCGTCAGTTGTTCAAGGCAGATTTGTACCGCCGCCGCATGATCGGGGATCGCCGTCGTCAACGCATGGCGCTGACCGCCGATCTCGACGAAGCAGGCACTTTCGGCGGCGCCGATTCGTTCGATGCCACCCCGCGCAAGCTGTCGCTCGTCCGACATGTCGAACAGCCGGTACTTGAAGCTGGTCGACCCCAGATTGGCTACCAGGATTTTCATCGCGTGATCCCTCACGGCGGAAGTTCAGGACATAAAGGCGTCGACAAGGCCCTCGGCGGGCCGGGGGATAACATGGCTGCCGACCAGCTCACCGACTTGTTGAGCGGCCTGGGAACCCGCTTCCACGGCGGCGCGGACGCTTCCGACGTCGCCGCTGACGATGGTCGTGACCAGCGCACCGCCGATCCCGACGCGCTTGACGATCTGCACGTTGGCCGCCTTTGCCATCGCATCCGTCGCTTCCACCAGTCCCACCAGTCCTTTGGTTTCAATCAATCCAATCGCGCTTTGCATGATAGAGTCTTCTTTCATTGACAAGGGAAAGTTTCTGATTGCACCGAAGACGGCAGCGAAGCCGCTCCTCGGTGTCGCGCCGGGCCAGGCATCGCTGCAAGCCCCGCGCTGGCTGTGGTTACTCGTCGGACGACTTGGCGCGTCCGCCGCCGCGCTTCGCCGGCGGTGGCAGGACGATGTCGAGGTCCTCGTGTGGTCGCGGAATGACCTGCACACTGACGACTTCACCGATGCGGCCTGCCGCCGCCGCGCCCGCGTCCGTCGCCGCTTTCACCGCCGCGACGTCGCCCGTCACGAAGGCCGAAACCAATCCGCTGCCGACCTTGTCCCAGCCCAGAAACTGCACGTTGGCAGCTTTGAGCATGGCGTCGGTAGCCTCCACCAAGGCGATAAACCCCTTGGTTTCAATCATTCCCAACGCTTCCATCGTCTTTGCCATGTTGAACCAACTCCCAAAACAAAGGAAAGAAAAAACGATCGCGCCGCGCGTTAATGCTTCTTCTGACACGCGCAGACATGATCCTGCTTCAATAACTCAACCTTGGTCGCCGAATCCAGGTAACAGGCGTTACCTTCGTCGGTGTCGATATGCACTTCCAGTTTGCTGGTGGCGTCCGCCCGCACCAGCAGGTCCTCGAACACCATCGAGCATTGCGGAGACTCGACGCGCAATTTCATGAAGTCGCCGTTGCGCACCTGATAACGATCGGCGTCGGCAAAATTCATATGCACGTGCCGCGCCGCGCGGATCACACCCTGGGATAACTCCACCACGCCCTTGGGACCGACCAGCACGCATCCCGGTGTCCCCTCGATGCGACCACTGTGGCGGACCGGCGCGTCAATGCCGAGCGAGATCGAATCGGTAAACGCCAATTCGACCTGGCTGGCCGGCCGCGTTGGTCCCAGTACCCGCACCGTCGGCAACATCCGGCGACGCGGACCGACCACCATCACCGTCTCCGCCGCGGCGTAAAAACCGTCCTGAAAAAGCGGTTTCTCCGGGGTCAGTTTGTGGCCCGGTCCAAACAGTATCTCGACGTGCTCGTCCGTCAGGTGACAATGCCGTGCTGAAATGCTCACGACCAGTTCGGACGGCCGCGGCGAACCTGGTGCCGCGCCCGTGCCGGAGCCCGCCGCTCCGACCACAATCTGCCGTACAATCCGCTCGATTGCGGCACGATCGATCGATGCCATCAAGTTGCTGCTCATGGTCCCTTCCCAGGAATTCCGCTCAATTTTCTTCGCTCGTCATCGCCACCAGAACGCGCACACCGGACCCCTCCAGCCGCTTCCGCCAGGCATCCGGAATCTCCCGATCGGCGACCAGGACGTCGATTTCATGGAGATCACACAAATGCGCCAGACTCGTGCGATCAAATTTGGAACTGTCCGTCACCACAATCACCTCGTCCGCCGCACGCATCATCGCCCGCTCGGTTTCCACCAGCAGCAGATTGCTGTTGAAATAGCCCCGTTCGGTAATGCCCGCGACACTGAGCACCGCACGCCGCGCTGTTAATTCGGCTAACATCTGATTTGCATAAGGCCCCACCGAAACGCCGGTCCGGCTGTGCACATAACCGCCGATCATCACCAGGTCCGAACGGTCGCTTCGGGTAAACAGGTTGGCAACAGGGAGGGAGTTGGTGACCACCTGCAGCGGCCGACCAACCAAAAGGCGGGCAAGTTCGTAGGTCGTGCTCCCGCCGTCAAGCAGGAGCGTGTCGTTGTCTTCGATCAGCCGCGCGGCAGCACTCGCGATTTCGCGTTTGCGTTCCCAATGGGCCGCCTGACGTTGATCAAAATGCGACAGTTTCGGACTCGGCCCCGTGTAAAAGACACCCCCATGTGTCCGCTTCGCGGAACCGGCTTCCTCGAGAAAGTCTAGGTCACGCCGAATCGTCGACTCGGAAACCTGTAACTCTCCCGCCAAATCGGGAAGCGCGGCAAATCCCCGCAGCCGGACCAACTCCAGCAACCGATCTCGTCGCTCATCAGCCAGCATGGTAGGTGAAAAACTATCGAATGTGTGGAAATTAACGGTCAATATCAATGATAGTATTGCATAGTAATGATATAATTCAATCATTGATTGGAAGAATTACTGTAATGAATGGAGATGTGTGTGCATATCCGCGCAAGAATGAATGTTGGAATGGCAGATTTCCGACCGGACAGACTGCCGGGGGACACGGCTTCGGCGCCTGCGAAGCCGCTGAAACCGACCTAGGACCACAACCTCGGAGCCCTGCCGGAACCCGAGTTCATCCATCGATTTGTGGACTCTGCGACTTGGCGTCTTTGCGAGAACTCAATCGATTCGGACCTGCCGGCCCTCGACGCGCACGCGTCGATCGGCGATGAGTTGGATCGCTTCGGGCAACGCCTCGCATTCCTGCTCGAAAACCCTCTGGGCGAGGCTGGAGGCTGTATCGCCACAAAGTACGGGAACCGTACGCTGGCAGATAATCGGTCCGTGATCGTATTCATCGTCGACGAAATGCACGGTGCAACCGCTGACTTTGGCCCCGTAATCCAGCACCGCCTGGTGCACATGTTGCCCGTAGAATCCCTTACCGCAGAATGCCGGGATTAGACCGGGATGGATGTTGAGCACACGATTTTGGAAATCGGGGGGAATTTTGACATGCTTGAGAAAGCCGCCCATGACCACCAGTTCCGCATGCTGTTCGCGGCAGGCGCTGAAGATCGCGTCACTGAACGCGGCTTCCGCGGGGAAGTCCCGCGGGGAATGGACGCGTGTGGGGATGCCGGCGTCCCGGGCAAACTGCAAGCCTTTGGCGGACGAGCTACTGGAGATCACCAACCGGATTTCGGCGGTCAATCGGCCGTCGGCGACGCGAGCGAGCAGGTTGCGTAATGTCGTGCCGCCGCCCGAGATCAGTACGGCGATCGGCAGGGGCGGTTGGGAAGCGGTGAGGCGACTCATGCGACGTTCCGCACGAAAAGCGTAATTGACTGTTCGGCGATCTCCCGCTCGGAGCCCTCGACGCCGGCGATGGGAGCCAGCGACAGAGAGTGGGCCAGCGTTTCCTGGCAGATGACATCGCGGAATTGTTCGATGGCGGCGGTGAGTTCCCCGGTCGCTCCGACGATTCCGACCGCGATGCGATCGGTGTAGCGGCAGGCTAGTTCCTTGCGTCGTTCCTGAATCGAGCGAATCAAGTCGGCGGCGATCCCTTCGCGGATCAGGTCCGGAGTGAGGTCGGTACTGAGCACGACGACACAACCTGGACTTTGCGCGGCCGCCCAGCCTGGTCGCGCCTCGAGGCGGACCTGGATATCTTCGCGATCGAGTTCGATCGATTGGCCGGCGACTTCGAGCCGCAGCAGGCCGGTCTGCTGCAGTTCGGTCATGAATCGAGCTGGATCACCCTGGAGCAGCGCCGCTTTGACGGCGGGCAGATGTTTGCCGATGCGTGGTCCCAGGCGTTTGAAGTTTGGCTGAACCTGGTACTGGATGTACTTTTCCGCCTCGCGCGTGTACTCGATTTGCTTGACATTCAGTTCTTCGCGGAGCAATTCGCCATGTGCTTCGAGCCATGCCTGATGTTGCGTGTCGGAGAGAATCACCTCGACGTTGGCCAGCGGCTGCCGGACCTTGAGTTTGTTGTCCATGCGTGCCGAACGGCCCAAGGACGCGATCGAGCGCAACAGTTCCATCCGTTCCGAAAGCAGCCGATCGAATCCGTCGTTGTCCGGGACCGGATAGTCGCATAGGTGCACGCTGGCTTGGGCGCGGCCCGCAAACGTGCCGGCCAGATTTCGCCAGAGCGATTCGGCGAGAAATGGCGTGAAGGGAGCGGTCAGCTTGACCAGCGTCACCAGGCACTCATAGAGCGTCCAGTAGGCGTCACGCTTGCCGCGATCGGATTTGTCGCTCGCCCAGAATCGGTCGCGACTGCGTCGGACATACCAGTTGCTGAGCGCGTCGACGAAGGCGTGGAGGCTGGAACAGGCGCCATAATTGTCGTAGGCATCCATCTGCCTCACGACGTTCCGGCAGGTGCGTCGAAGCTCACCGAGGATCCAACGGTCAAGTTCCGAGCGCTGGGGAACCGGTCGGTAGTCCGGGTGCGCGGCAAGTTCGCTGGCGTTCAGTTGTTCGATGGGACCTGGATGTCCTTCCGCCGGATCGAACCCGTCGATCGCCGCGTAGATCAGAAAGAAGCTGTAGCAATTCCAGAGCCGCAACAGGTACTCGGGGATACTCTCGCGAATCGCCCGCTCGCTGTAGAGGATCGAGTTCCACGGTGCCTGGTTCGCAAAGAAGTACCATCGCAGCGCGTCGGCCCCATAGGCGTCAAAGATTTCGTTGGGGCTGCGGTAATTGCGCAGCTGTTTTGACATTTTGCCGACTTTGCGTACGACCCCCCCTTCCCCGCAGGCCTGTTTCGCTTCGTCCTCGGAGAGGAATCGCTGCCTGCCATCCTTCGATTCCCACCATTCGGCCAGCATCAAGCCCAAGACGATGCAGGTTCCAAACGGATGCGGAAAGGGGCGTGGTTCGGATGCGGGATCCTGTCGCGATTCATCCCCGAACAGCATGGTGCTGATCGCCATCAGGCTGTAGAACCAGCCGCGCGTCTGATCAAGGGCCTCGCTGATGAAGTCGGCGGGGAACAACTTGGAGAATTGCTCGAAGTTGCGGTGCGGGTAGCCCCATTGCGCAAAAGGCATAGCGCCGCTGTCGTACCAGCAGTCGATGACTTCCGGTACGCGGCGCATCCGCGCTCCGCCGGCGAATGGTGAATCGTAGTTGACCGCATCGATGTAAGGCTTATGGACCTTGAGATCGTCCGGCAGGGCGGGATTCTTCGTTTTGGCCTCCGCCCAGACTTCTGTGCCGCGCAGCCCGGGCTTGTTCAGCAATTCGGCGTAACTGCCGATCGCCTCCATCCGTCCGGTTTCCTCGCAGACCCAGATCGGAAGCGGAGTTCCCCAATACCTTTCGCGCGACAGGGCCCAATCGATATTCGACTCCAGGAAGTTACCGAAGCGGCCGTCGCGAATGTGCTCCGGCAGCCACTGCACCCGATGATTATTGTCGAGCATCCGCTGGCGGAATTGGGTCGTGCGGATGAACCAACTCCTGCGCGGATATTGAATGAGCGGGTCGTTATCGGCGCGCCAGCAGAACGGATACGAGTGCACGATCTGGTCCTGCAGCAACAACAGGCCGCGCGTTTTCAACTCGCGGATGATCTCTTTGTCGGCGTCCTTGACCCAGTGTCCCTGGTAATCGGGAGCCTCGGCCGTAAAGGTTCCATCGGCGGCCACCGCGCAAATCAGCGGGGGACCTTCCCCGGGGAGGAACCGAGCCTGTTCGTTTATGAGCAGTTGGAAATCGACTTCACCGAACGCGGGTGCCTCGTGGACGACTCCCGTTCCGTTGTCGATCGTGACAAAATCCGCCGCGCAGACGCGCCAGGCGATGTGTTGAGTTCCCGACCCATCGCTGAGCCTGCTGAGTTGCTCCCCTTGCTCGCGATAATAGTAATCGAATGGAGGCCGATAGCGCTGACCGACAAGCTCCGATCCCCGCATCGTCGATTCAACCGTCCAACTTCGGCGCGCCTTGGTCGCAACCGTCTCCACCAGCGAAGATGCCAGTATCAGCCGTTCGTCGCTGACCGCGTCATGGACGACCGAGTATTCGAGTTCTGGATGAACCGCCGCAAATTGGTTGCTCGGCAATGTCCAGGGAGTTGTTGTCCAGACCAGCAGCGAAGTGCCGGGCTGATCCCGCAGCGGAAATCGTACGTAGATGCTGGGATCCGCGACATCTTTATACCCCAGCCCGACTTCGCCGCTGCTTAGCGCCGTTCCACCCTGAGCCCACCACCAGACGATCTTATGCCCTTGGTACAGCAAGTCGCGCTCGAACAGGTTTTTCAGCGACCACCAGACGCTTTCCACGTAGCTCTGATGGTACGTGACGTAGGCGTCGTCAAGCTGCAGCCAGAAGCCGATCCGCTCTGTCAGTCGCTCCCATTCCTGCATGTACCGCCAGACGCTTTGCTGGCATTTCTGAATAAACGGCTCAACGCCAAACCGCTCGATTTCCTCCTTCGAGTGGATCCCGAGCTCCTTGCAGACCTCGACCTCCACGGGGAGGCCATGCGTGTCCCAACCTGCTTTGCGTTCGCAGAGAAAACCCCGCATCGTGCGATAACGCGGGAAGAGATCCTTAATCGCTCGGGTAAGGCAATGCCCCGGATGCGGCAGCCCGTTGGCTGTCGGTGGTCCTTCGTAGAAGATGAACCTGGGGGCGTCGGCCCGCCGCGACAGCGATTGCTCGTAAATCCTCTGTTCTCTCCAGAATTCGAGGATTGCTTTTTCCAATTCGGGAAAGGACGGGCTGGCCGGAACCGCTGTGAACATTCGATCGAATCCATCTTTGCGCTAAGGGTCGAGCACACAAGCACCCGGCATCAGGCTTCGTCTTCCTTTTCCTCGTCGGCTTCCTCGTCGTCGCCGTCCTCGTCGGCAACATCTTCGGCGACTTTGCGCTTCCCGACTTTCGCGGGGCCTCGCTTTAGGGCTTCGAATTCGTCTTCGTCGTCGGCATCCAGATCGTCATCGGCCGAATCTTCGTCCAGCTCCTCTTCAAAATCGTCGTCGAAGTCATCGTCGAAATCGTCCTCGTCAAACTCCTCGAATTCGTCCGGCACGATGCCTGGTTCTTCGATGAATACGCCGTCGTCGTCGTCGTTGAATCCATCATCATCGGATTCTTTTTCCGATTCGTCGCCGTCGCCATCGTCGGTGGACGCCCGGGGGGCAGTCCGGAGGCTTCTGGCCCCGACCCAGGCAGGCGATGGGCCATCGCCGCGGATCGAGTTCGGAGGATGGCAAGTGGCAACAAGTGCTTCGAATTCCGTAACTCGCATGGAGGCCTCGTCGGGCGTCGCCGTTCACGTCCCGCTCATTGGCAACGTGCCTGATGACTGTGGGAAGCCAGTTTTTGTATGGTCTTGGTGGGCGTCTTGTCAAGGAAGGCAGTTGCGTTGATCGAGCCTGGAATGGCCTCGCGGAACAACAAAAAAGGGCGGAACCAACCGAAGTCGATTCCGCCCAACACGGGGGTGAGAAAGCCCAAGGAATGGTCGAGCGTTGCTTTCCGTGCAGGACCACGGCGCCCCGTTCGACAACTCAATCGTACCTCGAAATCGCCTCGAAGTCCGATAAAAAGCAGAGAATTTATGCGAATTTCCAAGGGGATCGGCGCCTAGGACGGTGGTAACGACTGTAGGCTTTCCGGCGGCAGCGAATTGTCTTTTATCGGCCTAGGCCCGTTGTACCGTTGCCGCTAAACTCCCACCCCCGCAAGGAGTTCAGCTATGGGTTCACCGAACGCCCCGCGTCCGCGGTTGTCGATCGCCTTGATTGTTCGCAACGTTGCTGATTTGTTGGGACCGACCCTGGATTCGATCCGGGACATCGCCGACGAAATTGTGGTCCTCGATACCGGGTCGACCGACGAGACGGCGCGGATCGCGTATGCGCGGGCCACGCGGCTTGTCCGGCGAAGCTGGGACGACGATTTTTCCGCGGCGCGCAATGCTTGTCTGGCGGAGTCGCGCGCGGACTGGGTGCTGTGGCTCGACGCCGGAGAACTGATTTCGGCGGAAGATGCCGCGGAGTTGCGGCGTTTCGTCGATCAGGAAGCGCGTGCCGATCAGGCCTACGCGATGCTGATCCAGATACCTCGTTTTGGCGCGAATATCGCAGGAGAGCAGATCGCGCGGGTACGGTTGATTCCACGGCGCGAGGGCATTCGCTTCCATGGTCGCGTACGCGAAACGATGCATCATTCCCTGTCGGAACTTGGAATGACGATCGTCGGCCTCCCGTGCAGAATCCAGAGAACCGAGCGCGAACACGATCCGCAGATCAAGTTGCGTAAGGCGCGGCGGAACATTGAGCTTGCCGATCTGACGGTCAAGGAACAGGGACCGACGCCCCGCATGCTGAACTGCATTGCCGACGCATTGCAGGTGCTGGGAGACAATGCGCAGTCGCTGCAGTTTTTCCGGCAAGCGTTGCAGGCGTCGGCGCCGGGTTCGCTCGATATGCTGGAAGCCTACTATGGGCTGCTCGCCACGCTCGACAACGATCCGGCGAATCGCCCCGAGCAATTGGCGACCTGTCTGAAGGCGTTGGAATTCTTTCCGCTCGATACGCAATTGTTGTGCGCCATGGGCGGCTACCTGCAATCCCAGGGTCGGCTTGATCTGGCAGTGAGGGCCTACCAGACGGCACACCAGTACGGGCAGGTACAGCCGGAATCATGGCACTTGAACGAAATTCGCGAGATTGCCACCTGTTGCCATGCGTT
>VGZA01000001.1 GCA_016872775.1 Planctomycetota bacterium | reverse complement strand
CGCCCTGATAGTATTCGGCCGTCAAACGGATGCCGTCCTCCAGCGAAGTCGGCGACCAGTCAGGAAAAATCGTCTGGATATATCGTGGTTGCGGAGGAATATTCGCCGGGATTTCAGGTCCGGACACGGCGATCTTCACCCGCGGATCAGGGAGCAGCCGTTCGATCGCCCGCGCGAACTCCTCGCTCGACGCCTGTTCCCCGTTCAAGTCGACGACGTTGGCCCCGCGTGGAGTCTGCAGCGCGCCGCGGACAAACGCGAGTGCGACATCGTGAACGTAATCGTAGCCGAGCCGACCGCGGAAGTTGATCGTATACGGCTGTCCCATCGCCGCGGCGCGGATCGCCAGCGACGGAGCCGCCGAAAGGCCTTGATCGCGTTCCGGGCCATACACGACATGCGGTCGAATGCCGAGCGCCGACAATCCATACTGCCGCCAATATTGCTCGGCGATCAGATCGACCGCCAGCTTGAACGCGCCATAAAAGCTGGGAGGTCGATTCGGGTTTTCCGCATCCGTCGCCGCGACGCTTCCAAATTCCTCCGGCCCGTATACTGCGAAGGAACTGGCATAGCTGAATCCCTCCATCGGTTGCTCACTCTGCCGCAACGCTTCCATCAGCGTGACGCTGCCCAGTACGTTCACGCGGCACCCTGCGACCGGATCGTTATGGCAAGCGGGCGTCAACAGGGCCGCCAGATGAATCAGATTGGTGATCTGATGATCGGCCAGCAACTGCCGCAGACGATTCAGGTCGAGCAGGTCGGCCTGTTCCCAGGCGATTGTCGGCAGATGCCTGCCCAGGATGCGCTGGCATCGCTCGCCAGGTGGAACGACGTCAAGCGCGACGGCAGGTATTCCCTGCTCGCACAGCGCCCGCAACACCCAGGCTCCGATGAAACCGCAGCCGCCCGTCACCAGAATTTTCTTGCCCATGGTTAATTCGATTCCGCAAACCAGTAGGAATAGAGGTTGGCGTTCCGCAATCGGAATCGCAGAGCGACCGGTTTCCCGTTCGTGCGGGACAGGGCCTCCGCGAGCCCTTCGATTGTCACGCGTCGATGGTCGCCTCGCACCGGCAACGAGCTGCCAAGCTGCTTACCTTCTGACAACAGGTCGACCTGCAACTCGCCGTCCGTCGCATCAACATTCACAAACAGAGCCGTGCCCGGCGCGGAAAATTCGCGCGTCGTCACGCTGCCGGCGGAGCTCTCCGCCGCAAGGGAAACAAATCCGTCCCGGCGCAGCGTTACCAGTCCGACCGCGCTCGGGAAACGCCGTTCCACTTTGGGGAACTTTGGACTGCGATGCGGGCCATTGACCATCGAGTAATGCATGTAGATCGTGTCGGGAAGCAGTCCCGGCGCATCCGCGGCCATCTCCGCTGAGATCAGATTGAAGCCTCGGCCCACGCGCGACATCCCGTCATCCCAGGCACCGTCCGGACCGTTCGCCAGGAACGTCTGTCGCTCCGCCACGCGAGCCCAGCGCCGCCCGTCGCGACTGACCGCCAGCTGCGTATCGATCTTGGCATCGGTCCCCTCGCGATACATCCAGAACATGCCGAGGAACATTCCTTCGTATCGGTCGACCGGCATCCCGTAAATCTGTCCGCCCGGCCCGTCGGCCAGATCGCACGCCAGGACTCGACGCGGCGCCGACCATTCCAGCGCATCGTCACTCTCCGCCAGCGCGACCGTGCGACCGAACCCCATCCGGCCGTAGCCCAGGTACTTGCTTCGAACGGGATCGAACAGGATCGTATGCGTCGTGTCGCTGCCTTGCGGCATGACCGGACCATGCGTCACCCAGCGAATACCATCGGGTGAAAATGCAACCCACATACCGCCGGACCGCTGCGTCTCCGTTAAATCGGTCGGATCGATCGGAACTTTCGACAGCCGTTCGTCGACGCCGGTCGGATCGTCGGGCGGCGGCAACCGTCGATCCCAGAAAAATGCCTTGTAGCGCCGCTGGGGATCGCGTTCCCAGCGATCCAGCAACACGCCGACCCCTTCCGGATTATCGATTCCGATCGCAATCAGATTATTCTCCCGCGACCCTTCGAAACTCAACTGCCCCAAGTGCGGTTTTGTCCAGTGCACTCCGTCGGTCGACTCCGCGTAGGCCAGCAGAGTACAACCCGTGACGCGCCGGTATCCGCCAACCTCCACCCACTTGCGCCCCGAAGCGGGTGGCACCGGCGAACAAAGATACCACATCCGGAATTTGCGCGACTCGACGTCGTACAGCATCGTGCCGTAGACCGATGTGGACGTCTTTTCCCAGGGATGTTCACCACGTAGAACGGGACTTTCAGGATGGCGAGTTGGCTGGTGCACACGACGCGTGACGCCGGCGAGTTCCGCGATCCCGAGATCGTCCAGGAACAACTGCCGTACGCCTCGCTCCACCTGGAACGACAGAAGCGGCTTCTTGGCGCCGCCGTTGATGTTCCACTCGAGGTAGTCGATCAATCCAGTTCCGACTCCGTTTTCCAGGCTGATTTCGAGCGTCGAATCGAACGGAAGATCGCGATCGTGTCCGCGAAACTCCTTGATCAGTTGCCCATCAATCGACAATCGGCACGGCATCTCATGCCGCCGGCCCGAGGGCTGCCACTCGATGGTGTACCGATGCAGATCGGCCGCTCGCCAGTCGGCGATCTTGGTCCGGACTGCCGCGGTTTCATCCAGCCTGACGTCCGCATCTCCAACGCGCTGCCAGAGCACGCATTTGCCATGCCCGATGTCAAGCAGCGCACCGGCGCCCGGGACCGACACGGCGATCATCGCCGTGCCACGATAATCGGCCGCCATGCGGATCGTGATCGAGTGCCATTGCTGCGACGGACTCGGACTCCAGCCGTGCGAGCTGTCGCGCAGCGTAATCGTATACCGTCCCGCCTGGCCGCCTCGGCGATCGCCGATCCGCAGTCCTCGGTTCCCGCCTTCGATCGTCTCGATCGAGATCGCGTCGGCCGGGAATTCAAGATTGTCCATGTTCCAGAACGGCGCAACGAGATGCGGCAGCGCGTCAAATTCGCACCGCCCGATGTTCTCCACCTCGTCGACTGCCCGTACGGCGTCGATGCACAGCGAAAACAGGCCTGCGCCGACTGCGATGCAAGCAACGACTACAAATCGCTTAAGCATGACCAATACTCCCAAAAAGCCCCACGAATCATCGCGCCACGTCAAGAGCGTGGATGTTGTTTTCCATCGCCGTGGATGGATCATCAACGTCGATCAGTTTATCGACCGCACTGCCCAGGATGTTTCCGGCGATCAGGTTGTCCCGCCCCTGGCCGGTGATGCGAATAGCATTCCGCATCGTGCGCTGGACGCGGCGGTCGACGATGGTGTTGTTGGCGACTCGGCAGCGCTGGCAATCGGCCAGCTCGATGCCCCGGTGCAACGGGTCGAGGACCTGGCAGTCAGAGATTCCACAGTCACGGCAGCGGACGAGTGTAATGGCAGCCCCCTGCTCTGCCGATCCGGCGCACAGCCGCTGCGTGACCAGCGAGCTGATCAGCACATTGTCACTGTCTTCAAATCGAATGCCGTCTTTCACTGGCTCGGAGTCGATTCCGCGCCAGGAGAACGAGTTGCCACTGACCACAATTCCCGAACAGCGGTAGCCGACGATCGAAAGATCCGCGCTGTCGTAGATGGTATTTCCGGTGATTGTCGCCCGCGACATGTTTCGCAATTCGACCCCGCGCCACTGGCTGCCGAGCACATTACCGGTCACGTTGATCACGTGCACCGTATCGGGTTTCGCACTCGCCGGCGTGTCGGCACGAGGCTGTGCTTCGATCTCGGCGCCCCAGATGCGAAGGTTCGCGCCGCCTTTTTGCACGGTCGATTGGATCGTATTGCCGCTGATCGTCACCTCGCTGACGATGCCTTCCCGAGCATCAAAGAAAATCTCGGAGCCACCGTCATGTCCGCTCAACGCGGAATCACCTTCGGCCGGCTTGCCAGGAAGTGACGACGTCACGTTGTTGTACTCGATGTCGTTGCCGACGATCTGCAGGTTGTGGATGTCGCCCGCCAGCGACATGATCCCGGCGACTCGATTCCAACTGATGTGGCAGCCGTGAATGTTGATCTGATGAAGGTTGCAGCAGTCGAGGAAGACACCGATTTCGTGGTTGTCGTAGAAGTGGGAATCGGCCAGCAGGAAATCGCGGTTGCGCTCCACCAGGTGCAGTCCGTAGCGGCAACGCCGGACGAGAACTTGCGAAACGACGCACTTCATCGTCTTGCGGAGTTCGATCCCGACCGCTTCCGGATGCTCACCGACAATTTCCAGCCCGCTTACCTGAGGGAACCGCTCGCGGTCCCAGGTGGCTGGGCGGACGGTCGCGGGCTGCGCCGTACCTTGATGATCACCGATGATCCGCATCGCCGGGCCCGGGCCGGTCATGATGATTCTCGACGTTCCCGATTCACCGCGCACCGCGCTGAATCCTTGGCGCGTCAGGTCGAGCACCAGCGGCCGGGAGATGCGGTAGGTGCCTTTGTTCAGCCGCAGGATGCCGTCGCCCGCGTCGAGTGCATGTTGCAGCGCATCGGTCTCGTCGGTTTCACCGTCGCCCGCGGCACCGAAATCGTAGACATTGGCCATGGTCCGTCCCTCCTGGGGCCCGTAAATCGGTTTGATTCTAACGCAGACAGCGGCTACCCTGAAACGGCCCCTCGATCGCAGTTGCCGAGCAACTCGACCACAGGGCAACTCGACCGCAGACTCGGCAATGTATTCTCGACGAGATTCCCTCAGGAGCAACCGATGTGTGCTTGCCCGTCTCTTCACGTTCTAACCATTACCGCGATCGCCGTTCGAAGCTTGTTGGCCGGATCCGTTGTCGCCGCGGAACCCGCGGATCCACCCTCGTTCATTCACGCGCGGATCGTCGTTGCCTGGGACGCCTACCGCGATCGACTCCGCTTCGGAAAAGGGCAGACGCTCGCCCTGGTCGACGATGGTTGTGACTTGTCGATGGCGGAATGGAAGGCGAGCGTCGACGGTGTGCCCAAAGTACGGGTCAGCTACGACAGCGTCGACGGCGACGATGACCCGCGCCACGAGGGCAAAGGCTATCACGGATCGACGATCGGGATCCCATCGTCGCTGAACCATCAAGGGAAACGGGGCGTCGCGTTTAACAATCAGGTTGCTGTGATCCGGGCGCTGGAATGCTGCCATTGCAAGATCGCCGATCACGAGACGCTGGCCAAGGGCCTGCAGTGGATCATCGACAACCACGAACGGTACCAGATCACGACCGTTAATCTGGCCCCCGTGGATGACCTGGAACACGCGGAACCGGTGCCGACCGTCATCGACGAGAAGCTCCGGCGGCTGCGTCTGCTGGGGATCTGGGTCAGTGCGCCGACGGGCAATCACGATTTTCGCAACGGTATTTCCTGGCCTGCCTGCCAACCGAATTGCTTCGCGATCGGCGCCGTGCGGCAAGGCAAGGACGAAGTCTATCTCGACCGGCACGCCAAGGTCGACCTCCTGGTTCCGGCCGCCGCCACGTCGTCGTCCAATGCGATCTGCTGCGGTTCGGTCATGCTGCTGCGTGAAGCGATCGACGCCGCGAAATACAATTGGCATGCCGACGGGCCGAATTTTCCCGAAGCGATGCTCGCCATCCTGCAGCGCACGGGAGTGCCCGTGACCGACACCGCCAGTGGGCGGACGTTCCGGCGCCTCGACCTGAAGGCGGCACTCGACGCGGTGTTTGACACGAAGTAAGACTGCAAGCTAGAACAGCGGCTTGCGGCCTAATTGACGGCGGATCACCGCCCATTGTCCTGCGTGCATCAGGACGTGGCTGCCTTCCATGGATAACAAGGAGGCCACGGTCGGGGCATATTCCAGACCGGAATTTCGGTCGAGTTCACTATCGGGGAGTTCGGCAAGGACCTTGAGAGCATGTTCATGCTGGCGTCGAAACAGATCCGCCAGTTCCGCCTTGCTGCAGAGCCTTGCCGGATCATCGACCCCGCTGGTTGCCGCCGAGTATTTTTCCGCAAATCCGGCAGGCAATGGCATGACAGCCGCCGGCGAGATCTTCGACATGTGGTGGCCACTGGACGCAATCAGATGCCCCAGCTGCCAATTGATATGGTTGCAACCGGGTGCGGGCCGATGCAGCAAGTCCGCGTCGGACAGATCTTCAAGATAGGCGGTGGCGACGTAGTTGCCCATATTCATGGAAATGCGCAAGGCCTCTTTCGCGTCCATTCGTAGCTTCAGCAAGTGAATTCGAAGATCGAGTAATGCCGCCGCGGGGCGAACGGCGCGACCGGTGCGGACAGTTTACACTAATTCCGGGATCGGTGCGCCTCGCTCGTTCATGAACGTCGGGCGTCCGGCGTTGCTGGGGAACTGAATTTTCTGAGGGATGTCGAGCACCTCGAAGATCGTGGCCAGCAGGTCCTGCGGGGTGATCGGCTTGGATTTTGGGACGTCGACTTTCGACGCCGATTCGCCAATCACCTGCCCCATCTTCAGGCTGCCGCCGGCCAGCGCCAGCGCGCTCAAAGGGGCCCAGTGATCGCGGCCCGCGCCCCGATTCACGCGCGGTGTGCGGCCGAACTCACCCGTGATCACCAGCAGAATGTTGTCGGATTGCCCGCGCTTATACAGGTCGTCGACAAACGCGGAGACGGCCTGATCCATTTGCGGCGAACGTTGTTTCATGGCCTGCGCGATATTGCCGTGCATATCCCAGCCGCCGTACTGGATCGTCACAAATCCGCAACCCGCCTCGCACAAGCGCCGCGCCGTCAAGAGTTGCTCGCCAAGACCTTTGCCGTACCGCTGGACGGTATTGGCATCTTCGCGCTTCAAGTCAAACGCCTGCGGAGCACTGCCAAAAACGAGGCTAAACGCCTGCTGTTCGAACTTGTCGAGCCCCTGCATGGTCCCCGTGCGGTCAAGTTCGCGATCGAGCCGATCCAGATCCGAGAGCAGTTTGCGGCGGTCGTTAATTCGCGTCTGATCGAGACTGAGATTCATGTTGCGACGCGCTTGCCCGTTCTGATCGAAGGGGCCGTAACCGGCGCCGAGGAACGATGGGCCGTCGGCAAAGATGTTGCCCATCCGCACGTAGGTCGGGATACCGCTTTCCGGATGACTGGCGCCTCGGCACCGCGACAAAATCGATCCGATCGACGGACGACCGGGTAGTCCACCGTTATCGGCCTGACGGTTGTCGTAACCGGTCATGATGAAATGCGTACCGCCGGCATGTCCGCTGTTCGTGTGGGCGAACGACCGCACGAACGCCATCTGGTGCGCGACCTTGGCGATCTGCGGGAACGTGCCGCCGATCGTGACGCCCGGGATCGACGTCGATTCCTCTCCCGTCACGCTGCGGTATTCGGACGGCGCCGACATTTTTGGATCAAATGTCTCGACATGCGTCGGTCCACCACCCAGCCAGAGCCATACCACGGATTTGCTGTTCGCGGGCTTGCCCGACTCGACCGCCGCCGCCCGACTGCGCAGCAACATCGGCAGGGTCAAAGCGCCTGCAGCGAGCGAACCGACGCGCATGAAATCGCGCCGCGTCGCGGCTCCGGTTCGGCAAGATTTGTTGCGATCACCAGAGTTTGAACCGTGCAGCAACAGGTCCAGCATGGCAGGCCTCCCTGAGCATGGGATTCATCGACTTACCGGCCACGATCTTAGACCGACTTCGACTCGAAAGTCAACAGAATTGAAGGTCGAACGGTGCAGGGGTGCAAACTGTGCCGTTTATGAGGACTCCATTGGGTCAGCAAAACTGGGCGCCCCGTGGCACACAATCGGCACGGGATCGGGACGGCCCTCACCCGTGGCACACAATTCGTGGCACATATGGACGACTGTCTCTGGGGCTCGAATTCACGGCGCGCCTCTGTTACGCTGCGCAGCTCGCGGGTCATTGCCGCCACTTTAACGTTTCAAGGGACCAACGATGCGTCGAATCTGCATGCTCGGTACCGGCTTGATCGGCATGTTTTACACCAAGGCACTGCAGGAGCATCGCGGGCGCGACAAGGTGACCGTCGCTTATTCGCGATCGATCGAACGAGCGAGAAAGTTCGCCGGCGAGTGGGCGATTCCCCGGGCAACCGACAACCTGGAAGAGGCCGTCGCCGGGTCCGATTCCGACGTCGTGATGGTCGGGCTGCCGAACTACTTGCACGAGGCGGCCGTCACCGCAGCCGCTCGAACCGGGAAAGCGGTCCTCTGCACCAAGCCACTGGGCCGGAACGCCGAAGAAGCACGGCGGATGCTCGATGTCGTGGAAAAAGCGGGCGTCTTCCACGCTTACCTCGAGGATCTCGTCTATACGCCCAAGACACTCAAGGCGCTGCAGGCGGTGCGTGCCGGCGCGCTGGGCAAGGTGCTCTGGGTGCGGTCGCGCGAGACCCACCCGGGCCCGCACAGCGACTGGTTCTGGAACCAGGAGCTGTCGGGCGGCGGAGCGATCATCGATATGGGCTGCCACTGTATCGAAATCGCCAGGAATTTCATCGGCAAAGATATTCGACCCGTCGAAGTCAGTTGCTGGGCCGATACGCAGGTCCACCCGATCGAAGCCGAGGACCACGCGGTCGGGCTCGTCAAATACGAGAACGGCGCCGTCGGGCAATTCGAAGTCAGCTGGGCCTTTCGCGGAGGCATGGATCTGCGCGATGAAGTGGCCGGCACCGAAGGCACGATCTGGCTGAATCACTGGCTCCGCACCGGCATGGAGATGTTCACTGCCGTCGGTCAGGGAGGATACGTCGCGGAGAAGGCCGAGGGCTCGACAGGCTGGCTGTTCCCGGTAGGCGACGAACCGAGCGCACTCGGCTACACCGACATGTTCGCCGACGTCCTCGATGCACTTGATACCGGTCGAACCCCGATGGAGACGTTTTACGATGGCTATGTGGTGAATGCGATCATCGACGCCGCGTATCGAGCGGCGAAATCCCGGCGATGGGAACCGGTGCAGCTGGACCTTTGGCGCGGTCGGGTGGGAGTCCCCAACGTCGCGGCACTCCGCGATTACGATCAGGACCATTACCTGATCAAAGAAGAGAAGATGCCCGACGGTGTCGCCAAGCTGATCCTGCGCAACAAAACGACCGGGCAGGTCATCGAGCGTCGAGCAACCTAGCATGCAAGAAGTGAGAAGAGAGAAGGGAAAAGCGGAGACCGGGGGGAATTGTGTGCCACGGGTGAGGGCCGTCCCGAGCCCGTGGCACACGATGGGCACACGAAAGGCACCCGTGGCACACAAGAGCCTGCACACCATAGGTAGCCGTGGCAGCCGACCCCCTGCTAACCCGACGCAACTCCGCCCTGGCCACCCTTCCCCTGCACGCACGCCGCGACTGCGATATCGCCCGTCACATTGACGGTGGTGCGGCACATGTCGAGCAGCCGATCGACGCCGAGGATAATTCCGATCCCGTCGGGGGAGACATCGATTGTCTGCAATACCAGGACGACCAGCGGCAAACTTCCGCCCGGCACGCCGGCCGTCCCGATCCCGGCCAGGATCGCCATCAGCACCACCGTCAGCTGCTGCTCGATTCCGAGCTGTTTGCCGAAGACCTGCGCCAGGAACAGCACCGTGATTCCCTCATAGAGCGCCGTGCCGTTCTGGTTGGCGGTGGAGCCGACGGTCAACACAAAGCTTGTGATATCGCGTGGCACCTTCAAATTTTCTTCGGTGACGCGGAGCGATGTCGGCAGCGTCGCGTTGGATGACGACGTCGCGAATGCCGTCAACATCACCTCGGTAATCCGGCCGAAGAACCGACGAGGCGACATGCGGGCGAATGACCAGACAACGGCCGAGTAGACCACAAACATATGGATCGCAAGTCCCACAATCACCGTGCCGACGTACCAGGCCAAGGTCCTCAAGATTTCCAATCCCAGTTCGGCGGTCAACGTGAACACCATCGCCGCGACGCCGAACGGGGCCAATCGCATCGCGAACTGAATCACGACCATCACCACGTCGTAGACGCCCTCGAGCACCGCGATCAGCGGCTGCGTACGATCGCCGGCCACCGTAATGGCGGTACCGATGGCCAACGCGAAGAACATCACCGCCAGCATACCACCGCCCGGCGAACTGCCGTCCAAAGCGCCGACCATCTCCTGCAGCGGGTTCTTCGGGATAATGTCGAGCAGTGTATCGCGCGGCGTTTTGGCCTTTTTCGCCTGATCCTTGGTTTTGTCGACATCTTTGGTGTAGCGTTCCGTCAACTTCAAGCGACTCTCTTCGGAAAGCCGCATGCCGGGCTGGACGACGTTCACCAGGACCAGTCCGATCACAACCGACGCTGACGAAAATACCAGCGTAAATAGAAATGTCTTCAACCCCAGCCACCCCAGCTTGCGAACGTCACCAATCCCGGCGACTCCCAGAACCAGGGCGGAGAAGACGAGTGGTATCACCACCATCAGGATCAGACGCAGGAAAACTTGCCCGATCGGTTCGATCCACGTCTTGGCGAATCGTTGTGTGGCTTCCGGGTCGAGCAATCCACGGGCGGTCAGTCCCGCCACGGCGCCCGCCAGCAGACCGATCAGGATCTGCCAATGCAGCGCCAATCGGCCAGATCGATGCCCAGGAGAATTCATCTATTCAGCCTCCGGCTGCCAGCATTTTTTCGACCGCTTCGCGGCCGGTCATTCCCAGTTCGATGCCAAGTTCTTTCGCGCGAGGCGTCATGTCGACGATCTTGGCCTCGAACAGATCCTCGGGCTCGACCAATGGGCAGGCGGGAGTTCCTTTCGCGATCGCGATTGCCTGCCCGAATTCGCCAGCGGTATGCACGTCGTAGATACCGCAGCCGACGATTCCCGTCGCCGTGAGAATGGAGCAGTACTGGCCCTTGTTCCAGCGGTTGCTGATCCCGATCGCCGATCCGTTGCGGAACTGCAAGGGGCGGATCGTGCTTCGCGGCAACGCGTCGGTCATGATGCGGGCTCCTGGTTGCAAGTTGGGTGGCAAGTTCACGACAATTCGGCGAGCAACTCTCTGCAAAATTGCAGGCTCCGTTCCAGCTCCTGCTTCTGGTATTCCTGCTCGGCGATTTTCGCATCTTTCCCCGACGGCGGGGACCAGGCGGGGCGTGGTTTTCCGGACTTCGCCAGGGCCACGAACCGCGCGAAAATTTCGGCTCGCACGTCGGCGTATCCGCGCCAGAATTCAGGCTTCAGGTAGGGAAACTCGCGATTGAACCCGGAAATCGTTTCGATATGGATCGGCACGCCTGGGCAGAGTTCCACAAAACGCCGAAAGTAGGTCCGCAGATCGACATTGCCGTCGCCCATCGCCGTCCATTGCACGGTAGCCCCGCTTTCGCTCTCCCAGACCGCCGAGTCGCGCAGGCTGGTCGTCAGCGCGTAAGGGCCGAGCACTTCGAGATTGCTCAGCGGGTCTTCGAGCGTCCAGGTGGCGTTGCCCGAATCGAGATTCGCGCCGACATAGTCTTTGCCCGCCTGCTCGATCAACCGAACCAACTCGTGCGCCTGCAGATCGCCGGCATGATTTTCAACCGCGATTTTGACGCCCGAGTCGATCGCCAGTGCGCGGCACGCCTTGCAGACTTTGACCGTATCGTCGATGCGGGCTTGAATTCCGCCGACGGAAACCCGATCGCCGCTGTCGCCCAGCACCACGCGCAGCACGGGCGAACCGAGGTCCTTGGCGATACGGATCCCCAACCGCAAGTGCTCCTCGGCCGTTCCCCACTTGTTGCGGAAGCGTCCCGAACTGGGGCAGATGCTCCAGGTGCCGACATGAATCTGCTGGCCCGCGTCGGCCGCTTGCGCACGCAGCGTTTGCAGGCGTTTCGTATCGAGTTCCCCCAGAGCGTCGAGATCCGAGATAAATAGCGAGTCGATCTTCAACGTCTTTCCGTATTCGATCAACTGTTCGGCCTTCCAGCCCATCGCCCGGACCGCGAAGTTGTCGTAACCGAGCTTGACGCGGGCCGCGCCGGCCGGTGGCAACGTTACGGCCAAGGCCGCAACCGACGCCGACTGTAAAAACCCGCGGCGCGTCGGGCCGCTCGTGGTATCTTCGAACATGACGGTGACTTTCCAGGCCGAGACAGTTAGGGAGTGACAACGACAGGAAAGTCGACGATTCTAGCCAACCCCAACGTCAAACAGAAGCGCCGAGACTCTGTTTCGACCTGAAGGGGCGTTTCGATCAGCTCAGTAGTATTGTCTTTCGACCTTTCAAGTTGGAATCAAGGATCCGCCCAGCGCCGGTGCCACAGCTCCAGCATCAGCAGCGCCCAGAGCCGATAACTGTGATCAAACGCACACGAATCGTGCTCGCGCAACAGGGCCTCGATCGCCTCGGGACGAACATAGCCACGCTGCCGGGCGGTCTGGTCCAAGAGCAGGTCGTGCGCCATCGGCCTCAGCTCCTTGCGGAACCAGCGATCCAGCGGCACGCCGAACCCCATTTTCTTGCGCGACCAGATCTCCGGCGGCAGCAGATCCCGGAACGCGCGACGCAGCAGATATTTGCCTCGTCCGCCTCGCATCTTGAATCGCGACGGTAACCCGATACTAAACTCGATCAGCCGATGGTCGAGGAACGGTTGGCGGCTCTCCAGTCCATGCGCCATCGATGCGATATCGACCTTCGCCATCAGGTCACACGGCAGGTAGGTGACCAGATCGGCCAGCGAAACGGCCGTTAGTGCGTCGCGTTTCCCTACCCGTTTCCAGGCGTCGGCGACAAACGTCGCGGGATCGGAGTCGCCCAATTTGCCGACAAACTCGTTCGTGTAAATCGCGGCGCGGCGGCATTCGTTGAAAATCGCGATCCACTCGAGATAACGGCGCTGAGGCGCGTATCCCAGCGCCTCGCTGAACCGCCGAAACTTGCGCGCCAGCGACTTCTGCCGTCCGGCGCCCGGCAGCACTTGCCAGGCTCTTGCCGCCAGCATCGCTCGCAGCCATGGCATCCGGTCCAGGCGCGCCCCCCAGATCGCCGCTTTGTAGCGAGGGTAGCCGGCGAATAACTCGTCGCCCCCGTCACCGGTCAACGCGACCGTCACCTTCTGTCGCGTCAGTTGCGACAGGTACCAGGTCGGCACCGCCGAACTGTCACCGAAAGGCTCGTCATAATGCCACGCCAGTTTCGGCAGCACTTCGAGCGCGTCGGGGGTAACCTGGAACTCCTGGTGTTCGGTCCCAAGGTGGTCCGAAACGCGCCGCGCGAACGGCGTCTCGTCGTACGCCTTGACGTTGAACCCGATGGAGAACGTCTTGATGCGGTCGGTCGAGTTCTTCTGCATCAGCGCCGTGACCAGCGACGAATCGACGCCTCCGGAAAGAAACGCGCCCAGCGGCACTTCGCTTTGCATCCTCATCGTTACCGCGGACTCGAGCAACGCGCGCAACTGTTCGATCGCATCCGATTCCGAAATGGCAGCTTCGACGCTGAGATCGGGCGACCAATACGGGTGAACCTGGCACGGCTCGTCGCCGCCGGACCAGATGGCATAATGCCCAGGCGGCAGTTTGCGAATGCCTCGGAAAATCGTATTCGGGTGGGGAACGTACTGGTATGTCAGGTACTCGTCGATCGCGTTGGGGTCCACTTCGCGCGGGATCCCTGGTGCTTCAAGCAGCGATTTCAGTTCGCTGGCGAACACGATTCGACCCGGCTCGGGGAAATAAACGAGCGGCTTTTCGCCCGACCGGTCCCGTCCCAGGACCAGTCGCCGCCGGGCCGCGTCCCAGATCGCAACGGCAAACATGCCATTCAAGTGCCGGAAACAGTCCGGGCCTTCGTCCTCGTACAAATGGACGATGGTCTCGGTGTCGCTCCGAGTACGAAAGACGTGGCCGGCGCCTTCCAGCCGTTTGCGGAGCGCCGCGAAGTTGTAGATCTCGCCGTTGAAGACGACCCATACCGAGCTATCCTCGTTGCTCATCGGCTGATGGCCGGTCGACAGATCGATAATCGAAAGTCTTCGGAATCCGAGTGCGACTCCGGGCACGGAACCAGACGCCGAATGCAATCGCAGTTCCGAGCGATATTGGCCGACGTCGTCGGGCCCGCGGTGCCTAAGCACGTCGGTCATCCGTCCAAGGTCAGCCTCGTTCAGGCCCTGCGCTGGATTCGCCCACGCCGCTCCGGTGATACCGCACATAGCCTGATATTAATCGCAGTACACAAATCCTGGAATGCCCTGGGAATGCTCGCTCCGTCCCATTCGGTCTCGCCTCTCGACCAGCTTCGCTACTGGACAATCCCTTGCCGGAACTCGTCGTTGCCCCGTAGGCCGATCGGTTTGCCCGGGCCTCGTACTCAGGCGCCAGCCGGTACTCGTACTCGAATGGCGTATCAAGGTGAGTTAGTTGTCGATCACGAGACAGTCGATGATGGTGGGCTGTGAACCGCATGCCTGCCGGTTACTCGGCCGATTGAGCGGACCGGTCGCGAGCAGGAGATATGAGTAGGCCAGGATGCGAACATTGGTGATCCGCATTGGAATCCTTCGGCTGTCAGTTTCCGTCGGGAAACCTCCAGCAGGGCACGGGAGAAGCGCAGAACACGGTTCCAACGTCACGTTGCCGCAAGCGAGCGGCGATTTGCCGGGCATGATTCGCGCTGGCAGCGACGCCGAAATAACTCGAGCCGCTGCCGCTCATCTGGTGGCCGAGCGTGCCGGCGCGTTCGAATGCGTCGGCCAGACGGGCGATCCACGGCGTGACGCCGCGTGCGGCGGGCGCGAGTTGATTATGCAGATGACGAGCCAATTCGGAGGTGGAACCATGGGTCAGTGCCGCGATCAGTGGTCCGACGTCGCGGGGCGACTCCGCGGGTTGGCAGGCCCGATAGACCTGCGGCGTCGCGAGCCCGATCGGCGGCCGAACGATGACGAAATGCAACCGGGGTATGGCCTGGACTGGTTCGAGTCTCTCACCACGGCCCCGCGCCACCGCGACGGGAGCATCTTGCAGAAAGAATGGAACGTCGCTGCCAAGTGTCGCCGCGAACGCCTGCAGGGCGGTCGGAGAAAGCTGCGTGTTCCAGAGCAGGTTGGCGGCAACAAGCGCGGCTGCCGCGTCGCTGGAGGCTCCGCCGAGTCCGGCCGCCGCGGGGATTCGCTTCGTGAGTGCGACGCGGATTCCGTGGGCAACCCGCGTCCACGCTCGAAATTGCGTCAAGGCCCGAAAAACCAGGTTACCGCGAACGTCGGGGAGCGGCTCCCAGCATCCGCCGCACCGGGGCGAACCGCTGCGCAGGCCCGTGGCCCAATCGCAGGACAACTCGATGCCGCCCGACACCGATTCGTCGAACTCTCCTCGCACAAGCAGCGTGGCTGTCAGCGAATCGTAGCGATCGACAGCAACCATGAGCGTCTCGATCTCATGGAACCCATCCGGACGTCTGGCGAGCACCTCCAGGAAGAGATTCAGCTTCGCTGGAGTCTCAATCGCAATCTGGCTGCCTGTGCGGCAAACAATCATGACGACCGCCTGGTAGGGAACGGGGAACGGGGCTGCGGAGGTGAAACCCAGACGCTCGCTGACCGAGCGCCACGTCGCGTCGAAACCGCGGCGCGTTCAATCCGATTTGTCGCGTACGGAGCCGGTTCAGAACCAGCCGGCCAGTCGGCTGACCAGTGCCAGCAGCAAGGCTAGCGCCATCATGCCGATCAGCAACCAATGAACCATATCCGCGCGAAGCAGGTAAGGACGTGTCCAGTTCATGGCGCACCTCCAATACAGACGAAAACAACTCGCGAAAAAATGGCGCAGCAGCGCGTGCCGCCGCTCATCTCCTCATCATCATGATCGCAAAAATCGTCAATAACAAGCCGACTGTGACAATCGCCATCAGCACCGTCGAGATCGTGTGGCTGGCCGCCAGATCCTCGTCGACCAGCGAACGGCGAACCGCCGCATCAAAGGTCCGTTTCCACTCGGGGTGGTCGTCTTCGCGAAACCGCGTTTCGACCCAATCTTCACCAGTACCTTGACTGCTTGTCACGGTTTCATCTCCCGCCAGGTTACGTTGTCAGGCTGCAACGTCAGTTCTGTTAGTCGCAAGTCACATGCCAGCTTCTTACCGTCGTATTACGCCCTGCCGCCCGGCAGCCAGTTCCGAACGGAAACCGCGTAGTTTCACGACCTCCCGATCGATTGCCGACCAATCAAGTTCGGCCAAGGCCCGATCGTGAGCCTCACCGAATCTGTGAGCATTCCGCACAGTCGCGTGCGCACTATCGCGCGCCAAGGACAATCGAGGAATTTCGCTCGATTCGCGTCGATTCGTTCCTGAGCGGCCGGAAGCATCGGCGTTGAACGCCCTGTTGATCGTCGATTCTCCCTCGCCGTCTGAAACCATTGCCGCCATTTCCCCGGACGCGGCCTGCGCCTGCCGCAGGCGATCATTCAGGTAGTTGATCAACAGGATGCCGTCCTGGGGAGTCGTGTCGTAGTCGCCATTGATATCGGAAAACAGATTCGGCACCGCATACCGTTCCAGACGATCCGGGCCTTCGGACGCCGCGTTTGTCGCCAGGAAATTAATCATCGAAATCAACTTCGCGGCGTCGAGTGGTTCGACGCGTTGATCGCCGTTGACGTCGTACGGATTCTGATTTTGCCAGCGGCTGCGCAGCGGCCGGGCGGGATCGTCCGCGGCGACGATATCGATCCTGGCGACGTTGAGTGTCACCATTTCGTGCGGGATCAGCGAAAGCACCTCCTGGTTCATCGCAAAACCTGTCAGATAGTTCTGGCTTTCGGGCGCCAGCACGGCGCCGAATTCCAGATCGTCTCGTTCGGCGAGTGCGCGCAGGGTGATTCGGCCGAATTCCACAAGCTGGTTATGGGTGAGCGGATTGAATCCGGTGCTGCCTCCCAATTCGACGCGACCATCCTCGACGGAGGCGAATCCGAAGAGGCTGAACAGCGGATTGAGCTGAACTTCGGTGGCTTCCAAGGCGGACAAATCGAGCGGCAATACGACTCCCGCGCTCAAGATCCCGAGCCCGTCAGGCCTCAGATCCTGGGCGCTGACCACAATCTGGAACTGGCTTCCCACGGGCACGACATGCAGCGTTTGACCTTGCATGTTCACAACGTCCAATTGGAAGTTCATCACCGATCCGGTTCCGGAGGGACTAAGCACCACCGGAGTCGGCGCCGACATATAGGTGCCATCGTAGGCCCGGTAGGTAAAGCGATCCTCGACGATCCCGGCGGAGTTGGGCCGGTAAACAAACGAACCGTCGGCGTCCAGTTCGATCGAACCATATCGCGGCAGGGATTCGAGACGGGCCTGCAGGGGATCGCCGTCGGGGTCCAGGTCGTTCACAAGCACACCGCGCTCCGCCGGCACGTCCAACAGACCTGTTGCGGACAGCGCGTAGCGTTCTGGCTTGGTCAAAGGTCCGTCCGCTTTGGCAGCGATCTCCAACCGGACTTCGGTCCGTTCCGACGACTGCTGGTCCCCCAGCATCACATACTGAAAATGGTCGACACCGTTCACATTCGGGAACGGTTGATACCCAAACGACCCGTCGGCGTTGAAGGCGATACGTCCCAGACGCGGAGGCACGACGAGGATTGCGGTGCGGTCGGCCATTGGCGGGTCGTTGGCGAGGACGCCGGAGCCGACATCAACTCGCAGCGCCGAATCCTCCTGCAACGCGTAGCTGTCGGGGTTTGCGGTGAGGACTTGCACGGCGGGCAGGATCTGCAACGAGACCGCGCCGAAGCGAACGCGGTCCAGCGACACGGGGGTATCCAGGCCGTAGATCAACAGGTCGTTGCGTGGTGAGAGGTCGGTCGGATTGGTTTGAAAGGTCACCGATCCGTTTGCGTCGGCACGCATCGGCACGCGGAACAGCAAGCGACTTGCTGCGGGCGCCGGGCTGGAAAGACCTCCGATTCCTCCCACTTCGTCCAGGATTCCATCTAGCCCGACGCGGCCGCTGGTGACCAAGGAGAAATCATCGCCGTGATGGATCGGCCCGACGACCGCCACCTTGTTTTCGTCGAATGCCATGTCAACGTAGGCGGCGAAAATCCCTTGGGGCTGAGGTCGAAGGTCGCGCACCCAGGCCTCGATTCGGAAGTCGCTGCCTTGCGCTGTCTCGCTGATATCGTTCCCCAACAGGTTGGTCGCGCGCAGCGTAACTTCGACGGAGAGCGTATTACTGCCCGGGCCGCGAATTCCCAGCGCCGCGCCGGTCGCCTGGACATGGTCGACGGGCAACGGTTCATCCAGTCCGTACAGCAGCCACTGCTTCGCCGGAGGAGTCTCCAACGGCCGGACCAGAATTGCCGTGTCCCCGGGCCGCATCGCCGTGAAATGAGCCCGGAACAGCAATTGATCGTCCGCCGAATTGCTTTTGAGTCCGCCAAACGCGCTGACAAACAGGTGCCCCGGCATTTCTGAATTGGCCAGCTTGCCGTTACTGAAGTCGTCGGAATACTCCAGCCGATCCAACCGAACCAGCCGCGCGTCGAACGGGAGGTCAACGTGATAGGCGAACACACCCTGTTCGTCGCTGCGCGTGTCGTCGGCATGGACTTCCACTGCGAACGATTCTCCGGTTCTCACCTCACGAATCGGCGCTCCTTGTTCGTTCTTGATTTGCGTCGACAGGCTCACGGATCGCACCGGTTCGGGCGGATCGACGATGATACCGCCTCCGTCGCCGATCACCAGTTCGATCGAATCATAGACAATCGCCGTTTGCGGGATCGGATGGTTATTGCCGTAGACGAGCGTATCGTGGGCCGGCAGGATATCGGCCGGACTGGTTTGAAAGCGGGCAACACCGGCATGCGTGGCGGTAAACGGCACGCGCAGCAGATGCAGTTCCGCGGATCCAGTCGGCGCCAGGCTTGCCGCCGCGCCGACCTCGTCGATCAGCCCGGCACTCAGTTGACCGCTGCGGAAATTCGTAAAATCGTCGCTGAATTGGATGCCGCCCGAAGTCGCGAGCAACGCCGAGGGGAACTCAATATCCACGTACGCCGCGAAAACGCCGTCGGCGGCCAGATCGCGCACGTAGAGATTCAGCCAGAGCGGCGCGCCGACGGCGGCCGCATGCACAACTCCGCCGGCAGCGTCTTCGATTTCCAGCCGGAAACTGAATAATGGTTCCGCGGCGACGTCGCCGGCAAGCAGCTGCCGCGATTCCAGCCCCTCGAAATACAGCGCCCTTTGCGCAACCCGACCGCGCGCAATTCGCCTGCGTACCTGGCTTTGCCTCGTGAGAGCCGCACCACCGCGTAAACGCATACCCCGGTCCTAATGACGCATGAGCCAGCACTCCCCTGGCGAGTCAGTGCTTCGTTTCTTGGCCGAAAAAGCCGAATACGAAGCTACCGGGGAATGGGCGCGACGTCAAGAATTTGGGGCGACTATTTCAGGTTCTGGCGAGCCTTCGCTTCCTGCTCGCCCTCACTCTTTGGCGGCTTGACGATGTCCAGAAGTTCCAATTCGAAAATCAGAGTCGCATGCGGCGGTACAGGCCCCTGCCCCATATCGCCGTAGGCCAGGCTGGGCGGGATGAACAATCGCCACTTGTCACCGACCTTCATCATTGCCAGCGCCTCGGCCCAGCCGGGAATCGTGTCCTCCACGGCGATCTCGACCGGTTCGCCACCTTGCTCCACGGTGCTTTCGAACACGTTTCCGTTGATCAGCGTGCCGTGATAATGGGCCTTGATCCAATCGGTCGATTTAGGACTCTTGCCGCTGCCGCTCTTGAGCACCTGATACTGCAGGCCGCTCTTGGTGACCTTGACTCCGGCTTTTTTCTTGTTGCCATCGAGGAACGCCACGTTTTCGGCCGCGAAACTCCGCAATTGCTCCTGAGCCTTGACCTGCATGTATTGTTGGAAGACGTTCATGGCCGTCTGCATCTGCTCCGGCGTAAAGGCCGGATCCTTGCCCTCGTAGCCATCGGTCATCCCACGCAGAATCATCTCGAAATCAACGTCTTCCCCTTCCGACTTGAACCGTTCCGCCAGGTCCAACCCGATGGCGTAGCTCACCTGTTCTTTTTGCTCGGCGGTCAGCGTGGGCGTTTCCGTTTTGCCTTTGTTGGAAGTGCCGCCGCGAGCGGCATTGCCGGCGGGGGGATTCAACGATTCCTTGTTCCGGCCGTCGGCCGGGTTGCCACCCGCCGCCGATTTACCGGAATTGCCCGCCGGATCGCTGGTAGTTTTGCCCGTCGTCTTGTCGGACACTCCGGAGGGTGCTGCTTTCCCCGTTTTAGACGCGGGATTCCCGCTGTTCGACGCCGACTTGTCGCTTCCATCCGCCGATTTGCCTGTGGCGGAACCGCTGGTCGATTTCCCTTGCGTATTGGCTTTACCCGTTGCTGGATTCCCCTTTTTGGAGGGCAGGCTTTCCTGGCACCAGGCCGTCCCGACCCACAATGCCGAAACCACTATGGCAGTTACGAAATATCGCATCTCGAAGTTCCTTTGCATTTACAAGCCACGAAAACCGCAAAAGCTGACGACAAGCGGCCCAAAAACAACGTTGCCCGAAGAGCACCATAATGGATTCTTGCAATCGACGCGATGGCAAAGTTTGCCCGACAGCTACCACCGTTCCCCGGACACGAAAAAAAACGCGGGGAAAATCCAGATTGCGTTGATTGACCACCGCCGATCCGCTTAGATGAAGCCCGTGATTACTGAGTTTTGGTTGGGCGAGGCCCGCGAACGGGAACTTTAGTTCGGAAAGGGGGCGCAGCCATGCAAGATCCACCGTTCCACAATTATGGAGGACGGGCAACACCGGGAAACCGGCCGGGCCCAAGTCCTCATGCTAGCGGCGACAGGTTCTGATTCGGGTTTGTCACTGTGCAGCGAGGGTTCTCACTAGATTGGTAGCTTGACAATTTGACGGCCCGTCCACTCGTAGAGCTCGGACGGGCCTTTTTTTTGCGCCAACCGCGCCTCGAGCCATGGCGCGTCAGCCCAGTGTCCATCCGGCGCGGTACGCGCGTCGGATCAACGGCTCCGCTTCCGGCGCATTCGCACACCGCATTTCCGCCGCATTCCACTGCAATTTTTTTCCCACGCGGTAAGCAACATTGCCCAGATGGTTAGCCTCGGTGAGCCACCCGGAATACTCGAAATCACAACTGGTCGGCGCGCCGGTCTTGCAGGCGTGCAGCCACTCGGCATGCTGCCCCTTCGACGGTTCCAGGAATGGAGTAGGACGTTGGAAGTCGCGGTATTTCTCCTCGGGCAGCAACTGGTACTTGTCATAGTTCGACAACAACAGGCCTCGATCGCCGACGAACAGGATTCCGTCGTTCCACTGCGGGATCGTTTTTTCGCGCCAGGGCAGCGGTTTGTTGGAGCCCTGATACCAGGTCATGCGCACCGCAGGCAGATCGCCGCGAGGACCGAACTCGTAAACCGCCTGCATCGAAGCCGGCGCGATCTCCGGATGGGGTGGCGGACCGGAGGCCTCGATCGTCAACGGCGTCTGGAGTTTCAGCGCCCAGAACGGCAGGTCGTTGAAGTGGCTGCCGAGGTCGGACATCGTGCCGTTGCCGAAGTCCCACCAGCGGTACCATCGGGGCCCGGGAAAATAGATCGAGTGGAACGGTCGCTCCGGGGCCGGCCCCAGCCATAGATCCCAATGCAATCCGCTCGGCACCGGATCCGAACCGGCCGGACGCTGATTGGAATAGACAATGTCCTGGTTCTTTTGTGCCTCGCCTTCATTCGGCTGCCATCCCCAGGCGCGCGACGTCCAGACATGGCACTCCCGCACGGGCCCGATCGCGCCCGTTTGAATCAACTCCACCACGCGGCGATAGTTGTCTCCAGCGTGGATTTGGATTCCCATCTGCGTGGCGACCTTGGCTTTTGCCGCGGCCTCGCGAATCACGCGCGCCTCGTAAACGTTATGCGTCAGCGGCTTTTCGCAGTAGACATGCTTGCCCAGCTGCAGCGCCGGCAATGTCGCGAATGCGTGGGTATGCTCGCACGTGCTGACGACCACCGCGTCGAACTCTTTGGCATGATCGTAGAGCTTGCGGAAGTCGACCGCCGTCCGCGCCTTGGGGTGTACCTGCGCCGCGCGATTCAGATTGTTCTCGTTGACGTCGCACAATGCCACAATGTTCTCCGAAGCGACCGACTCCATGTTGCCGCCACCGCGACCTCCGGCGCCAATGATCGCGATATTGAGACGGCTGTTGAGATTTCTGCCGCGCAGGATCGCGGGAGCGAACCCAACCGTCGCCGCGGCCCCGACCGCCGTTGTGGATTTCAGGAACCGCCGCCGGGAAATTGCGGACGACGGAAGCGTGGCATGCGGAGCGGTGTTCGGCACGGCATGACGATTTCTCCGTTCAAAAAAAGAGTTGCGGGAAGCCTGTCGCATGCACTTATAATGGATTGCTGGTCGAGCGCCAATCAATCCCGAGCATTCTCCGCGTTGCCCGTGGCGCCGCCTGAGATTGTCGTGTCAGGAGTATCGATGCGATTCCCCCTGCGTGAACTGTGGACCGTACTCACCGTGACCTGCTTTGTCATTGCTGCACTCGTCCGAGCCGATGCACTGTTCGAATGTCTTCTCCTGTCATTCACACTGCTTGTGCTGCTCGCTTCGACCGTCATTGCGATCGGCTGTGTGCAGGAGCGCCGCCTATTCCATTTCACGTTTGTTTTGATCGGAGCCTGCTACCTCTGCCTGTCCCACTATCCCGAGGAAAGTTCGACCAACTCGAAACGCATGCTGTCGATTATCGGTTCAGCCGCGCCTTCCCCGCGGCACAACGGCCCGGAACTGACGACGCAACTGCTGCGGTTCGCGCTCTGGAAACTGCACCCCGATGAATTCCAGAACTATTATTTCGGACGCGGCGGGGGGGGAGGGCTGTTTCGTGTTGGCGATGAAGGCAAGGACTCGCCGCCTGTGCTGCTCGCCGCCAGCGACATGACTCCCGATCTCCCAACGACGCTCAGCGAGAAAATCGCCAATCCGATTATGGTCACCGACCGCAGCGTTCCCTTCTTCCGTTGCGGCCATTGCGCCTGGGCCCTGCTCTTCGGCTGGCTGGCCTCCACACTCGATCGTCAATGCGTTTCGGATCTCGTCGCGTACGTCGATCGCAATGTGCGCATAAGCGGCTGCGACCATTCGCACCGGTTTAGTGCTGCATGGGCCCGCCGAACGCGCCGTCAATTGGGACGATCTGCTGGACGCTCTCGAAGGCAATGGGGCGTTTTGTGATTGCGAAGTTGTTCTCAACATCGAAGACGGCCCTCTGACCTGGAGCGATGAATCCCCGTCGGTTGATCGCGGCAATCTGTGGCTGCTGCCGCCTGGTTTCACTGCGGGGCCGGAAACGACGACCACCAAGGTGATTGTTTTGCGGACGGATGTCGGACGGAATACGCACACCAAAGATGGAGAATGGTTGATTCCCGCGCCCGCGAATGCCAAACCTCGCAAGCGAGTCAGAAGACTCGTGCACTTTTTCGTCGGCGTGGAAACGGGACTGCCCAGTGAGGTCGGTGTCGTTCGGGATGTGGAACCGATCTCGATTGCCCGATTTGCTCACATGATCGCCAACGCAACGATTCCCGAGTTGAGAGACTTCGATCGCCGCGTCGCGTCCTTCATGCTTGGGAGGATCGCAGCGTGCCCCGACGGGACGCCGGTCGGAACAGACATCGCGGATCGTGTTGGCATTAGTTCAAAGCACCAGGAGCTGACTGTCCATCGCGTGGTCCTGCGGTGGTAGATCGGCGAACACGGGCGTGCCGGTGGCGCTGTGCCTCCAGAGAGGAAATCGCGGCTTGCGTGAAGGGGCGGAAAGAGTAGACTTGCTCATTCGTCGGGACGCGTGTGTTAAGGGTCAGTCTCGACGCGTTTGGGCAGGTAACGACGGCCCAGGCATTTTTACAATTGCAACGCGCCCATAGCTCAGCTGGATAGAGCAACGGATTTCTAATCCGTAGGTCGCAGGTTCGAATCCTGCTGGGCGTGCTCCGCTTTTCGTCGATGTTAAACGCGTCGATCAAGGCCTTGCCCTCGGGCGTGGCGGCCAGGTGCGTAGCGGTCGGCTCGTTCATCACGTCCCAGAGCGCGATCCGCTTGTCACGAGCGTGGGCCGACACCACAGCCGTCGCGTACGCATCCGACTCAGGCCACCAATTTGATGCCATTCGATCCGGATCGGGATTGGCGACCCAGATGTGTCGGCTCTCGAGACTGGGCGACACACCGAAGCACGAGTCGAACAGGATCGGCATGACCTTCAGCCCGTGCTTGTCTGCCGTGGCCAAGAAGTCCTCGAAGTTCGCCAGGAACGTCTGCGGATCGTGATGGTAGACCAGCGACTGGAGAAACACACGCACGCAATTCAGTCCCATCTTCCGGGCATAGCCCAGCTCCTGGTCGATGATCGCATGGTCGTAGCGATGCCACATCTCCACACTGGTTGCGGCGTACGAGGCGACGTAATTCGCGCCCGCATCCAGCGGAAGTCGTCCGGCTCGTCCTGAGCGCGAAGCGAATGAGCGGCCAGCAAGTGTGCGACGAGTGTCACGACCAGTCCCAGGAGCGGCTGGGTCGTTCGACGCGGTGACAGATCGATGCGGTTCATGGGTGATCATCCTCGGAGGCGAATGCCAGTTGCTGAAACGACTCGTGAGCAGTCTTCTGTCAGTCCCGTCGACATCTCGGACACGATACCACGGACCCTACGCCCCGCGTCTTTCCGCCAGGTCCGGAGTTCGTGGGCCTGCTGCATGCGGTCGCGTGCCACTGCCCGAAAGGTGTATTGCCCGGCGGGATGAAGTCCCTCGGATGCTTTCCTGGAGAATTCCTGACGAGCCCGCTACAATGGCACCGTTCGGTGATTGCCGCCAAGTGTGCAGGATGATGAAAAAACAACTTTGAAATGAGGCAACTCAATGAGGCATTTTTTGGTCCTGATACTGCTGCTGATTGGGGGACAGTCGCTGGCGGCGGCGGAGCGGCCTCTGAAGGTCTTTATTCTCGCGGGCCAATCGAACATGGAGGGACATGCAGGGATCGAAACCTTCGATTACCTTGGCGATGACCCGGCGAGCGCGCCGCTTCTGAAAAAGATGCGTGGCGCGGACGGCAGGCCGACCGTTTGCGATCATGTCTGGATTTCGTATTTCACGGGGGCGGGTGAGTCGAATGGTGAGGGATTCGGGAAGCTCACCGCAGGGTACGGCTCGCGGCAGATACCGAACGAAGATGGCGGCAAGATCGGTCCGGAATTCACGTTTGGATTGATTCTGGATGAGCAGTTCCAGGATCCGGTGCTGATCATCAAGACCGCGTGGGGCGGGAAGTCATTGCACACCGATTTCCGCCCGCCGAGTGCCGGGCCGTATGTGCTGAGCGACTGGCAGAAGGCGAACTATCCCAAACAGGAAGGGCACGGCATCCCGAAAGATTTTGAAAAGTGGAAGGCCGACAAGATCAAGGAGACCGGAGTCTATTATCGTCTCATGATCGAGCATCTGAAACACGTGCTGGCGGATCCGAAGCGCGTTTGTCCGGCTTACGACCCCGCGGTCGGTTACCAGATCGCGGGCTTTGTCTGGTTGCAAGGCTGGAACGACATGGTTGACGGCCATGTCTATCCCGATCGCGGCAAGCCCGGCCGCTACGAAACATACAGCGAGTGCCTGTCGCAATTCATCCGTGATGTGCGGCACGACCTCTCCGCGCCGAAGATGCCCTTTGTGATTGGCGTGATGGGCGTGAGCGGCGCGAAAGCTGGTCGCGAAGTCCTGGAGTTCCGCGAAGCGATGACCGCCCCAGCGCGGCTGCCGGAGTTCCAGGGCAATGTGACCGCCGTGCCGACCGCGCCGTTCTGGTCCGAGGAACTCGGAGCGATCGACGACAAGTACGGCAAGGTCCGGCAGATGAGCTACTACCTCGACTCCAAGCACAAAGATTACGCCAATGCGGACGGCTCGATGACCGCCGAACAGAAGCGCGCGTATCTTAAATCGTTCGAGGCGGAGCTGATCTCAAACGCCGATGTTGCGTTGTGGAAACGAGGAGCCTCAAACGCCGGTTACCACTACCTCGGCTGTGCGAAGACATTCGCGCTGATGGGCAAGGCGTTCGCGGAAGCGAATCTCGCCATGCTGAATCCGCCGCATTCCGATGGGACAGGACCGGGCCGCTGACGCGAGGTCGGAAGTAAGGACCTTCATGCGAATTCTCACCTTGCTGCAGTTTCTGTTCGGCAACGAGCGAGCCATTGTCGCAACGGCTGAATGCCGGCAGGCGGTATGGCTGGGAATGCTGATGGCAATCAGGCCGATTCTCATGAACGACTCTCCCGGGATTCGTCTCGATTGCGACCAGACGCAACAACGAACGATCGCCGACATAGAGCGAAACTCTGTGAAAAAGCAATATGGTGCTGGAAGGATTGTGGTTTATGCCCGCGACAGGCAGGGATTGCCCGGCATGCAGGGGCGTTGCGATTCCGCGGTTGGGTTGCGGTGCGACTCGGCGAGGAAGTTCTGTTGGGGTGGCCCTTGCTGCTATCGCGATTCCGATCTCTAATCGCTTAGCCGTTGCGGAACGGGTCTCGAAACAAGTTTCGAGTTACGGGCTTGTCGAAGCAAGTTTCGACCTGCGTAGCTCGAAACTTGTTTCGAGTCGTCGTGTCAGCAAGAATCCAGAGTTCGCCATGAAAATTGCTCGCATTTTTGCCCATCGCGTCGAGCTGCCGTTGGTGGAAGGCTCGTACAAGTGGTCTGGTGGAAAGTCGGTTTCGGTATTCGACAGTACGATCGTCGGCGTCGAAACCGACGGCGGACTCGTCGGCTACGGCGAGGTATGTCCGCTGGGTCCGTTTTATCTGCCGGCGTATGCCGAGGGGGTGCGCGCGGGACTGCGCGAGCTGGGTCCGCACCTGCTTGGCTTCGATCCGCGCGAAATACTGAAACTCAATCATCGCATGGACGCGGCGCTCAAGGGGCATCCGTACGTCAAATCGGGAATCGACATCGCCTGCTGGGACCTGCTCGGCAAAGCGACGCAACTGCCGGTCTGCACATTGCTGGGTGGCCGGTTTGGCGAGAGCGTGCGTCTCTATCGCGCCATTTCGCAACAGGCACCCGAGGAAATGGCGAAGAACGTCCAAGGGTACCGCGAGCAGGGTTATACTCGATTTCAACTGAAAGTCGGAGGCGATCCCGATACCGACATTGAACGGATTCGCGCCGTGCGCGCCATGTTGCAGCCGACCGATCGACTCGTGGCGGACGCGAACACCGGCTGGACGCAGCACGAAGCGATGCGCGTCGTCCGGGCCGTCCAGGACGTCGACGTCTACATCGAACAGCCCTGCCTGACCTACGAAGAGTGCCTCGCGGTACGCCGCAATACCCGTCACCCGTTTGTGCTCGACGAGAATATCGACTCGCTCGACATGCTGCTGCGCGGCAAGGCCGACCTGGCGATGGACGTTGTCAATCTGAAAATCAGCAAGCTTGGGGGGCTGACGAAGACCCGCCAGGCGCGCGACTTGTGCGTCGCGATCGGAATCGCCATGACGCTCGAAGATAGCTGGGGAGGCGACATTACTACGGCGGCGATTGCACACCTCGCGCATAGTACCCCCGAGGAATATCGCTTCACCAGTACCGATTTCAATAGTTACGTCACGGTCAGCACCGCGCACGGCGCTCCCCAGCGCCGGCAAGGATTCATGTCTGCCAGCAGCGAGCCAGGACTGGGTGTGCGTCCTCGCATGGACGTGCTTGGCCAACGGGTCGTGGAAGTTTCGTGATCTCCCAACCAGCTCGAAAGCAGCTTATCGCCACCCTGCCGGCGATGTTGGTGGAAGGGACCATGAGAACATTCACCGCACTTCTGACTTCCTGGATCGCGATCGTCAATTCATCGGTCGCGGCCGCCGATCCGGCGCTGCCGGGGAACCATCCGCTCACGCAGGTTCAAGCGGGGCAGGTGCTGATCTCGGAACTGCGCTGCGCCGCGTGCCATCAAGGCGTCCCGCGTGACTCGTTGACGGAAAAGACCGCTCCCGATCTGAGCGAAGTCGGAGCGAGAATTGCCCCCGAGTATCTGCAGCGATTTCTGGCATCGCCGTCAGCGGCGCACCCGGGCACAACGATGCCCGACCTGTTGATGGCGAAACCTGAAGCGGAACGCGATCGAATCGCCGAGGCGCTCACTCACTTTTTGATCGCCCAATCGAATGCCTCGTTTTCCAGCGAGAACACCGAGCAACTCGATCTTGCTTGGGGAAAAACTCTATTTCACTCGATCGGTTGCGTTGTATGTCATGGTCCGCAGGAAGCGATTTCCGATGGAGCTACGGCTAAGGTTGCGAACGACGAGCATGGGGATGAGGACGAGGAGGGGCACGACGACGTGAAACAACCGCGGGCGGCGAACAGACACTTCCGACCGACTGCGATACCGCTTGGACAGGTCCCCGCCAAATACAGTGTGCGATCTCTCGGCGACTTCCTGTTTCAACCGCTGCGAGTCCGAAAATCGGGTCGGATGCCCGATCTGAAGTTGACGCGAGCCGAGTCGTTGGCCATCGCAGGTTATCTCGTCGGAAATTCTGCGCAACAGGTAAAGTCGCTTAGCGCCAACGATTCCCTTGTGTCGCTGGGAAGAAAGTACTTTCAGGACTTGAACTGTGCGGCGTGTCATGGCTTGCCTGGCATCCCAGCGGCGCCATCGATCGGCGCGTTGAAAAAAGGGAATGTAACGCGCGGCTGCCTCTCCCCTGCCGACCGCCGTAGCCCCCGTTTTCAACTCGAAGACGCGCAGCGGAATGCGATTGCCGCCGCGCTGGAGGAAACTCCCCTCGACGACACGGATCAAGTTGCGGCGGCGAAAACTCTGACCGCATTTAATTGCCTTGCCTGTCACGTTCGCGACGATGCTGGAGGTGTTCACCCCTCGCATAATGTGTTTTTTGTTTCGAGCGATCAGAAACTGGGTGACGACGGACGCATCCCGCCACCCCTGACGCTGGTTGGGGCCAAACTGCAGCCGGCCTGGCTCAAGAAGGTACTATTCGATGGCGAGAGCGTCCGCCATTACATGGAAACGCGGATGCCTCAGTACGGCAGCACCAACCTGCAGCATTTGCCGGCCATCTTCGCTCGCATCGATCGAATGCCCGGCAGAGAAATGAAAATTCCCAGCCCCGAAAGTCGCTCCGAAATCGAGCGTGAACGGGAAAAGCAGCATCGCGCGGCGGGCCGGGAATTGCTCGGCGACAAAGGGCTGAACTGCATCGCCTGCCATGACTTCAACGGGAAGAACTCGCTGGTCAACCAGGGCATTGAGTTGCTTACCAGCTATCAGCGTCTCCAACCGGTGTGGTTCGATGCCTACCTGCGCAATCCTGGGGCGTTTCGTCCCAGGACCATCATGCCGACAGCATGGCCGAACGGAGTTGCCACGCATAAGACCATTCTGGAGGGCGACACCGACAAGCAGATTGAAGCGATCTGGTACTACCTTTCGCTTGGCACATCCGCCGCCGATCCGCCTGGCCTGCGGGCGGAGAGCACAAAGCTGGTGGTCGAAGACCGCGCCAAGACCTATCGCGGACGCAGCCGCGTGGCGGGTTATCGAGGCATCGCCGTCGGCCTGCCGGAAAAGTTGAACTATGCTTTCAACGCCGAAACGGGAACGCTGTCGGCGATCTGGCGCGGGGACTTCATCGGCGTCAATTGGAGTGGCCAGGGTTCGGGTGACTTCCAGCCCGCAAGTGATCCGATCACCCTTGCGCAGGATGTTTCGTTCGTGCAACTCGCGGATGAAGAAGCATCGTGGCCTCGCATGCCGGTGATGACCAAACAGGCTCGTACCAACCCTAATCCGCTCTACCCAAAAAATGTCGGCTATCAGTTCCGCGGCTACTTCCTCGACGGATCATCAATTCCTTCGTTCATGTACCGCTGCGGAACGATCGAGATCACGGATCGGTCGGTGGCGGTTGGGACGGAGGAGCAGCTACGTCTGCAACGCATTTTTCAGTTCGACTCTCCCGAGCCGCAGACGGTCTGGTTTCGGGCGCTCACCGGAGATGTCCGGCAGGAGTCGGAACAGGTCTTCCGCAGCGGTCGCCTGCGGTTAACGGTTCCGCGCGCGGAATTGAAACGGAAACCGATTTCCGAGGAAGCCGCGCAGTTCGAACTGCTGTTGCGACTGCCCATTCCGGAAGGCAAATCGACGCTGGAGCTCCTTTATGAAGCAGTTTCGAAGTAATCGCCTGCAACTCCTCTGTCTGCTGATACTGTCCACGATCGGCGCGGTCGGTGTGCTGCGCGGCGAGGAGGTTGGCGATCGTTGGGGAACGGAGGAACGCGAAAGGGAGTATTACCCGATCGTCAACACTCCGATGCCGAAGGACACGATCATTGAAGCGGGTGCTTTTGCCGTATTGCCGGACGGACGTATCGCCGTAGGAACGCGGCATGGCGAGATCTTCTTGATCGATGGTATCGATGCGTCCAAGCCGCTCCCGTCATTCCATCGTTTCGCCTCGGGGCTGGACGAAATTTTCGGGCTGGCATGGAAGGACAACGCTTTCCGGGTCACGCAGAGCTGCGAGTTGACACGCGTCAGCGACTCGGATGGCGACGGCCTGGCCGATCGCTTTGAGACGATCTCGGATGCATGGGGATACGCGAATTACCACGAATATGCGTTCGGCTCGAAGCCCGATGCTGATGGAAACCAGTACGTGGCACTTGGTCTATCGGAGTCCTATTATTCGCACGCCTTGAACCGCGGTTTCATCATGAAAGTCACATCCGCTGGAACGAGCACGGCATTCGCCACCGGTTTGCGTAGTCCGGGCGGGATCGGCTTCGACGAGCACGGCGCGCTGTTCTATGTGGAGAGTCAGGGACCGTGGAACTGTTCGTGCAGTTTGAAAGCGGTTTCTGCGAGTAGTTTTCACGGTCACCCCGCGAGTTTTCATTGGTACCCCTACTCGCCCGAGTTGGGTCCGGAGCCGGAGATGCCAAACTCGGGCGGCCGCATCGCGGCGGAACGGAACCGTGTGCGACAATTGGTTCCTTATGCCGTGGTGTTTCCCTACATTCGCATGGGGCGGTCAATCACCGCATTCAGCGTCAATCGAACGCAAGGCAAATTTGGCCCCTTCGAGGATCAACTGTTCCTGGGCGACTACACACTCTCGATCCTGATGCGCGCCACGACGGAGAAGATCAACGACGTCTGGCAAGGCGCCTGCTATCCGTTTCGCGAAGGGCTTTCGACCGGCATTCTCAACGTGGAATTCACTCCCGGCGGCAAACTGCTGTGCGGTGGGACGAACCGAGGCTGGCCGGTTCGAGGTATCAAGCCATTTGCCCTGGAGCGGGTCGAATGGAGCGGCAAGATGCCGTTTGAGATCAACCGTGTCACGATTACGCCGGACGGGTTCCATGTCACGTTTACCAAAGCGGTGGATCGAGCCACCGGATGCAGCACCGACTCCTATCGGATTTCGGCGTTTACGCACCCTTACCACGCCGGTTACGGCGGCCCGGAGATCGAGCGGCACAAGGCGGCCGTCCAAGCGGTTGCGCTTGCGGAAGATGGACTTTCGGCAAGACTCACCTTGGAAAAACTCGACCGAGGTTTCGTCTACGAGTTCGACCTGGGCGGTCTGCGATCGCGCGACGAGGAAGAGCTGCTGCATCGCAATGCGTATTACACGGTGAATGAGATTCCCGCGCGCCAGTGAGCTCATTCGCTTGCCGATCCAGCCCCCTGGATGTACCAGGAAATAATGGGGATATTGCTATCGGCGGCCCTGGTTCCATTCGATCGCCATCCGTGGGACGATGACCGCCGCTCGGATTCTTTACTTAGCTTGAAAGGGCCTGCCTGATGTCGTCTTCGGATGTTTTTCATGGCTGCATGCCGGCGCTGATGACGCCATGCTTCGCGGACCGTTCGGCGAACTACGAGGGGCTTGTGCGCAAAGCGCGGGAACTGATCGACGCCGGAATGCGCGCGGTCGTCTACTGCGGATCGATGGGGGACTGGCCGCTGCTCACCGACGAGCAGCGGCAGGAAGGTGTGCGGCGGCTGGTCGAGGCGGGAATACCGGTCGTCGTCGGCACGGGAGCTCAGAATCCGAGACGCGCGGCGGAACATGCCGCGCACGCGAAGAAGGTGGGAGCGGCCGGTCTGATGCTGATCCCGCGGTTGCTTTCGCGTGGCACCGCTCCGTCGGCTCAATACGCGCACTTTTCCGCGGTTCTGCAGGCGGGCGGCGACCTGCCGGCGGTCATCTATAACAGCCCTTACTATGGTTTTCAGACCCGGGCCGAACTATTCAAGCAGCTGCGCAGCGAACATCGAAACCTGGTCGGATTCAAAGAGTTTGGCGGGGCGGAATCCCTGAGCTATGCCGCCGAATTTATCACCAGTGGTGATCCCGAACTCGCGTTGATGGTCGGCGTCGACACGCAGGTCTTTCATGGTTTCGTGCGTTGCGGCGCGGTGGGCGCGATCACCGGGATCGGCAACGCGCTGCCCAGGCAGGTACTGCGCCTGATCGCCCTGTGTGAACAGGCCGCCGCCGGCGACGCGGTCGCAAGACAGCGCGCCCTGGAACTCGACGAGGCACTGCACGTGCTCTCGAAGTTTGACGAGGGCCCGGATCTGGTGCTGTACTATAAGTACCTGTTGGTGTTGGAGGGTAATCCTGCGTTCGAGCTGAACTTCAACGAGACGGACGTACTCAGCCCGACGCAGCGTGAATTCGCGCGGCAACAATGGCAACTTTTTAAAAACTGGTGGAGCCGATGGCCGGGAGCGGACAATTGAACGAGGCCTGCTCCGGAATCCGCGTGGTCGATTCGCACACGGAGGGCGAACCGACGCGGGTAGTTCTGAGCGGTGGTCCCGACCTGGGGCCTGGGCCGCTCGCCGAACGCTTGCGGCGATTTCGCGCGACGGCGGATGACTTTCGCCGAGCCGTGATTCTCGAGCCTCGCGGATCCGAGGCATTGGTCGGCGCGCTGATTTGCGAACCGCACGATCGATCCTGCGCGGCGGGAGTGATTTACTTCAACAATGCCGGATTTCTGGGAATGTGTGGACATGGCACGATCGGAGTGGCGGTGACGCTCGCCTACCTCGGCCGGATCGGCATCGGAACGCATCGTCTGGAGACACCGGTGGGCATCGTCGAGGTGAGGTTGCTCTCCCCGAACGAAGTCGCCATCGAAAATGTGCCCAGTTTCCGCTATCGCTCGCGCGTGGCTGTCCAGGTTGCGCCCTTTGGCACCGTTTTCGGCGACATTGCCTGGGGAGGGAATTGGTTCTTTCTTGTTGAGGAATCACCGTTTCCACTGACCGCCGACAACATCCGTGCTTTGAACGATGCGGCCCATCAAATTCGGATCGCCTTGCGACAGCAGCGGATTACGGGAATCGATGACGCGGAAATCGACCACGTCGAATTCTTCGGCCCGGCGCAGTCGGCGGCAGCGAACAGCCGCAACTTTGTCTATTGTCCCGGCGGCGCTTTCGATCGCTCGCCTTGCGGAACCGGTACCAGCGCGAAACTCGCCTGCCTTGCCGCCGATGGCAAACTCGAACCGGGCGCGTCCTGGGTCCAGGAGAGCATTATCGGCAGTCGCTTTTCCGCCTCGTATCGCCACGACGAAAACGGCCGGATTATCCCCACGGTGTCGGGGCGTGCTTACGTGTGCGCCGAGGCGAACTTGATTCAGCAACCGGACGATCCCTTTCGCAATGGCATCGCTTTTGGGAGCGGCTCGTGACCTCCTCCAGACAGCCTGACGTGATCGTCGTTGGATCGGGTATCATCGGGATCGCCTGTGCCCATTACCTGAATGCGGCCGGTCTGCAAGTGACGGTGATCGATCAAGGTACGATCGGCGGCGCATGCTCGTACGGTAATTGTGGCTACATTTGCCCCAGCCATGTCATGCCGCTGACGGAACCGGGAGCGATTGGCACCGCTCTGAAATCACTGTTCAATCCCCACGCCGCTTTTCGCGTGAAGCCACGCTTCAGCCCGGCGTTACTGAAATGGATGTGGCAATTTGCCAGCCGTTGCAATCAACGTCAAATGCTCGCCGCCGGCCGGCATCTTCAAGCGATTCTCGACGCCTCGATGCGGGAATACAAACGGTTGATCGCCGAGGAACGTTTCCAGTGCGAGTGGAAAGAGACCGGCCTGCTTTATGTCCTGCGGACGGAGCATGGGATGGAGGAATTCGCAAAAACGGATCGGCTGTTGACGGACCATTTCGGCGTGATTGCCCGGCGTATCGAAGGGCGCGATCTGATTCAATTCGATCCGGCGTTAAAGGCCGGATTGGCCGGAGCCTTTCACTACGCGAACGACACGTCGCTCCGCCCCGATCTGCTTAACGCAAGCTGGTCAAAGCGGCTCAAAGAACGGGGAGTGACATTCCTGGAGCGATGTGAATTACAGCGTCTGGAAAAGTCGAACGGCCGTATCGCGCGCATCGTCACTTCGCAGGGGGCCATGACAGCGGACCGCTTCGTGATCGCCACAGGTGCCTGGAGTTCGCGGCTGTCGACGGAACTGGAATGTCCGATCCCGATCGAACAGGGCAAAGGCTATTCGGTAACAATGTCGCGTCCCACGCCATGCCCGCTCTATCCGATGTTATTCCCCGAGCACCGTGTCGGAGTCTCGCCTTTCGAACAGGGTTACCGCCTGGGGTCGATGATGGAATTCGCCGGATTCGACAGCAGCATCCCCGCTCATCGGATCCAGCAGCTGCGCGATTCGGCCTCGCACTATCTCACGGCGTCTTCGCCGACCGGCGAACTTCAAACCTGGTACGGCTGGCGTCCGATGACCTGGGACAGTTTACCGATCATCGGGCGAACGCCAAGGCTGGCGAACGCCTATCTCGCGACGGGGCACAACATGCTCGGAATGAGCCTGGCAACAGCGACCGGCAAGCTCATCGCGGAACTGATGGCCGGCCAATCGACGCACATCGACGCTGGCCCATTCTCGCCGCAGCGATTTCTGTAGTTGGGGCCTCCGGAAGCGTCGACCGACCCAGCCTACCTCAGGCGATCGGCACCTCGACGCCGGCGGTGACGAACAACAGGCTTGCGTGGACCTGGGTCGTGGGCAACTGGAAAACTTGCGCGATCGCGCTGCGATATGCTTGCTGCTGGGGCCGGTATCTCTCCTTTGCCGCCTGCAAGGCACGCGGGTCGGACGGGTCGATCGTGTCGGTCTTGTAGTCGACGATGTCGGCCGCCAGCAGGCGATTGCCCTGATAGATTAACAACAAGCGATCCACGAATCCGGTCAGCAGTTGATTTTCCTGTTGCACCGCGAACGGATATTCGCGTTCGACATCGACGCGTAACTCCGCCGCTTGGATCGCTGAATCCAATGCGCGTTGGGCGAACCCCGTGAGGTAGTCGCTTTTCGTCAGCAGTTTTGTCGTGGACGGGCTTCCCAGAAACTGCTGAAAACGCCGCAGGCAATCCTCGACATTCAACTCGCTCGCTTCTTGTTCTTCCGCAATACGGCGCAGTTGGCCATCGGTCGGAAGGTCATTGGGCAACCAGCCGATTTGTTCGAACCATGCGTGGATAAGAGTTCCGAATTGGCGTCCGGAAGCGTTGCCGGTCCGCAGCGCATCGACGACCGCCTGCTGGTCGCCCGATTCCAGTCCGGAGGGCGCGGTTCGCTCTCTCCCGCGCCGACGATGGTCGGGGAGCGGCCGGAGAGTGATCTCCGGGCGCGCCTGCGGCACGAGGATCGTTTGTGGCGGAACCACCGTGCGCTTGTGCCAGTCCGGATCCCCCTCCTGGTACAGCAATTCACCGGGTGGCGCCAGCCCCGATTCGATGAGCGCAGCGCGAAGAAAGCCCGCATGGGAACGTGGCAGGTTCGTTTCCGAGTTTTTGGAGGGAGCGATCACCATATGTAACGCGTGGATCGCGCGCGTAATGGCGACATACAGCACGCACAGCGATTCGCTGATCTGCTTGCGGTCCTCTTCCTCGAACATCTCACGGATGTCATGCGGCAGCAGTTTTTGGACGGAGGCGTTGCGGTAGAGGCAAACCCGATCGACCGGCTTCGTGGGGTGTGACTGATGCGTCACGAAGGTCGCTGGTTGTCCGGTCGCCGAACTGTCGAGGTCGGGGAGTACGACGATGTCGAACTGCAGCCCCTTGGACTGATGCACGGTCATCACGCGAACCGGGGCGACCAGGGGATCGGCGACCCGTTCGCTTTCAATGTGGCGAACGAATTCTGTCGTTCGCAGTGTTGCCGCGGACTGGTAGCCGTACGCCAGTTCGACAAGTTGCTCCATGCGCTGGTAGTCACGTGGACCTAACTGGGGCCGCAGTTCGCTCGTCCATCGCGCGATCGTCGGACCGTATCCCTGCTCGAGCAGCGAGCGGCGAACATGGATTGCGAGCCGCGCGGCTCCTGCGTTGTCCTGATGATCGGTGAACTTCAGGATCGGCCCCAGCGGCGAATGCGCCAGATGAAACCGCGACACCGTGTCTCCCGGGTGGTCTGCGAGATGCAGCAACGACAGGATTGTCTGAACGGCGACGGAGTCGGTGAGCGGATTGCCGCCCTCCTCGCTGGCGGCGACGCCCCGTTGTCGCAATTCGTAAATTAAGCGCGCCACGGCTTCGTTCTTGCGCGCCAGGACGCCGACCGATCGTCCGGGCGACGCCGCCACCAGGGAAGCGATACGATCCGCGGCATGGGCTAGAGTCCGTGCGACCTGGAACGTGGACTCGTCGGCGCGCGGGGCCGACTCCAGGGTCACGTAGCCGGCGCGATCCCGATGCGCGGTCGTGTGTCGCGGTACCGCTTCGCACCAGGTCCGCACGTGCGACTCGAATCGCTCCAGGTGGTTGTGCCGCGGGAGCCGTTCAAAAACGCGATTTACCGTCTCGATGACCGCCGGAGCCGAACGGAAACTCTCCGCCAAGGTCGCTCGATCGACCCCGGGGATCTCGCTTTCCAAGGCCGCGAAGATCTCCGCCCGGCCACCCCGCCAGGCATAGATCGCCTGCTTCTCATCGCCGACGCAGAAAAAGGAACCACGCGGCGGCTCGGATGTTGCCTCGGCTGGTCCCGCTCCGCCAGCGGCCGTCGCCGAGCGCGGTGAATCGTCCGAGTTGATTACGGCGCGCGCGGCGAACGGTCGAATCGCCTGCCATTGAGGCAGCGAAGTGTCCTGGAATTCGTCGAGCAGCACATGAGCGACGCTCGCGTCCAGGCGGAAATCGAAGCCCGCGAGGGCATTCGAGTCACTCAAACCCTGCGCCAGAATCCGCGTCACGTCCTCGAACCGCAGTCGCCCCTCGTCCAATTTCAACGCCACAAATATTTTGTGGAACCGGGCCAGCATGTCATACGTTGCCTTCGTCTGCGCCGACAGCCGGCCGACGACCAAGCCCCGCGCATGCCGGATTAGTAATCCGTAAAGTTCGACCGACGACTCTGGGATCGGCTTTTTGTGGTACCGCGGATCGCCGTCGATGACCTTGGCCGCCAGCCCCTTGCCGATGAACGCTTCCCAATCCTCCTCACGGAATCGGACCAGATCCTCGTTCCGCGCCTTCGTCATGCGGCTGTCCCGGTCGTACGATTCCGCCTGCAATGACTCGACGACTCGATCGAGTTCCTCCGCGGAGAGCGCGGACCAGGCCGGGAACTGATTCCATGCCTCCGCTTCGGTTTCCAGGAAGACCGCGTACAGCTCGCGGACCGTGTCCTGCAATAACTGACTGACCGAGCGGTTCACATCGCCCTGCGCCATCAAGTGCAATAGCCGGGCGATGTCGCGGTCGGGATCGTCCCGCAGCAGTTGCTCCACCGCCCGGCGACGCAGTTGAGCGTTGGGGATGTCGTCCAGGATTTCCCAACCGGGCGGCAATCCGAGTTCGAGCGAGTGGCTGGTGGCCAGATGCGCGAACAGACTGTCCATCGTGCTGATGCGCAGCCGATGCAGGTTGCGCAACATTGCGATCAACATTTCGACACACCGCGCGCGAGTTACCGACGCGTCTTTGAGTTGCTCCGCCAGAGCCGCAGCCGATTCGTCCGTCGCGGCCGCTTGGGCCAACCGCTCGACAACCCGGTCGAGGATTTCCCCGGCGGCTTTGCGCGTGAAAGTGGTCGCCAGGATCGTCTCGGGACCCACGCCACGGAACAGCAGGTACAAATAGCGGTTGGACAACTGAAATGTCTTGCCCGTTCCCGCGGACGCTCGAATGATCAAGGGACGAAACGCAGACATCAGCCGGCCCTCCCTTCCCCATCCTTGGCGGGCGGCCGCGCATCGACCGCCGCGCAGGCCGGGGATGGCTCCTCGCCGAGATTCCGATCGAGCGTGCGTTCCTGACAGATGCGGTCAAATTCCGGAAGCAGCAACGGGGCGGGGGATGTCGGCGGCCAGAACTCGCGGTTGAGAATTCGCTGCACCACGTTCCTGGCAACTTCCTGGGCCGCCTTGAGTTCCTCTGAATTCCACTTTGCCTTTAGCAAGCCAACCGACTGCAGGTCCTTCGGCAGCACCAGATAGCCCAGATCGACAGGTTCGGTCCAGGATAAAGCACGCGTCAGTTGGTGATAGAGCGGCAGCTGCAGGTCAACCCAATCGTCGCCCTGTCGATGGACCTTTTCCGGGGTCATCGCCGTGTCGCTGGTCTTGTAGTCAAGCAGCATCCAGCGTCGATCGTGCTCATGCCAATCGACGCGATCGATGCGGCCGTCGACGATGACCGATTCTCCGCCGACTTCGATCTTCAGCGGATTGCCTTCGCCCCACATTTCCACGTGCTGGATTGTCCAACCGCTGCGCGCCCATTCTGCTTGCCATTGGGCGAATGCATCCAGTCGAAGCCGCATCTGGGTAATCTGCAGCTGGATCGGCGCCAACTGCTGATCGGCGAGGTACCGCCGGCAGACATCGTCCAGGCTGTCATGCAGCACGGCGCGAATCCGCTCGACGTCGGTCGCATTGCGATGCTCGCTCGTTCCGAAAATTCGCAGCACCTCGTGCACCATCGTCCCGAACATTGCCCCGTCGAGTTCCTCCGCCGAATCATCCAGTGCTCGCAACCGCAAAATGTTGCGCAAATAGAAACGGAACGGACAAGCGAGATAATTGCGGAACGCAGTGACGCTCAAACGCGAGACAGTCGCGGAGTCCTGGGCGGGACGAGGCACCACGAACGTGGAACGATTGCGAACGGTCGGGGCGGCCAGCGGCGGGCGCGCAACCGGCGGAGCGAACCATCGCCGCGCTCGCTCCACCGCTTCTTCCGGTCGCGTTGCGAACAACAACCGACCGGGAATACGCGGGTTGCCGTCCGCATCGCGGCGCCCCGTGACCACCTTCGCCACTCGACCGGGACTCAGGATGGCGCTGAGCGCATAGGCGTCGCGCGCGTAGCGGCGCGCATTGTCGAGTAACCCGAGTCGGACACGCAACTGGTTGGGGAGAAACAGGTCGCTGTTCAGTGATTCAGGCACTGCCCCCTCGTTCAACGAAGTGATGATCGTCACCGGCGCATCGTCCAACGGCAGCTCCAGCCAGCCAAGCATTTCGACCGAATCCGGCGCTGGAAGTGGCGGAATTTCCTGCGACTCCAGATTGCGTAACAGGTACGCAATTGCCTCCGGCGCACTCAGGACCGCCGCAAGGACGGGCGGCATTGTGGAAAACTGCAACAGCATCGTTCGCACCGCGCCGCATGCCGCCAGCAGGTAATGGCCTGCTTCCGTCGAGCGCGACGCATCGACCCCGCTATAGATTGTCTCGAGTACCGTCTGTAATGGCTGCGACCAATCGCGCAGCGAGCGCGCCGGTCCCTGCAACGGTGCCAGCCACTGCTTCATCCGGTCATAAACCTGCTGCACCACGTCCTCGCCGTGATTGCCTCGCCCCCAACTCCCCAGCCGCTGCGGAAGTCGCTCGGCATAATACATGTCGACCCGTGTCAACCAATCGCCCGGTACCCCGCTTCGGCCCAGAAAATCTCCCACGTCCGGATGTCGAACCAGCGAGGCAAACGCCGCAAAACGATCGTCGCTCAGGAAATCCGCGGCCACCGCCAGAAGCTGGAATGGCGCCATCATCGCCATCGTCCGGCCAACAACCCATCGCGTCGGCAATCCCGCCGCCCCCAACTGCCGCTGCAATTGCGGCACCAAGGTGTCGTCCAAGATGCCGATCGTGACTTCGTCGCGGCCATGCCGCGGACCCAAGCCCGCGAGATACTCGACCACCACCGCCGCCTGGTCAGCAGGCCCGTCCACGACTTCCACCTGCGACGATCGCAGATCGATCTCGGCAGTGCTCCAAGCCGCTGGCTCCACGCAACCATGCGCGTCGAATCGGTCGGCCCATTCCCGTGGAGCATGGATCAGTGTCGTGACGCGGTCCGCCACATCGTCCAACATCTGGCGAATCGTGCGATTCAGGTCGCTGGTGCCGATCAGCACGATGTCGCAATCCGTCCGGCATTCGCCACGCTCAATCGCCACAAGGCGCGCCGTCTGCAAGTCCCAGCAACCGATGCTGTCCAACAATCGCAAATAGGCCGATTGTATTTCGGACAATACCTGCCAACGCCGCCGTTCCCAGACCGCGCCGACGTCCCAGTCAAGTTCCGCGAGCTTTTGAAAGTCGAGCCGATCCCCGGCAAGCTCCCTGTGCTGCCGCGACAGGAGACTCGCCAGCGCCGCCCATTTTTCAAAATCGGTCGGCGGTGGAGGGTACGGTACGACCGGCTCCAGCCGCTCGATCGGTAATCCCCGGATCGCCTGTAGCCAGGCAAGCTGCTGCACCACCTCGGATGCAAACGGCCGCTGTGGGTGATACAGCAGTTCCGGTACCTTGCCCGCCGTCGTGATGATGGGCGGTACGAGCCTGCACCCCGACTCGTCGGCCCGGTCCACCAGTAACTCCAGCAGCCGCCGTCCCGCTCGCGCACCGGGCAATGCCACGACCACCTGACGCAGATCCCAGATCGAGCCGACCCGATAACGGTTGAGTAGGTAATCAACGGCACCCGCCAACGCCGGTCGATCCCACGCGAGAAACTCTCTGGCTATCGGCATCCGTCGCCCTCTTCGAGTTTGGAACAGCTACAGCTTAGAGGGAACGGAGGGAACGGGGAACGGGTGAGGGTAGTCCCGAGCCCGTGCCCAAGTGACCGAGAAAGGGAAAACCTTCGAACGATGGGGTTCGGGATTACCCTCACCCGTTGCACACATCGTTCAAGTTTCGACCAGGACCGGCTGCATGATCTCGGCCCGGTCCTTGGTGACGACGGCGTAGCGGAAACCTTGATCGGTTCCCGCCGCGCCGAATCGGCCGCGGCGATCGAGCGCCACGAAATTCACGCTCAGGTCGGCTGCCGGGCGGCGTTCGCCTTGAACGATCCGTTCGACAGCCTTGCGGCACGCCGCCGTGGGATCCAGTCCCGATCGCATGAATTCCACGATCAGGAAGCTGCCACAGTATCGCAGGATATTCTCGCCGATCCCGGTCGCGCCGGCGGCTCCCACGTCGCCGTCGACGTAAAGCCCGCCGCCAATCAAAGGACTGTCGCCGACGCGTCCCGGCAGCTTGTACGCCAACCCGCTTGTCGAACAACCGCCCGCCATTCGCCCTTCGGCATCGACCCCCAACAACGCGATCGTATCGTGATTCGGAATTGCCGCCGGCTTGGGCAGTGGTTGCCTGGCTTTCCACTCCAGCCAACGTTGCCGCTGCGCGTCGGTCAGCAGCTGTTGCGTGGCAAATCCCTGCTCGGCGGCGAATTGAGCGGCCCCCGCGCCGACCAGCATCACATGTTTTGTACGCTGCATCACGCGCCGCGCCACGGAAATCGGGTGCGGGTAGCCTTCCAGCCCCGCCACACTTCCTGCGCGGCGCGACGGACCATCCATGATACATGCGTCGAGCTGCACCACCCCCGCGGCGTTCGGTGCTCCCCCAACGCCCACCGAATCGACTGCCGGGTCGGCTTCCGTGACCCGAATCCCCTGCTCGACGGCGTCAAGTATTCCCTCTCCCTTCCGCAGCGTCGCCAGCGACTGCTTGCAGGCGGCCAGCCCAAAAGGCCAGGTTGCGATCAGCAGCGGCCCAGGATCCGCGCGTAGCTCGGCGGCATCGCCGGTTTGCGGAACGACCATCGCCGCTGCGGCAGTGAGTCCGGTGAATTGGCGTCGATCGAGTGTCATGGCGGGGAACGGGGAACAGGGAACAGGGATAGATCGTAGGTTGATGGCGCGATTTGGTGCAAGCGGAGGTCATCGTTTATTTATTTATTTATTTGGGGATTGTGACCGCGTGGCTTGATGGTTATGTGGACAACCATTCGCTGCGGGAATATCTTACGAGGCATGCCGTCCCGCCGCCGCCGCCGACCCGACGATTCCGCAGCGCGTTTTGACTCCCTGGAACAGGAGGTTTTCCTGAACGTCTGGAGGACTTACGATCGGCTGCGGGTGCTGGAGGACGAACTGTTCGCGAAGTTCGAGCTTACGCCGCAGCAGTACAACGCGCTGCGGTTGCTGCGTGCCGCGCACCCGGAATCGATACCGACCTTGCGGCTTGCGGACCGGCTGGTTTCACGCGCTCCCGACATCACCCGCCTGCTCGACAAACTGGAGGCCCGGCAGTGGATTCAGCGCGATCGGCCGGCTAGCAATCGACGCGTCGTCGAGGTGCGCATTACCGCGGCGGGCATTCGATTACTGGATGAAATCGCCGGTTCGCTCCAGGAGTGCCACCGCCGGCAACTGGGGCATCTTTCCTCCGCGAAGCTGGAGGAACTCTGCCAGCTACTCCGCGAAGCACGCCGCCCCCACGAGAGTTCGCAGGGGCACTGGAGCTGACGCGAAGCGGTTTCGAGCAGGGTGTTACCAGCCACGAATTTTTTTCGATCGACCTCCGGACGAGCCGCCGTTTACCGGATCGCGGGTTCCTGCCGGCAAGGCAGACTTTGACGGTTACACCGCGCGCGACGGCCGCACGACTGGTACAGACGGTGGTTCTTTCCAGCAGTTACGCGACGACTGCGACGATTCCTAAACATAATAAAACCGTATTAATCTGTGGAACGGTGAGCACCGATACGATGCAATAATCCGGCCCATCCTCGTTATCCGGCAGTCGGAACGAATCCCACGTCGGTTCGCTCCTTGATTTCTTTTCGACTCCAGGTGCCACCATGCGTACCCGCCCCATTGTTTGTCTCGCATTGCTGATCACGTTGACAACCGCAGGACGTGCGCCGGCGCAGCATCCGTCCCACAAAGAGGAACCATGGCAGATTCGTCAGCGAATCGAAAGCCTGGAACGGCAGAACGCTGAACTGCGTTCGGGAGTCATCAGCCGACTGCCCGCCACCGAGGGGGACCTCGACCGACAGGAGTTCACGGCGATGCTCGACGAACCATCCGACCCTCGCATCCAGGCTGCGATCGAAAAGTATTTCAAGGACCAGGAGGCCCGCAAGCAGGCGGAGGAGGAATTGCGGAAGCAGGAGGGATATGCCGTCGGCAGCGAACTGTCGATGTCGGCCCAATGGAACAACGGCCTGGAATTGAGCAGCAAAAACAGAGATTTTCGCGTGCATGTCGGTGGACGGACCCAGCTCGACGTTGGCTGGTTCAGCGTGGATCGGAGCGTCAACAGCAATATCAACACGCCCTATGGAGACGGCGCCGATTTTCGGCGCGCCCGCTTACGAGTTGACGGCACGATGTACGAACTGATCGACTGGGCTGCCGAATACGATTTCGTGAACTCCGTGAGGGTCCGCAACCAACCCGGCTCGCCGACCAATCCGGGATTTTTCGATGAGGCTGTCACTGCGCCGACCGACCTCTGGTGGACTTTCAAGGAACTGCCGATCGTCGGCAATCTGCGGATCGGTAATCAAAAAGAAGCGATCGGTTTTGAGCACCTTGTCAGCAGCCGTTTCCTGCCCTTCATGGAACGTTCGTATAATCAAGACACGTTTTACGGAGGGGCATTCAACGGGTTTGCCCCGGGCATCTCGGTATTCAACACGTACGGACCGGACGAACTGGGAGTCTGGCAGCTGGGGCTGTATAAGCCTTGCAACAGCGTCTTCGCGTTCAATACGGGCGATGGCGACTATTCGGTGGTTGGTCGTGTGACCCGGCTGTTATGGTATGTGAATGAAGGGGAAGGGCTGTTGCACGTCGGTGTTTCGGGCAAACAGGCGACCGGAGTTTCGCAAGCGGGTGTCGACGGCAGGATCTTGCCATTCCGTACGCGTGACGCGATTCGTACCGGCCTTTCCGTCAACTGGTCGATTCCCGCCTCGATCACGCTCTTCGGTGACGATCTGCAGCAGGTGAACTCGGAAATCGCGGCGGTCTACGGACCGTGGACTCTGCAGGCGGAATATCTCGTCAGCGGCTACCAGGATGCGCGTACGACGTTCGCGGGGGCCCCGGTGGGGACGGCCGTTTACCACGGTGGATATGTCCAGATCCTGAAATTCCTGACGGCAGATCACGACCACTACAACAAGAAAACGGGAGTCTTCGAACGGGTCAAACCGACGGAGAATTTCTTCCTGGTGCGGGATGACGCGAATTGCCGCTGCTTTGGCACGGGCGCCTGGCAGGTTGGAGCCCGCTATGACTATCTCGACCTCAACGATCTGGGATTGAACGGCGGTATCCTGCATAACGCCACGTTGGGGTTGAACTGGTTCCTGAATCCGAACATGAGAATGCAATTCAATTACATCGCTACGTACCGGGATGCTCCCGCGGCGGGCGATGGCTGGATCCAAGGTTGGGGCATGCGATTCGCCCACGACTTCTAAGCTGTTTGTGGATTACCCGATTGAAACTCGAACTTCCTGAGACTCTTGCTGGATACACCATCATGAAATTCCCCTACCGCCTCTTTATGCTGTTCCTGTGCGCAACAACACTGCCGGTACCCGCTATTCAGTCGGCGGATGAGGTGGTTTCGATCCCCTGCCCTCACTGTTCGGCCCGCGACGGTGTCTGCTATCGCGAGGTCGTCACACACCGTTGCCGGCTGGTCGAGGAGAAAAAGCCGATCAAGAAGACGGTCTACGAGTGCCGCGAAGTGCCGTATTGCGAGCAGAAATTGCCGCGATTCCTGGCCTGCGAGGGCTGCCCGGAATGCAAAGACTGCGTGAAGTACAAGAAGGTGCTGTACAAGAAAGAGATCGTTTGTGGTGAAACGTCGCGCTGGAAGTGTGTCGTCGAACAGGTCGTGCACAAAGTTCCCTGTTGCAATCGCTGCCAGGAATGTGTAACGGAACTTCCTCGCGACGAAGTCGTCGACGCCTCCGCGGCTTTCATTCCGCCGGTGATTACTTCGGAGCCGGTCCGGTAGGCGGACGCCCGTCCACGATTCGATCGGCGCGGACGGCGGTACCGGCGGCGGTCAGTACCGCCGCCGGATCGTCCGCTTCAAGGACGAATCCGCAGGATCACTCGGGCGTAACGCGCTAACGGAGGCGAACCGGTATCGCGCACGGTGCAGATCAGATGCGCGTCGGCGGCGTGTTGCACGCTCGGAACGGTCACGCTGGCGGTCGGCCGATCCGCCCCTTCGATCCCAAGATCGGCTTGGAGCGTTCCCGGCTCGGGATAATACTCCCAACTCCAATGGCAAACATCCCCGTCAGGATCGGTGGACTGGCGGGCGTCCAGTTCCACCCGCTGTCCCGGCCGCACGTCGCGAAGCGGGGGTCCGAGCACGACGACGCGCGGAGGGTGGTTGGCTTGCGAACGGTCGTTCACGCACCAGTCCATTCGCGCGCGAAAGTCGTTCTGCAGGTCGGCCGCCCAGCGAGCCAGGCTGTTTTCGCGGTGCATTCTGCCGCGCCAGGCGTCGGCCTGGTTCGCAAAGTAGTAGGGACGGGAGCCGGCTTCGGGCCGCCTGCCGTAACGACCCGCCCAACTGCCCCAGGTCGGCTGCAACGGATCGTTCATTCCGGTCGGCACCAGGTAGAGAAACGTCATGGAGTCGCCTTCTTTCTGGCGATGCGTGGTGTTGGTGGGATAGAGTTCGCCCAGGGGGCCGTGATTGGTACGCACATCGCGTTCCAGATCGAAGCCACCTGCGTCGGCGGTAATCGCCGAAAATCGATGGTACCAGCGCCGCCGATCGAGTTCCGGTCGAAACGTATCGACCCAAAGTGGAAATGGCGGGTCGATTGCATAGGTGTGGCCGCCAAACTGATCATCGCTGCTGAGAAAGACGCGCGACTTGAAGCGCGCGTAGTCCTCGCTGGTTCGATTGGCGCGCACCCAATCCAGCGCGCGGAGCAACGCGCTGGGGTCGGTGCCGTCGATCGTTCCCCAATTCAGGTACCAGATCGGGCGCGGATCAGCTCGGTCGACGGCGGAGATCACCAGACGCATTCCCTGTTCGCTGTCCTGGGTGCCGCTGACGACCTTGCCCAACATTGCGTCACCGGTTGGGTACCGCGTATCGTGTTGCCGCAGTCGATCCGCGCAGGTTCCGTAGGCTCGCACCATGCGCTGAACGATTCCGAGCCCAGTGCGTTCCCTGTTCAGATTTTCCCCGTCGCGCGCTGCGTGGCGGTTGACGATAATTCCCTCGACGTCAAACTCGTTGGCATAGACCAGAAATCGCACCAGCGATTGTTCATCGTCCGGGTCACCACCGGCATCGGTTTCCACGATCACGCGCAGACGGCGGGCCTCGTCTGCCGCCGCCCCCGTGTCCCCGGCTGGCTTCGCACGAAATGCGGCGATGCTTGGCGGCGCGGCGGCGGTCAGACGTGCGTTACCGATCGCCAACGTCGTGAACAGGAACGCGAATCCGCAGATCACCCATCCGCGCGGTGGTTCGATGAGATTGGTTCTGGTCGGTTTGGGACGAGAATCGCTCATATTCGAGACTCCCAGGTATCGCTTCGGACGGCTGTCCTTCAAAACTGTCGCCGCGACGGTTGCGTCGACGTTTTGCGCTGCTAAACTTTGCGGTTATGAAAACCACAAACCTACCATCTCCGCGCGGTCTGTTACCACTCGACTCCTCCTTCTCGCCCCAGTTCCTCGCGATGCTGCGGTTAACGGCGGTCGTGGTGCTGCTGCAGACGGCCTGCACCGTGGTGGCGGACGAGCCGATGTTGCCTCGCGCATTTGTCGACGGCACCGGGCCCGGCTGGCGGGCCCTGGCGGAATCGGATTTCGTGAACGTCAATTGCGATCCTGGCACCTGGTCCTGGAAGGACGGCGTGATTTATTGCACCGGCCAACCGGTCGGAGTGATGCGGACCAAATTTTCGCTGATCAATTTTGAATTGGTCGTGCAATGGCGCCATATGCGTGCCGCGGGAAATTCGGGTGTTTTTGTCTGGACGATGGAGGATTCCCTGCAGGGATTAAAACCGGGCGGTTTGCCGCACGGTGTCGAGGTGCAGGTTCTCGATCTGGGGTATACCGAATCGTATGAAAAGTCGTCGGGTAAGAAAGCGGATTGGTTTACAACCCACGGCGATGTCTTTCCCGTCGGAAAGATGAAAATGAAACCGTTCGCTCCGGTCTCTCCCGACGGCAGCCGCAGTTTTCCTCGCAAGAACCTCACCAAAGGTGTCGGGCAGTGGAATCATTACTATGTCCGGGCCATCAACGGTGAAGTGCGGTTGTGGGTGAACGGCGAAGAAGTTTCCGGAGGCACCAACTGCGAGCCCCGCAGCGGCTACCTTTCCTTGGAATCGGAGGGCTCGCCGGTCGAATTCAAAGATTTGCGCATTCGCGAACTGCCCTGATCGCGTCGATCTGGATCGCAGGCGTCGATGCAGAAGATCATCATTGAAAAGCCGTACCGGTTTGTCCCGCCGCACGCCGGAACGTGGTGGCCGTCGGTCTTTCAACGTCTGAACCTGTACGGCATCTATCTGCGCCGCGCGGAAAAAGTGGTAAGCCATGAATGCCGCCATGTGGAGCGGTTGCGTGCATCGATCGATGCGGGGCATGGCGTATTGTTGACGCCCAACCATTGCCGGACCGCCGATCCGCTCGTCATGGGGTTCCTGGCCCGAGCGGCCCGCACCAATGTATTCGCCATGGCCAGTTGGCATCTGTTCAACCAGAATCGCTGGTCAGGCTGGGCGATTCGCATGATGGGTGGATTCAGCGTCTACCGCGAGGGAATCGACCGTCAGGCGATCGATACGGCCATCGAGATTCTGGTTTCGGCCAAAAGGCCGCTGATTATATTTCCCGAGGGAACAACGTCGCACACCAACGATTACCTGCATGCATTGTTGGACGGCGTGGCTTTTGTCGCCCGTGTCGCCGCCAAGCGACGGGCCAAGGCCGCTTCGAGCGGCAAAGTGGTCGTTCATCCGGTCGGTATCCGCTACGTGCTGCGCGGCGACTATCTGCCGGCCGCCGAAGCACTGCTGGACGAACTGGAGTCGCGCTTGTCCTGGCAGTCACAACGTCGGCTTCCACTGGTCGAACGGGTCGCGAAAATCGGCACCGCGCTGCTGGTGTTGAAGGAAGTCGAGTATTTCGGCGAACCCCAATCCGGTTCGTTGCGCGAACGGATGCAGAAGCTGATCGACCGGTTATTGCTGCCGGGCGAAGTGGAATGGCTGGGAAAACCGCAGACAGGTTCGGTCAATGGACGCGTGAAGAATCTGCGAATGATGATCATGCCGGAAATGGTTCAAGGAACCCTGGCTCCCGCGGAACATGCGCGACGCTGGCGCGTTCTGTCCGATCTGCAGCTGGCCCAGTCGGTCGCCAGTTATCCGCCCCAATATCTACGCGGTCAGCCATCGGCCGAGCGTGTCGTTGAAGTCCTGGAGCGTTTCGACGAGGACTTCAATCAGCGCGCGTCGGTCCTGGGCAATTTGCACGTCATCCTGGAGGTCGACGAGTCGCTTGTGGTCTCACCCGAACGAGATCGAGACTGTCGATCGGATCCGTTGATGCAGGCGATCGACGCTCGATTGCGAGCGATGTTGATTCGGCAGGCGGCCGAATCGACGGCACAATCGGAATAACCGTTCTCGCCCACCTGATCTCCCCTGCCCCGCGACTCTCGCTCGCCCCGCGCCTGGCGATGAGCAGACGGTGACGTAATCTTGCGTGGCGTACCCGGGCACGCCTTGTTGGCTGGCAAAAGGGAACAAAGGCTCGCGTTGTGAATTTCTGGTTAACACTGGTCGCATTGTTTAACTTCGGATTGGGGTTTGCGTTGGCAGCCTATCTGCACTGGGCGCCGCGCTGGATCCGACCGCGTTTCAGATGCCGTGCCAGTTGACGCCGCGACGCCACGGGCGATTGCCGTTGCCCGATTTTCGATTTCGCCTCCCAATTACCGACGCCGCGATGGCGGAAATGAACGCGGCCGAACTGGCCGAATTCGAGACCGCCTCGGTGGAACCTTCGCTTCCGCAAGAGTAATTCTTTCTGAGCCCCGTCGACGACGACGCATGCCGGTCGATCGCCGCGTTACCGTTGTCCGAGGTGATGCGGAATTTGTCAAAGGATCTGGCGGCGTTCCGGCACAGCCTGGGTCGGATCGAATGCGACCTGCGATCCCGCGGCGAAAGTGCGTCCTCCGACCAGTTTACGGAGATGATCGAGCGGATCCGAAGCTGCAATGCCCATTGGTCGACGCACCAGCTGCGTGTGGCTCAGGCGATGATGCGGCGTACCGAGGCGACCGAAGCGGAACAGTCGATCGCGCGCGAACTGGCCGATGTGTTACTTGACGTCGCCTTGGAAGTCGGCGCCGCCGCCGAAAACCCGACCGATGAGATGTTCACCAGCCGCAATGAAGCATGGCACCTGTTGAGCGAAGTCCACCGGCACTGCCGGCCGAAGAATGTGTCCTCTCGGTCAGCTGCGCGGTTGCGCCGGCCAAGGAGCACCAGGCGACGGTACTGCTGGCGGAGTTGCGCAAAGCGCTGTTGACCGCCAAGCGGCATGGTCGCAATCGCACGAGCATGCACGACGGTACCGCGTATCGGCTGGTGGAACCTCTGCACGCCAAAATCCAGGCCCGGCAGTTACCGGTTACGCTCGCCAACGCGCCGACATGACCCGCGGATGCCCCGCCAGATCGCGGGTTGTCGCGAGCGAACTCCAGTTGCATGATTCGCCGAACAGTTGGCGGACCTCGGTTTCCAGGCAGGGGTGAATCTCGACGACCAGCCAGCCGCCAGGTTCGAGGCGTGTCGTGGCTTGCCGAACCAGCGCCTCCAGAACCTCCAGGCCGCGCGGTCCGGCGACCAGCGCCGCCTGCGGTTCGAAGTCGCGCACATCCCGCGCCAACGTCGCCAGCTCATCCTGCTTCACATAGGGCGGGTTGCTGGCGATCAGGTCGAAACGGCGCTCGGCCGGCAGGGCATCGAACAGATCCGAATGCAGCGTGACAATCTGGGTCGCCATCCCATGCTTCTGGACGTTGGCGTTCGCCATTTCGAGCGCCGCCGCGCTCCGATCGATCGCCGTCACCCGGCTGTTTGGCAACGATCGCGCCAAGCAGACCGCGATCACGCCGCTCCCGGTTCCGACATCGGCGATTTCGAGCGGCGACCGTCCGGCATGGGTCTTCTTCAGCAAATCGAGGGACTGAATCACCACGAATTCCGTCTCCGGACGCGGAATCAGCACCGCCGGACTGACCTGGAAACTCAGAGAATAGAACTCGCGATAGCCGACCAGATAGGCCACTGGCATCCCCGTTGCGCGCCGCTTGACCAGTTCCCGGAACGCAGATCGCAGTTCCTCACCGGCCAACTCGTCAAACGCCGTGTACAGCGCGATGCGCGGGCAGCCGCGCACATGAGCCAGCAGTACTTCGGCCTCCAGACGCGGGCTCTCCGAACCGTTTCGTTTGAGAAAATCGGCCGTCCAGGTCAACAGGCGTCCTATCGTCCAGGTTTCGGTTTGCGACATGGCAAGGTTTCAGTCCATTCCTCCCATCGCATCGCGCTGCTGGGCACGGTCGTATTCGACCAAGGCATCGGTGACCGGCTGCACGTTACCGTTGATAATCTGGTCCAGCTTGTACAGGGTCAGTCCGATCCGATGATCGGTGAGCCGGTTCTCCGGAAAGTTGTAGGTGCGGATCCGCTGGCTGCGATCGCCCGACCCGATCAGGCTCTTCCTTTCCTGAGCGCGCTTTTCATGCTCCTGCTGCCGAAAATGTTCGTAGAGTCGCGACTTAAGGATCCGCAACGCTTTGGCGAAGTTTTTATGCTGACTACGCTCGTCCTGCATCTCCACAACGATGTTCGTCGCGTAATGCGTCAGTCGCACCGCCGACTCGGTCTTGTTGACATGCTGTCCGCCTGGGCCACTGGCGCAGTACAGGTCTTTGCGGTAATCGTCGGGTTTGAGATCGACTTCCACGTCCTCCGGCTCCGGAAGCACGGCTACGGTCGCGGCGGACGTGTGCACGCGCCCTTTCGCTTCGGTTTCCGGCACGCGCTGTACGCGATGCCCCCCGCTCTCGTACTGCAGTTCACGGTAGACGCCTTCACCTTCGAATGCCAGCACGCAGTTCTTGAACCCGCCCAGTTCCGTCGGGCTGGCTTCGAGTACCTCGACCTTCCATCCTCTGGACTCGGCGTGTTTCTTATACATTCGGAACAGATCACCGGCGAACAGGCCCGCTTCTTCGCCGCCCGTACCGGCGCGAATCTCCATCACACAGCGGGTCCGGTTGGCGTCCTCACCGCCGACCGTCATGTCGAGCAGTTCGTTCCAGAGCTGTTCGCGTTCGGCCTTCAGCGCCGGCAGCGATTCGGCCGCCAGCTGGCGGAACTCAACATCGTCGCCCTCCGCCATCGCCGAAGTCTCGACGATCTCATTGACCAGTTGCTTGAACCGGCGGTATCGGGAGGCCAACTTGGAGAGCGAACCATGTTCGCGCGCTACGGCTGCGATCCGAGAAGAATCACCCAGCACGGCTGGATCGGTCATCTGCCGTTCCAGCTCCTCGAATCGCGCCAGTTTCTCCTCTAGCATCTTGCGCATCGTTGTCATCCTTCTCGGACCCCCGCTCGTAATCGCGTTACTGCGGGCGACGCGCGGCGAGAAGCCAACCGAGATTCCTGCGGCATTGCGAGCGCGGCGCCACTTCTCCCCGGCTCCATAAACGCCTCGCCGGCTCCTCATACAGAGACTGGGATGGCGTTCCTGAAGCCACGGGCGCTGCCGCTACGATTCCGCGGGTGTCTTCGCCGGCTTTTTCTTTTTGGGCGGCTGGATACTCGAATAACTGCCGGCGGCGAATTTGTTCTGAAACTTCTCAATCCGCCCCGCCGTGTCGATGTATTTCAACTTGCCGGTGAAAAAAGGATGGCAAGCCTGGCAGATGTCGACGCGAAGTTCTTTCTTCGTGCTTCGAGTTTTGAACGTGTTACCACACCCGCAGGTAACCGTCGTTTCAAAATAGGGAGGATGAATTCCGTCCTGCATGGCCTGACACCCTTCGCGTAAACGCTCATTAACCGCACGCCGACAAGGGGAAAAGTATAACGCCGGACTTCCGGCGCAACAAGGCCCAACGGCAGCAACCCGGTCAGGGGGGATTGGGCAGGCCGGGATTCTGTCGGGCACTCGGAGTTCGGCGACTGCCGCGGGTTCAAGAGCGCTCGGGGTTCAAGAGGGCTGCGGGGTTCAAGAGCGCCGCATGCGCAGTTTGGGAAACAGCCTGCCGGTGTTGGCCGCGTAAGCGTCGTAGGCCGCGCCGAAGTAGTCGCGCATCATCCGCTCCTCGTGCGGCACGCGCCGGGCATAGAGCACCGCAAATGACGCGACCGCGGCGGGGCCTGCCACCCAGTTTTCGAGCAGCATCGCCTGCGCGAGGCTGAACAACCAGATGGCAGCGTACATCGGATGTCGGATGCGGCGGTAGATCCCGGTCGTCACCAATTCGTGCCCGTCGCGAATTTCCAGAGTTACCGACCAGTTACGGTCGAGGTCCCGGTGTGCTCGCCAGAAAAGGCCGAGCGCGGCGATCATGACCGCCACGCCCGAGCAACGGACCCAGAGTGGAATCGCATAGTCCGCAAACGACAGGAGCGGCGTGATCAAGTAAACAACAGGAAGCAGCAGGCAACCCAGGAAGACAACGAAAAGTACGGATCGATTCCCCAGCCCTCCACGGGACCAGACCACGGTTTTGCCGCGCGTGCGCCGCTCGAACCAGCCACGGATCGCCAGGTAGCAGAGGAAACCGATCAGAAACAGGACGTTCAGATGCTCATGGCGTTTTCTCCTCTCCGCCCGGCGCCGCTGCGGATCGCGCCGCGGCGGGCCCGGTCGCTGGACCGTTCGGCAACCGCGTCAGCCTTGCCCGCAGCCAGTTGAGCCGATCCGCCACATCACCTCGGTCGGCCGATTCCACGATGAGTGCGAGTCGGCTTGCGCCGGAAATGTCGATAGAAACCGCTTCACTCCGACCTCCGCCGCGCAGTACGGCGCTCGTATAAGGCGTGGTCCATTCACCGTCGCCGGCATCGATCGCAACCCGGCAAACCACCGAACCCTGCTCCCGTGTGGAACCAGCGACCGAACCATCGAGGGAACCGTCCGTGGAACCGTCAAGCGCTAGCTCGGCGGAAAACCGTGCATAGCCTTGCGAAACATCGTAAGCGACCCGCGACGTGGCATGCATTCCCAGTCCTTTGGAAATCACGCGACCGCGAAGTGTGAGGTTCTCGCCGATCGTCGACCTGTCGCGGCCCAGCGGCCACTCCAGGGATAAGAACGGCACGCAACGATAGGCGAGCGGTTCGATGTCGGAAAGATACAGCAGTTCGTCGTCCAGCGACTCGAGCGAATTCCATTCGCCCCACAATGTTTCGGGAGGCAGCGACAATTCAACACCGCAGGCCAGTGTCAGCCGCACCGGGCCGCCGTCGTTCTCCCAGCGATTGACAGCCAGCAAGGTTCCGTCCTGGAAGCCGAACAATGCGTTACCGCGCCGCGCCGCGGCACCGCGAACCCGCAGCCGGATCGCCGCGATGCGTTCCCAGGGAACCGTCAGCGTCGTTGACGACGTTCGCCAGCGCACCGCCGTTGCGCCGCCACCCTCGCCACCGCCGCTCTCCCCTCCGCCGCCCTTGCCTCCGCCCTCGCCGTGCAGCAGCTCCGGATCGAGCCAGCGTCCCGACAAAACGTCCGCATTGCGGAATTCCAGCGATCCCGCAATCGTGGTCGGGCTGGCGGTCGCCGATTCGTAATGGCCCCGACTCGATGCGGGTGAGGCGAGCCGGGTCGAACCTCCCGATGCCGCACCGTCGGCGAGTTGTCCGAGGCTGCCCAGGCGTGTCGGAAGTACCATATGAATCGCCGCAACGCAGCGCAGCGGAATTCTCAACGGCGACAGCGCGCCGTCGACCAGTTCCATCGCGGCTTCGCTCGCTCCCGCCCCCGACCCCTTTTCCGTCGATGCGATGCGGACGAGCTTGGGAATCTGATCGATCGCGATCAGGCTGCCGTCGCGCAGTTCCAAGGTCCCCCGCGACTGCAGTGGAATCCGTGTTCCCCACGCCACCAGTTGCGACAGTGCCAGACGACGCGGTACGCCGTCGATCTCGACATCAAGTTGATTGCCATCGGCCAGCCGCACGATCCGGCAGGAGCCGGTCGCATCGTGGGCGAGAATGATCGACTGCGTTCGGGTGCCCTCTTCGGCCATCGCTGCGCGATCGACCAGCAGGCAGGCGATGAACAGGCAAATCCGCAATATCCCGTGCCCCTCCGCGCATCGCCCCATCGGTTCACCTTTGGAAAATCGGTAAGGCGCTGATCGGTGTCTGCAGGATCAAGCAAGCCATTGCGGTCCCGTAGGCCGGTGATACGACATCGAACCACTGGCCGTCGGGGCGTTGGCGCGGCAGCAGTTGGTCTTGAATCGCCGCATACCATTCGTTCCAGTCGTTTTCTCCAGCGTGCCACATCGCCTGAACGGCGTAATAATGCCCGTAGAAAAAATACTCGTCCCCTTCGCCCCGGTTCTTGCCCGGCAGATGCTGCTGCAGGTAATTCAGGCCGCTGCGAATCTCCTCGGAGTCGTAGATCCCGGCGCTTTGCAGTGCCACGACGCCCGCCGCCGAGCGTGGAAAGCGACTTTGGCCTGGCACGCTCAGCATGTAGTTGAATCCACCGTCCGGGTTCTGGCAGCGTTTCACGTATTCGACGCAGCGATCGATCGTTTCCGCCGGCACATGCAACCCGGCGTTTCGCGCGGCACGGAGGGCCATGATCTGGCAGATCGTTATGGAGAGATCGGCGTCGCGGCGTTCGGGCTGGTAACGCCAGCCACCCTCCTGGTTCTGCTTATCGACGATCAGCTTGACGGCCATTTCCAGGCGTTCGCGCAGGTCAGGCCGATCCGACATGCCGTAGACTTCGGCCAGGAACAGCGCCGCAAATCCGTGCTCGTACATCGGGCCGTGGCTCGCGGCGGCAGGCAGATGGATGAATCCGCTCGGTTGGGCGCAATCCAGGACGAACGCCAGCGCTCGCTTCAGGACGGAACTGTACGGGCCTCGCCCCGGTACGCTGCCCGACGAGAGCATCGCCAGGCCCGACAGGCTGCACACGGCCACATTGCGACTCATCGAGCCGCCGGCGAATGAACCGTCGTCGTTTTGCATGCGCGCCAGATAAGACAGACCCCGTTTGATCGCGTCGCGCGTTTCCACGCGCATGCGCGTCCCGGCGGCAACCGTGCCGCCAATTCCGCCCGCGCCAGCCCGCAGCAGCGCCGACCAGAAATCGCTTGACGTGCCCGCCGCACCCACAGCCAACATGGCCACCGACCGGGCCATCCAGGCCCTGCGCTGTTCAGTCTCCCGGCCCATGCTCGCGCCTACTCCGATTCCGAAAGTCGCTGGTAATATTCCTCGATCATCCGTTCGTATTTTGGCAGAAACAGATCGGGAGCCAGATTCAGCATCTGTTGCCGTACCCGTTCTGGGAGTTGCCCCCATACCGACTTCATCCGTTGGCGCGCCGCGTTCGACGGCGGCCCGCCATCAGCGTCTTGCTTTCGTTCCGCATTCGCAACGCCGCGGTCCGACGGCCGGGGAGTGCCTTTCTGGCTGCCGGGTTCCGGCTCGCCCTGCTGCTCACCATCGCCGGGCGAATCGGCGGTAGCGGCCGACGATCGGTCGGCGTTCGAGGCGGGGTCGCGTTGCGGGCTCCCGCCCGCGCGACTGCCGCGACCTCCAGCTTGCCCTTGCTGGGACTCCAACGCGCTGATCAATCGATCCAGTTCTTCAACGATCTCCCGCTGCCGGGTTTGGGTTGCCGAGGAGAGGTCGTGCCGATCGATGCGTGCCTGGACTTGCCGCATCTTGTCGGTCAATTCGCGCAACGACGGGCCGCCGCGGCGCGGCTCACTCCCGCCAGCGGCCCTGCCACGTCCAATGTCCTCGCCCTCGTCCCTTCCCGGCCCCGGCGGCGCTGTTGAGCCGTCCTTGGCGGCGGCTCGCCCGCGCTTTTGGTCCTCGGCGTCCGAGGATCGCTCGGTGCGTTTCCGCGCATCGATCTCCGGAATATCGTTCAGCAGATCGTCCGTGGCGCGCGCGCCGGCTTTGCCCGTCGCCTCACCGGTCGCGCGCCGACTCGGGCGTTCTGGCGGGCGCTGAGCCAGACGGTCGGGTGGTGCCGCTTCGTTCGCGACCGCAAACATGGGCGAAAGAACCGGAAGCAGAACGGCGGAGAGGACCGCGAACGCGGCTGCGGCCAATCGGAAATTCGGCGGCACGGGAAACGTTGGCGGCTGGCCGCATGGCGGCCCGTCGTGGTTGCGCGGGGAAGCGTTGTGCAATCGAGTCACCATCATTCCTGGTTCCTCCACGATACTTCGCGCAACCGCTCAAGCAACTCCGCAATCCGCAATTGCTCGGCGGCCATGCGTGCAATCTCGTCGCGCTGATCGGCAGTCCAATCCCCGTGTTTCAGCCGCCACGATTCCAGTTCGGCGGTGCGATCGCGCAAAGTCTGTTGCAGCCAGTGGACCAGTTTCAACTGGGCGACGTCAAGGCCGTCGGCCGACGGTTCGGAGTCACCCTTGTCATTGGGCGGTTCGCCGGGGCTTGATCCGGAGGCATCCTCGCGAGTACCCGCGGCGCGGGAGGCGGTTAAAGCCTCGAGGAGCGCCTCCAATTGGCGAACGATTCGGTTGGCCGCGGTCAGCGACTGCGGATCAAGCGGGGGATGGGTGACAGACTCCGCCAGTCGGGAGGACACGTTCGCGAGGCTCTCGAAAACCAGCGAGAAAGCCGGTGGTACGTCGCTGTCAGTGAGCAGCCGTTCGAATTCCGCTGCGATCGCGAGCTGTCCGGTACGGATCTGTTGCCGCCGCGCATCGACCGTCTCCGCGTGCCGATGGTCGGTGGCGGACGGCGATTCCTTGATGATTTCCGATAACTGGGCCAACAGCGTTCGTTCGCGCCGGGCCGCGTCCCGCACGATGCGTTCGACGCGCGTCAACAGACTGTCCGCCAGTTCCTTGCGAGCTTCGACCAGCTTGCCGGCAAGTTGCTGACGAGCCGCATCGAGTTGGCTGGCCGATTCGTTTGCGCCGGTCCGCGCGCCGGCGCTATCGCCGCGTCGTGCGGCGTTCGCCGCGTCGCGGGCGCCCGCGACGGCCTGCTCCAGCATGTCGGCCGCGGTGTCCTCACCCAATCGGCTCAGTTCCTCCCCCAGTGCCTCGATGCGGGCCGCCAGTCCCTGCTCCTCGCGCGCCAGTCTTTCTATTTCGCGCCGCGAGGTGATCGCGGCGGAACCGGTATCCGAGGGCAGGCGGCTGATCTCCGCCAGCAGGTCGCGTTGGTGCTGCGCCAGATCGTCTAACTCACTCGACGCATTCGCCAGTTCCCGCGCGCGGCCTGATTCCCTTGTGACCGGGCGACCAGACAGCTGCTGCAGCAGATCGTCCAGTCCGGAAAGTATTGCTGATTGCTCCTCCTGGGCCGTTCCCCAACGCCCCTGATCGATGCTCTCCGCGGCAACCCGCATCTGGCCGGCCAGCCCGCTGCGCAATGCCTCCGCGTGTGCGGTTTCCAGCAGCTCCGAGGACCGTGGATCGAGGTCGTGCAATTGCCGCGACATCTCGGACATCCGGTTCTGGATGTTTTGCAGGGAACGCGCGAGCTCGTTTTGACGCTCGGCAATTCGCCGCCGTTCCAGCGCCTCATTCTCCTCGGTGTTGGGCCCGTTCGCCGCCAGGAGTTCCGCGAGCTGCCTGCCTGCCCGATCGCGAAGTTCGGATTGTTCTCGACGCATTTTCTCCAGATCGCGCGCGAGCCGCTGGAAGCTGTCCCAGTCTTGAAATCGCTTCAGCAGGCTCTCCAGCGACTCGATGGCACGGTCCTGGCCGGTTAGCGCGCCGGCCACGCGCGAGGCAACTTCCTCGCGTGCGGCATCGGTCGGCTCACGGGCCGGTAGTTCCCTGCCCGCGGACGCTTTGATCACGCGAAGCGCCGTGCCTAGTTCCGATTCCGCCGTCGCAACCGGTTCCCTCCGTATCCGCACGACTTCGTCGCGGACGTCCATCAGCCGTTGCAATTCATCACCGCTGTCCAGCCGATTCAGACGCAATTCTTCCAACGCGCGATCGAGTTGCGCTGTCGCGCCGGGCAACTCCGTTCCCAAAGCACGAGCCACCTGGCGCTGATTCAACTCGGCAACTTCCAGCCGGTCCAATCGATCGCGCCATGTCTCGCTGGACGATCCCAACCCAAGTTCGATCGCGCGGGTTCGCGTCCTGCATTCCGACTGAGCCTGAACTGTTTCCGCCAACTGCGCCAAAATCCTCGCGTATTCTCCGCTCAGCCGTTCGCGCAACTGGTCTTGCCCGACAAGGGTAAGTCGCCGCCGGGATGTGCGGCCCGTCTGGGGCAGGAAATCGCTGGCGGTTACGACCAGATCGATCGCCATCCCGGGCTGCAGGCCAGCAACGCGGCTCAAGTCCAGTTCAAACTCGAACTGTCGGCTGTCGCTCTCTCCCCAAGCCTCTCGCGATTCCGTGGCGATCGGCGCGGACTCAAAGACCGGTTCACTCCAGAGCCTGCCGGAATCAGCGGCGGCTACCGCGTCCGTTTGTTCCGAACCCGTGGAATTTGGCTCCGCCTCCCCCGGGGGCGAGTTCAGCAGGTTGGGCGAAGCGTCGCCGGCGTAAAGCTCGACGCGCACTTCGCGAATTGCCAGGTCGTCTTTCACGGCGATGCGGAGCGGGATTCGGGCGGCAGCGGTCAGTTCGGAAGGAATCGTGGACGAGACGATCGCGACGGCGGGCGGCTGATCGGCCACCACGCGAATCGACCACTCGGGCTCCGACTGACCGAGCACTCCTTGCTGGCTTAGCAGCTCCCAATGCAACAGGAACGATGCGTGAGCCTTCCAGAGTCGGTCGCCGTTTTCCGGGGAGGCAAATCGGCGTTGTTCGGCGTCGAGATCCAAAGGCCACCACTCGTCGGCCGCGCGCTTCTCCGCAACGTCGGGGTCGCGGTTCGGCGCGGCGAGCGTGGTGCGCAATCGAGCCGTCTGGAGCGGTTCGTTCGACGCCCCGCGCGCGGCCAGACGGGAACCGACCAGCATTCGAACGTAGGGACCCTGGGATGTCGTGGGCGTCCAACCGGTGTACTGCGGCGGAATGATGGAAAGCTCCGCGAATTCAAGTCGAGGCGGCGGGATGACCTGGACGGAGTGCCAGTCGTCGGACTCGTCGTCGCCGCCACGGACGCGAACGGCGAACGGGACGGTGACTTTGGCCAGCCGGTGCATCGCCAGCGATCCTTGCCGGCTCATTTCGATCGACTCGATCCGCTCGCGATCGCTCTCTTTTCCCTGCCAGCGAATCTGGAGCTGGACGCGGTCGGGCAGTGGTCCCTGCGGGTTGCCGACCGTCAGTTCGACTTCACTGCCGATCGCGACGCGCTCGGGCAGTTCGACAAATCGCAGCAGGCATGACTGCGGCCAGGGCAAGGGCTCCCAGGGCTGGGCGAGTCGCTGCGCCGCCCGCCAGGCCCCGTCGATATCCAGCATCGCCAGCAACAGGACCGAGAGCAGAAGTATGGCTGCCAGGCGAAGTGCCTTGCGAGCGGGACCGTGATCGACGGCCGCCTTCCAGTCCAACGATTCCATGAGGGAGGCAGTGCGGACGACAACCGATCGTCGCAGGCTCGACGAGCCGGCGCGGGGATCGTCTATGGGCTGGGAGAGAAATTCGATCGAACTGGCCAAAGCGTCGCCCAGTTCCGGGAACTGCCGTTCGATGCTCCTCGCCGTCGCCAACAGACTGACCGACTCCGTCAACAGCGGCCAGATTGCGCGTCGCGCGATCTGGCCGACGGTTGCCAGCACCAGTGCCGAACCGAGCAGGCGCAGGCCAGGATCGCGGAAATGGATCAGGTAGTCGAGCAGTCCCACGCAGGCGGCGGCGCCCAGCAGTCCCGCCAGGCAGGCCGCGCCGCCTGCCTGCCAGCGCACGCGGCGTCGGGACCGCGCCACTTGTGAAACTTGACTTTCCAAAACCTGGGACATCGGTGGTTACCGCCACGCCAAAATGGAGCACACACGACGCTTTGTTTCCAATTATAACAGTCCCGCTCGCTTACGGATGAGCCATTCGGCCGTGAGCAGCGCCACGAACAGCGTGGGCCACGGCCACAGATTCCAGAGCGGCTGGGCCGGCATCGGCTCCACCCGCACGCGACGTCCCAACGGAAGTTCCGTCAACAAACGGTCGATTTCCGAGACGCGGAACATTTGACCCGCGGACCTTTCCGCCGCCGCGCTCAGTTCCGCGAGGTCGACCTCGAGCCGCGCCGTCTCCGTCCGCGCCGGCAGAATGCGGAAGTCAACGCTGGACGGGGCTCCCTTCAACGTTGGCTCAATCAGCCACGCGCGGTATTCGCCTTCCGCAAGCAGGCTCGCCGATCCTTCAAAAACGCCCCGGGACGCAGGCTCGCGGGCCAGCTGGAGCGTGCGGCGGGTGCCCGACGCATGTTGCAGCGCCAGGACCACCCCCTGATCGGCCGACGGCGCGTTGCGCGGGTCATGGAACCGCGCTCGAAACCGTACCGGCTCCCCCAACGTGTAGTCGCCCTGGCGGTACGTCGATAATTCAATCCGATCGGAACCGAGCAGTCGCGAACGGCCGAGATATCGGATCATCTGTTCCCAATAACGTTCGTAGGCCTGGGGGCCGGCCTCGGCCCGCGACCAGCGCCACGTCTCGTCCGTGAATTGCGTCACGACCGTACCCGCCGCGACATACTGCATCGTGACCAGCGGCATCCGCGTTCCGCCACGCCCGGTGCGTTGCGGATGTTCCAGCAGCACCTTCACACCCGGTTTGAGTTCGTTGACCTCCAGCATCCAGAAGAGTGGCGGCAGTGATCGCCATTGTTCCCCACTCTCCGCGGGGCTGTCGGCCAGTTGGATCAACGGACTGGATTGTCCCTCGAGACTGGGCTGCGTCTGAAAACCGATTTCAATGTCGCCAAAGGCAGGAGGAGCCGCCACGGCATCCCGCCGCGCGGGTAGCAGGTCGAGGAACATTTCGTCGCGGAATCCGAACGGTGTAAAACGGGGTCCACAGAGCAGAACTAGGCCGCCGCTGCGAACGCGCACAAACTCCGCCAGGTTATCGGCGGCATGGGCAGGCAGCAGCGACGGATCGCAGTCGCCCCACAGCACCACGTCGTATTCGAACAGTTCGTCGCGCGTTGCCGGAAACGCCGCAATCGCCGCGCTGTCGCTGCGCACGTACTCGGGATCGCCCGACTGCAGCAACGTGTGCAACGCGACCGCATGTTCACCGCGACGGTCCGACTTGAGCTGTCGCCCCAGCAGGGTCTTCAGCGCGCGAAACTCGTAGCTTGGATACCCTTGCACGAACAAGACCTTGATCGATTCGTCGCTGATGCGTACCGAACGCTCTCGCTGATTGTTGTCTCTGTTCTGTTCCTCATCCAACGGCTCGGCCTCGACACGGTACCGGATATCGCCTGCGCTGCGTGGACGGTGGGTCAACCGTGCGCGTGCCGTTTCGCGGCGGGCCGGCGCGGGGACCCGTTGTTCGTCTAATGGAAGATCGTTGCCCTGTTCGAACAACCGCAATCGGATCGGCTTTCCCGCGCAGCCACTGGCGCCCAGCTGCACGTCGAAGGTGAGCTGGTCGTTGACAAATGCAACATCGTCGACCACCAGATCCTGAATCCAGACATCGCATTGCGCCGACTCGCTGCCGGTCGCCACGGTGTACAGCGGAATCTGACGGGTCCTGGCGATTTCCGCGGCGTCACTCATCCCAACCCCCTCCGTCGTGATGCCGTCGCTGAACAGGATAATCGCGGCGGTTGGTCGACCTCGCTGCAACTCCAGCACCTCTCGCAGACCGACGCCCAGTCGAGTCGTCGGCTGATCGGCGAGGAGCGCCCGCAATGCCGAATCCCGCGCCGCGGCATTATCCGGAAGCACGTCGGTGGTCGATCCAACCGTGAACAGACGCGGGTGGTAGCGGGCGGCCAACTCTCGATTCCAGTTCGACGCGGGATCCAGCAGCAGGCTCTTGGCAATGTTGATTCGGGAGAGTTCCGTCAGTCCGGCAGCCTCGGCCCGCGATTGCAGGCTTCGCACCCACGGCTCATTTTCCCAGCGATCCGCGAACGCCATGCTTGCCGACGCATCGAACACCAGGCAGAGATCGGCCAAATCGGTACGATGGCGGTCGCGCGCCCAGCCGGCCATCATTCCCAGGATGACGGCCAGTGCGGCGATGCGCAGCGTGCCTAACAGCCAGCGGAAGCGACCGTTGTCAAGAATTTCTCGTCGGTACGCCAGCCCGACCAAGGCGACGACAATCCCCAATCCCAGCAGTGTGGCGGAAGCGGTTAACGGCCATTGATGTGTCAGGTTGGACTCGCTCCCCTGCCCTGCCGGCGCGGGAGGATCGCCGGAGAACAGTTCGCTGATCCAGAGCACGAACGCACGGATCATCGTTGCGTCCTCCCCCGACTCCCCCAGTGGGCGGCGAGATGCGATTCCACGAGCATCAAGCTGGCGACGGCCAACAGCAACGCCTGGAACAGCGGCCGGCCCGGACGCGGTTCGCCCCCACTTTTCGTATCGAGATCGGATGGTCCGCCTCGCCGCAGACTCTCCGGCAACTCGTCGTACGCGAGCGCCGCGAGATCACTTTCCACAGCATCGATATTCACGGCATGCCACTGCCACCAGGCGCGATCGGTGCCGCCCTCCACACGGTACAGCCCTCGCCGATCGACGCCCTGCCGTCTCCAGGTCCAGCGATCACGCTCCAGTTCGACACGCAGTCGCTCGCCCCCGGGCCACGCGCCGTCGTCATCGATCGGACCGCGGAAATAGATCTCCTGCTCGTCCGGCGACCCAAGCATGCCATACAGTGCGGCTCCGACTTCCCAGTTGCGGCTGCGACCGTCGGGTCGAACGATCAGCGCCAGCGATTCCTGCACGAGCGGAACAAAGCTGGGCCAGGTCGGCAAGGCGGTCCAGGGCGTCGCAGGATCGGTCGTCCGATCGATCGACGACGTCGACACCGCCGTGCCGAATACCAGACAGTGGCCGTCGCCGATCTGTTCGTCGGCGGCGATAACGCCACCGTTCACCGTCCGCAGCGCGACGCGGCCCGTTTGCGGATCGACGAGTTCCAGCGGCATGAATCGCCAGACCGGTGTCGTCAACAGGCCCGACCGCTCCTGACCGCGGAACGCAATCGTCAAGGGATGGGAGTAATCGCCCGGGTCGAGACCTGGTTCCGTCAGAGACTCCGCGGTTCCAAACCGCACGGGCGAAACGCGATCGTCACCGGCTTCCGCCAGCACGCGGTTGTAGTTGGATGGTTGGGCCTGATCGCCGGCGAAGATCACGATCCCCCCGCCGTGACGAAGATAGCGTGCCAGGGCTTGTCCCTCTTCCTTTGTGAATTGAGAGACGTTGCAAAGAAACAGGCCATCGTATCCGCGGAGATCGGCCTCGAGGAGCATTTCGGGGCCGGCGCGATCGACGCGCGCTCGCCCGCCGTCGCCGCGCAGCGGCTCCAGTGCCCAACGCAGCAATCGAGCCTCATTGGGGGTTCCCTCCACGCAGAGCAGGCGCAGCGATTCGCGAATCGGCAGACTCAACCAACGCTGGTTGTCCGTCGCCAGCACGTCGTCCGGAATCACCACCCGCAGAGCATGTTCGCCGGCGACATCCAAGCGAGCCTGGAACGTCACGGTGCCGGCCGAGCCGGCCGGCAACTCCAGCGCCTGCCGGCCGCGCGGTTCGCCATCGATCCACAGTTCGATCGCCAACTCGCCGGAAGCGTTGGCGCCGAAATTTCGCGCCTCGACTTCGATCGTGGCGGTGTCTCCCACGGTCCGTTGCGCGTCGCGCAGTTCCATGCGCGTGATCGCGCGATTGTCGTTGCGATCGGGCGCGAGTTGCCGCAGGTGGAGTTCGGCATGACGATCGAGTTGTTCCAGGCGCGCGCGAAGATCATCGCGCCCGACGTCACGCCAGGTCGTTTTGCCCAGATCGGTATACAACGTGATCCGTTGCCTGGTGAGGGTAGGCATCTGCTCGCGGGCGTCCCGCAGTAACCGCTCCATTTCCGCCAGGGAACTGCCCCAATCGGCTCCGCCGTCGATCACCGCCGCGCGAACAATCTCGTCGACGACCGCGGAGGTATCGAAGGTGCCTCGGCCGATCAGCGATCGCGGCGGATCGGACATCAGCATCAGCAGGAATCCGTCGCCGGCTCGGGCGTCGCGGACCAGCTGGATCGCTTCCTGTTGCGCCCACTCGAAGAGCGTGCGATCGCCGCGTCGCGCCGCCATGGAATAGGATGCGTCCAACACGATCAGATGTTGGGTGCCACCCGACGGTTGCGCGCCCGTTCCTGGCTCCGTCGGACCGCGCAGAACCGGCTCCGCCAGCGCCGTCGCCAGCAGCAGCAGGATCGCCACCCGCAGCAACAGCAGCAGCAATTGCTCCAAGCGGAGCCGCCGCGCATTCTTGCGCATTGCGGCCAAGAGGAACGCCATCGCCGCCCAGGAGTGCTCCTGGTAACGTCGCCGATTCCACAGATGCAGCGCGACCGGAATGGCGGCGGCCAGTCCCCACCATAACAGCGATCCGCTCGCAAACGGCCAAACCACGACGGTGCTCTGTCCTTTCCCGACTTCAATGGTGCAGAATCGTCGTCAATGCCCGATCGAACGGCTGATCGGTACGCAGCAGTCGATACGCCATGCCCAGTTCCACGGTTCCCGATCGGACGACGCGAAGGAAATGCTGTAATTCCTCGAGATACGCCGCGCGCAAAGATGATGGGTCGGCGACCAGGTCGGGGAACTGCTCCAATCCGCGGAACAGCGTCGTACCGCGAAACGGAAATTCGAGCTCGTAGGGGTCGAGTATCTGCAGCAACGTAACCTCATGCCGGCGGTGCCGGAAATGTTTTAAGCCCCGCAGCAGTGCGTCGGGATCGTCCAGGCAGTCGCTGAAAATATACACCAGACTGCGCTTGGTAAGCCGCTCGGCGATGGCATGCAACGTCTGGTCCATGGCGGTCTTGGCGACGGGGCGTGTCGATTCCATGATCGACATCAGCTGCTGGTGGTGGGCTGGATTTCCCGCCGGACGCAGCCATTGCCGTAACTGGTTATCGAATGTGGCCAGTCCCACGGCGTCCCGCTGCATCACGACCAGGTAACCGAGCGCGGCGGCCAGGCATTGCGCGTATTCGAATTTCGACAGTGGCGCCCCGGGGCCCTGGTAGCGCATGCTCTCGCTGACGTCCAGCAGCAGGTAACAGACCAGGTTCGTTTCGTCCTCGTACTGCTTGACGTAATACTTATCGGTACGGCCGTACACTTTCCAATCGACGTAGCGCAAGTCGTCGCCGGGAACGTACTCGCGATGCTCGGCGAACTCAATCGAGAATCCTCGAAAGGGGCTGCGGTGCAGGCCCGCCACATAACCCTCTACGATCCGATGAGCTCGCACGCGCAGTCCCTTCAACCTCGCCAGAATACGCGGGTCGAGTCGTTCGGCGATGCGCGTCGTGCCTTCATCCACGTCCGGTTGCTTTCCTGCGTTGGGTTGTTGCGGCGAGCCCGCCGGTTCGGCGGTCATGCCGCGGACTCGCGAATATCCTCGAGCAATCTCCGGACCAATTCGTCGGCGGTGATTCCGTCGGCGTCCGCGCGGAAATTCGTCTTGACGCGATGCCGGAGCACCGGCGAGGCGACTCCGCGAATGTCGTCGTGGCTGACGAAGTCGCGCCCATGCAATACCGCGCGGACCTTGGCGCCCAGGACCAGATACTGCCCGGCGCGTGGTCCCGCGCCCCAGGCCACGTAGTCGTTGATGTAGCCAGGCGCCGCGGGTTGTCCGGGGCGACTGGCCCGCGCCAGCGCCAGCGCGAAGCGGGCAATATGTTCGGCGATCGGTACGCGGCGTATGATCTGCGACAGCTTGACGATCTGTTCGGCGTTCAAGGTCGGCGTGATCCGCGTTTCCAGGTCGGCCGTCGTGCGACGGATGATTTCGAGTTCGTCGGCCTCGCTGGGATAATCGACGCGTACATGGAACATGAACCGGTCCAGCTGCGCTTCAGGTAACGGATAGGTACCCTCCTGTTCGATCGGATTCTGGGTAGCAAGCACGAAAAACGGGTCCGGCAGCGGGTGGCGACGACCTCCCACGGTGACCTGTTGTTCCTGCATCGCTTCCAGTAACGCGGCCTGGGTCTTGGGAGGAGTGCGGTTGATTTCGTCCGCCAGGACGATATTGGCGAAGACGGGGCCCTGCAGGAAACGAAACTCGCGCTGCCCCGAGACCTTGTCCTCCTGGATCACTTCGGTACCGGTGATATCCGACGGCATCAAGTCGGGCGTGAACTGGATGCGATTGAATCGCAGTGCGACGGCGTCGGCAAGACTGCGGATCATCAAGGTTTTCGCCAGTCCGGGTACGCCGACGAGCAGGCAGTGTCCGCGCGCGAACAACGCGATCAAGAGTTCCTCGATGACCGAATTCTGGCCAACGATGACCTTGGCCAGCTCGCGCGTGATCTGCTGGTATGCCTCGCGCAGGCGGGCCACGGCCGCCAGATCGTCGTCCGCATTCTGCCACTGCGAATTCATGAATGGGGGTCTCGATTGCTAGGGATTGGGCGGCGATTCCGGCCGAAGTGCAAACGCCTGCAGCTTCGTTCCGCCGGCCACCACCAGGACATCGTTGGCCGCCACCAAGTTTCCGCGAACGTCGGCGGGGAGCAAGGGAGCGCCGGACCGGACTGGAAGCGGCGCGTACCGAGGCGGCGTCGTCGCACCCGCGCCCCTGGTGACCTCGCGCGGCTGCTGGGCGAATGCCAGAATTCCACGTTCCGTCGGGAACCAGATTTCGTCACCCACCAGAACTCCCCGGCCATGCCCACGGGGACTCGCCAGAGGAAAACCCGGCGCATCCAGCCGCGCGTCAGGAAACTGCGCGACGATCCGACCGGTCCAGACGTCGAGCCAATACAAAGAATCGCCACTGCCGATCAGGCAATCTCCCACGACACCCAGCAGATGCACGAGATCGGTCGCGCGATCTCCGTCGGTCGACCATAACAAGTCGCCGGTGATCGCATCGAGCGCAAAGGTTCGATCGCAGTCGGCAGGCGCGACGATCAGGCTGCCGCGCTCGAGCAGGCCAGGATTGAGGTCCCGGTAGAGGTAGCGGTTGGCTCGATCGGGATCGCCGACGACATACTCGGCGCGGGGATATCGGCAAAGCCATTCGATCCGCCCGTCGGAAGCCCGCAGCGCGGCGACGCCGCCGAGATTGGAATTGAAATACAAGCGTCCGTGGCTCAGCGTGAGCAGTTGGTGGCCCAGCTCGAGGCCGCGGGAGCGGCGCGGCGTTTCCGCGGCCGTCACGAACCGTCGCCAGATAATCTCACCGGTTTGCCGTTCGACGCAGAAAACGTAGGCCTGGGTGCGCACCGGGTCCTGCCTCCGCGCCGAAAAGTAAAATCGCTTCTCGTCGGCAACCGGCGCGCCGTCCAGCGTCCATTCGTCGGTGTAGTCGGGTTGAGGGAACTTCCAGCGCTGGACCACGCGGAAGTCGGCGGTCAGATCGACGACCAACAGCTCGGCATGTTCCGCGGCCGCCCAAGGTGGTCCCTCGGCGGAGTCGGTCACACGCGCGTACAGTTTCCCGTACAACAGACCCCGGTCATGGTGCAACGTGAAGCGTGGAACACCGAATCCGCGCGGCGTGCGCGGCCGCACGCGCTCCCGGTCGTTGGCGTACACCAGCCCCGAACCATCCGTCGAAAGATCGGTGCTCGCCGGCCGACCCGTTTGCAACTCCAGGGCATGCAGTCCGTCGCCGTCCAGGTAATACAATCGGTCCCCTACCACGACCGGGTGATAGCTCAATGCCGCCTCGGCATCCTCGGCCACGCGCGGCCGTCCGGAGCTGACTTCACTCCCGGCGGCACTGACTGCTTGCAGACTGCGCGACCAAAGCGGCTCGGGGTGCGGCAGCGCGGCAGGTTGCGGTTCTGAACAGCGGGTATCGGCGCCGGCAAAGGTCGGCCAGTCGGACGGCGTCCGTACCGCAACCGCCTCCAGTTCCCCGCGCATGAAGTCGGTCAGCATGACCCCCCAATTCCCCCGGCGGCCGCCGAGCAACCCCTCGGCATCCGCATGGTCGCGCTGCAACAATTGCAGTTCGATTCGCGCACGCATCCAGGCCCGTTCGAGGATCGACGCCAGGACCATCCTCGCTCGCACGTCGGCCAATTCGACCCGCGAGTCCGGGATCGCGTCCGCCAGCATCGCCGTATTGCCCGCATCGCGAAATTCATCCCGAAACAGGTCGCCCCATTCCCGCCCGTCCGCCGCTCGCTCGAACGGAACCTGATTCGAATTGGACCTCGCGCCGTCAATTGAGGCTCGCGGCGCAGCCAACGGTGCGGCGACACCTCGCATTACCTGCCACCACGGCAGTCCGGCCGGTGGCGGACTGCCGGACAACGGACCGTCCTTCGCCCGGCTGGCGGGCGACGCGGTGAAGACAGGGACGCGAAACGCGGGATGAATCCGTTCCCAGAATCTCCGGGCGCCGACAAAGTCGCCCCGCTCCAGGCGAAAATCACCCAACCTCAACAGCACCTCGTCTTCCCGGGAACTCAACGCTACTTGTTCGACGATCCGGGCCAGACGCGTCTCGTCGGCGCCCTGCAGCGATCCGCCGACCCAGGCATCGACCATGCCGTCGATCGACTGGCGATGACGATGCAGCGCCTCCGGGGAAACACGGCCGACATACCCCATCCAGATCCGGCAGTAATCGCGCAGCGGCAGGTATCGGAGGAAGCCGTCATCGGCCAGGGAAGAGCCCGGGGCGGGTGCGAGTCGGTCCGAGTCGATGCTACGCAGGCGATCGAGCAGTTCGAATGCGTCTGGCCACTGACGGCGAGCGATCAAGTCGCGAGCCTGATCGAACTGGGCGCGCAGGTTGGCGTCGATCGTCTCCACTTCCACGCGTGGCGAAAGCTCGCTCTCCCGCCGCGATCCAACCTGTGCGGCCGCGAAACCGCCGGACCATATCAGCACGCTCGCCCAGATCCAGACCGGCAGACTCGGCAGACGGCAGGCAACTCGCGACGCGCTCCCCACGAAATCGATCCCTCCCGACTTACGAGCGGTCGTATCCTTCCACCACGCGCCCCAGGCAGAACGCCGCGATGCCAAACAGCATCATCAGCAGCATGCTGTCCAGTCCGAACTTCCTTCCCAAAGCGCCAGTCAATTGCATCAGCATGGCAAATGGCAGAAGTACGAGCGCAAAAACCTGCATGAATTTTCCGATCGATTGCATCCGCCCATCGTAGGTGCTCCCAGGTGCCTCTTCAAGCTGTGCAGTTCGCTCCGGGACGGACACCCGATAGAATAGAGATCGTGACGCGACGATTTCGCGTCAGTTTGAAGCCTGCCGCCGAGGCCCGCCGAGGTTGCCCACACCCATGGAAACACGCTTCCGCCGCTTCCTGCGACTGCTGTACAGTGCGCTGCGGTTGCGCTGCGCTCTCTGCGGCCGGGGCCGGCTGTTTCGAAACTATTTCCGCATGCATGCTCACTGCCCGTCTTGCCAAGCAACGTTCGAACGCGAGCCGGGATTTTACCTTGGTTCGATCTATTTCAATTATGGACTCACGGCGCTGGTCACCGCCGTCGCCTACCCGGTGCTGCTGTTCCAGGGTTGGGTTGAAGAAACTTCACTACTGATCGGCACGACGCTTTTCGTCGTGGCGTTTCCGATCTGGTTCCACCGTTATGCGCGCGCACTATGGATGGGCTTTGACCAGTTCCTCGATCCACGTCCCGCACCCAAGCCGTAACGCATCGCCATCTCCGCCTCGCCGCGCGAGGAGGGCGAGGCGTCCGTCCGTCCCCGCGTTTGTCGGTGAACGCCCCGGCAATCTACCGCATGCTCATGTCGCAGCTGAGTCCGCCGGCTGCCGGGACATAACAGGAGCGGGTGTAGTCCATCACCATGCGATGGGCGCTGAATCGCCAGGCCAGGCTACTGATCGAGTTCATCATCATTTTGATCCACTGCCGCGGCAAACCGTCGACATCACGCTCGTAGAAGGCCGGAATCACCTGGTTTTCGAGCACATCCAACAGCGACTTGGCATCACGCTGGTCGGTGATCTCGTCCGACACGTGACTCGTACCGTGACCGATGGCGAATCCGTTCGTTCCGTCGTAGGCCTCCGCCCACCATCCATCGAGAATCGACAGGTTGAGGGCGCCGTTGAGTACCGCTTTTTGGCCGCTGGTTCCCGACGCTTCCAAAGGTCGTCGCGGATTGTTGAGCCAGACATCCACTCCCTGGATCATGTGGCGGCAGACATTGATATCGTAGTCCTCGATGAAGACGATGCGGCCCCTGAACTGAGGATCGTGGCGCAGATTGGCGACGCGCTGGATCAGCTGCTTGCCCGGCTCGTCCTTGGGATGCGCTTTGCCGGCGAAGATCAGTTGTACCGGCCGTTCGGTATCGGCCAGAATGCGGCAGATCCGGTCGACGTCCGACATGATCAGGCTGGCCCGCTTGTAGGTGGCGAAGCGACGCCCGAACCCGATTGTCAAAACGTTCGGATCGAGCGCATTGCGGGCTGCGTCGACGATGTCGTCCGATTCGCCCCGACGACGCAGTTGCCGGCTCAAACGGCGCCGCACGAACGCCAGTAACTGGTTCTTCAATGCGTAATGTGTTTCCCATAACTCGCCGGGATCGACGGAATGAATCGTCTGCCACACCTCCGGCTCCCCCATCCGGCGCATCCAGTTCACGGGAAAGTGCCGGTCGTAAAGCTGCATCATCTGCTGTGCGAGCCAACTCGGGATATGTACGCCGTTGGTAATATGTCCGATCGGAATCTCCTCCTCGACGCGCCAAGGCCAGAGATGGGCCCACATTCGACGCGAAATATGCCCGTGCAACGCGCTGACCGCATTGGCCCGTCGCGATAGTTTCAAGCCGACAACCGTCATGCAGAACGGTTCACTTTCATTCTGCGGCTCCACACGCCCAAGTCCCATCAGTTGCTCATACGAAATCCCCAACTCGTCACGCAACGGTCCCAGATGCTCCTCGACCAGGCTGCCATGAAACCGGTCATGCCCCGCCGGAACGGGAGTATGCGTGGTAAACACGGTCTGCTGCGCGACTTCACGCAGAGCATCGTGGAACGTCAATCCGTCGAACTTCATCCGTTCGCGAATGACCTCCAGCGTGCCAAATGCACTGTGACCTTCGTTCAAATGATAGACGCCAGGGTGAATCCCCAAGGCGCGCAAAGCACGCACACCGCCGACCCCCAATACCAGTTCCTGGCGTACCCGAGTGCGCTCGTCGCCGCCATACAGCCGACTCGTCAACTCTCGGTCCTCCGGGCTGTTGCCGTCGACGTCGCAATCGAGCAGATAAAGCTTGACGCGCCCCACGTGGAGCAGCCAGAGCTTGGCCAGCAACCTGCCGGAGCGGGTGTCGATCTGGATCGTGATCGGCTTCCCTTCCGGCGAGTGGGCCGGTTCCATCGGTAGGCAGTCGGCCTTGGTGTCCAGGTACTCTTCATGCTGGTAGCCATTCTGGTCCAACTGCTGCCGGAAATAGCCCTGGTCGTAGTAGAGTCCGATTCCGATCAGCGGGACGCCGAGTCCACTGGCGCTCATGATGTGATCGCCGGAGAGCACGCCCAGTCCGCCAGAGTAAATCGGCATCGATTCATGGATACCAAACTCGGCGGAAAAATAGGCGACCGGCTTGCCCCCCAGCACACCGGCGTGCGTCGCGGCCCAGGTCTGCTTGAAATTCATGTATTCTTTCAGGCGACGGTAGGCGTAATTGATCCGGCTGTACAGCACCATCTCGGCCGCTCGCATCCCCAGCCGCTCCGGCGTAAACTCCTTAAGCAGCGCAATCGGGTTATGATCCAACTGCCGCCAGCGTATCGGATCGATGTCGCGAAAGAGGTTGATCACTTCCGGATGCCAGGACCACCAGAGATTGCGAGCCATCGCCATGCATTTGTCGTACAATGCCTGGGGGGCGATCTCGCTGACCGGCGGAATCGCTTCATTGCTTCGATTTGCCGCAACCGCGGCTAGTTCGGCTGGGGTCATGAAGGAAACCCTTCGTAGTTACGCTGATCATGGCGCAGGCCGATGGCCCGCGCCATGCGAATTTTTGAAAGTCGCAAGGAACGGAATTCTGCAATGCGTTTTGGTAGCGGACATGGGAGCGTTTTGTCAAGCTGATTGTCCTTAATCGTTAATTTGCGTGACCTAGTGGCGGAATTGACGCCATTAGCCCAACGTTAGCGGAAGGAACAGCGTTAGCGGAGCGAACAGCGTTGGTGGAAGGAACAGAGGCAGGTGGGATAGCCGATGGCAGAGCCGATTCGGAAGATCGAGTCGCCCGACGATAAAGCCTGGGAAGCGCTGGAACGGGAATTGCGCGACGCCGAATCGGGACCGAGCGACAGTTCCGTCTCCGGCGGATACTGGCCACGCCGCCAATTGCACTTGCTGGCGCAGGCGGGCGTCTACGAGTGGTTCCTGCCTCGAGAATGGCACGGCCAGGCCTGGTCCGACGCGCAGCTGATCGAAGGGCTGATGCGACTCAGTTCGATCTGTCTGACGACGACCTTCATCGTGACGCAGCGCACCGCCGCCTGTACCCGGCTGGCGGCAAGCGATAATCCGGCGCTGCATGAGCAGTACGCTCGGGGGCTCGCCGACGGTTCGTTGTTCAGCACGGTCGCCATCTCCCATCTGACGACCAGTCGCCGACACCTCGGGCAGGCGATACTTCGGGCCGAGCCGACATCGCGCGGATTTTGTCTGAACGGTTATAGTGCCTGGGTTACCGGCGCGACGCATGCGGACGTGATTGTCGTCGGTGCGACGCTGGATGACGGCCAGGAGCTGATGCTGGCGGTCGATCCCTGGTCGCCCGGTTTCCGCGTAGGCCGCCCTGAAAATTTGCTGGCCCTCGCCGCCAGCCAGACGGGTCGCATCGATTTCGAGCGGGTGCAAGTGGGGCGCGAGCAATTGGTGGTCGGCCCTTGCAGCCATGTCATGGGCGCCCCGGCCGGTCGTGCCGGTCTGGCAGTTCCCGCGGCTGGGGCGAAGGCAGGCGTTTCGCCGCATCGCCCCGATTCCCATGCTGTGGATGCCAGGATCGTCGGCACCGCGAATGCGGTCGGCGGCTCGGGGGGTCTGCAAACTTCCGCGCTGGCGCTGGGACTCGCCGACGCCGCCTTGCTTCGGCTGGAATTGGAAGGCGCATCGCGGCGGGAACTTCAGCCAAGCTGCCAGGCGCTGCGCGACGAGTGGCACGGGTTGCGCGGCGAGTTGCTGCAGCTGGCTCAGGGACGAGCGTACTGCTCGCGCGAACAGATTCGGTCCCGCGCGAACAGCCTGGTACTGCGGGCGACGCAAGCTTCGCTGGCTGCGGCGAAAGGCATGGGCTTTCTGGCATCCCATCCGGCGGGTCGCTGGTGCCGGGAGGCACTTTTTTTTCTGGTCTGGAGTTGTCCCCAGGCGGTGATGGAAGCTAACCTCTGCCAATTGGCAATGTTGGACGCCGACGAGTAAGGCAAGAGCGCGATCCAATGGAGCAGTGATGAACGATCCGGTTCGAGTGGTCTGGCATGACCAGAGTGTTGGCCGCAAGGAACGCGAGGCCCAGCAGGGGCATCAGGGCTGCCTGATTTGGCTGACCGGGCTCAGTGGCTGCGGGAAGAGTACGATCGCCAACAGCGTCGATCATCGTCTCTTCGCCCGCGGCGTCCGCAGCATTGTGCTCGACGGTGACAATCTGCGGCACGGCCTCAACGCCAGCCCGGCTCGACTGGCAGAACACCATGCGACCGAATTCGCGCAGCGGTTCGGCCTGGGGTTTTCCGCCGAAGATCGCGAGGAGAACATTCGCCGCATCGGCGCCGTGGCTCAGCTGTTCGTCTCCGCGGGAATAATAACGTTGGCGGCGTTCGTCAGCCCCTATCGTCGGGACCGGGACGCGGTTCGCGCACACCTGGAACAATGGGGGCGGCCCGGAGATTTCATTGAAATTCACGTCGATGCGCCGCTCGATGTCTGCGAAGCTCGCGATCCCAAAGGCCTGTACCGGCAGGCGCGCGAAGGAAAACTGCGCGGGTTCACCGGCATCGACGACCCTTACGAACCGCCGTTGCGGCCGGAACTGGTGCTGCGTTCGGGCAGCGAGACTCCTACCGCCCTGGCCGCCGAAGTCATTATCTATCTGGAACGTCAGGGAAAATTGCCGCCCTCCGTGGATCGCTAGCGCCGTCTTGTGCGGCAGGCGAGTCAATGCGCACCGGCTGCCGGCGTTAATCGAAGAACTCCTGGCAATGGCGAACGAAATCGTCGGGTTTTTCGAACGGCAGCATGTGGCCGCAATTTTCGAGGATCTTCAGTTGGCAATCGGGGATCCCTTTTCGAAACGCCTCGCCGAGCGCCAACGGAAAGACCTGGTCCTGCCGTCCCCACAACAACATGGTCGGGGCTTGGATCCGGCGCAGGTGGCCTGGCAATTTCGGATTGTGGAAATACGGATTCCAGGCCACGCGTGCCGACGCCTCCCGCGCACGGATCCAGAGCAACATCCGCTCGTCCTGCGCCGATTGCGGAATAAAATTCCGCGCCAATTCGCCGTCGGGGTCGTGAAAAAGCACTCGGCGTAACATCTCCCGATCGTCGAGAAAGATGTCCGGCGATCGCACGTCGGGCAATCGGATTCCCGCCGAGGAAACCAGCATCAGTTTTTCCACCAGCGCGGGGCGGAGAATGGCGACCTCGGCGGCAAGCCATCCCCCGAGCGAAAAACCGACGATCGACAAACGGGAACAGCCCAGCGAGGCGATCAGATCAATCGTGTGCCAGGCCAGATCCTGGATGTCGTGGATCGACTCCAGGCCGCCGGAAACGGCGAATCCAGGATGCGCCGGCAGGTAGACGTGATACCGCCGCGACAGCTGCTCGTGAAATGCGGTCCAATCGGTTTCTCCGGCCGCGCTGTGCAGATACAACAACGGCGCACCTTGTCCACCCTGAGTCAATTGAATCTTGCGCCCGGCCACTTCGATGATCGACGATTGCGACGGCATTCGGTTTCCTTCCTTCACAGGTTGCGCAGGCCGGGAATCACCTGTTCGGCGAATATCGTCATGCTACGGCAGGTGAGTTCATGCGGCAGCGTTCCCATTTGGAACAGGCCGAGCAGGTTTCCGACACCGAGCCTGGGAATCAGCTCCGAAAGCCGGTCCCGCACGGTGGCCGGACTGCCGACCACCACATATCCGCCCCGCTCCAGTTCCTGGCGGGTTTTCGCGGCGCTCATGAATTTGTCGAGCGCCTTGCCAATCGCCGCCACCGACCGGGCCGAAGTGTACCCCGGAGGCAGAACGACCAGTCCTTGCAGCAGGTTGTCGATGAAATAACGCAGATGCGGCTCGTATTCGTTCCAAGCCTGCTCGTCTGTTTCCGCGCAATAGATCGGCAGCAGCCAGCCAAGTTGTTCGGGCGAGGCGGTATAGCCGGCCCGGTTACAGGCGTCGCGGAACATGTCGAAATTGCGCTGGAAGAAATCGAGGTGGAAATAGGGAATGCCCATATAGCCAAAACGGCGTTGAGCGACAAAGTCGATCGTTTCTTTGCTCCCCGCCCCCGGGATCCAGATCGGGGGATGGGGCTGTTGCAGAGGGCGCGGCCAGGGATTCACGTAGCGCAGTTTCCAGTGCTGGCCGTAATGTTCAAACGGGCCCGGCTCCGTCCAGGCCCGCAGAATCAGATCAAACGCCTCGGAAAACATGCTCCGAGCGAACGTCGGATTCACGGAAAAACTGAAATATTCGGGACCGCCGCCCACCACCATTCCCGCGATCAGTCGGCCGCCACTGATCACGTCGATCATCGCGAATTCCTCGGCCACGCGCGTGGGAGGGTTGTAGAGTGGCAGCGCGTTGCCGATGACCGCAATCTTTACGTTTCGCGTCTGCCGCGCGAGAATCGCACCCATCAGATTCGGACTGGGCATTAACCCGTACGCATTCTGGTGGTGCTCGTTGACGCACACTCCGTCAAATCCCAGCCGGTCGGCCAGCACCAGTTCGTCGAGGTACCGGTTGTACAACGTACCGCCGTGCGCGGGGTCGTACAGGGCATTGGGAATCCAGGTCCAGGCCGAAGCATGTCGCTGGGCGAAGTCAGCCGGAAGTCGATCCCAAGGCATCAAGTGGAACGCGAAAAACTTCATGGCCACCTGGCGATTCAATCGACGACGAGCCCTTAGTCCTGAGTGGGCGGATCGCGACATGGAGTCAAAATATCAGATCGTTGCCGAACTCTAGATAATCTGTCAGAACAGGCCAACCCTTTCAATAAGGGTGCCAGACGTTACAATCGGATTCGATGCGCCGTCGGCCACTGACGCGCGCACGACGGCAAAGTGCGATGCAGGAATTCAGGAAATCGATGAACGATACGACCGCATCCGCGCCTTTGCAGAACGACTCGCCGCGGGATCGCTCGCCGCGCCGCAAACAGGACAAGTTCCATCCGTATCCGTTCTGGTCGCCGCGCTTCTGGCACGGCATGCGGCTCGGCGACGCGCTGCGACTGTTTGCGCGCAATTGCTTCCGCATCCATCCGCTGCGTGTGCCGATGGCGTTTTTCGTGCTCGGTTGTGGCCTGCTGCACACGGTGTTGCACTGGCTGGAGCGATTGCTTTACGGTAAACAGATCGAGTCGGTTCGCATTGAACAGCCGCCGATTTTCATCATCGGCCACTGGCGCAGCGGCACAACCCATCTGCACGAATTGCTGGTGCGCGACCCGAACTTCGCGTTCGCAACCACCTACGAGTGTTTCGTGCCGCACCATTTTCTGGTCTCCCGACGCGTGCTGCCCAAACTGATCTGGTTCCTGCTCCCCGCGAAACGGCCGATGGACAACATGTCGGCGGGATTCGACCATCCGCAGGAGGACGAGTTCGCGCTGGTAACCATGGGGGCTCCCACGCCGTACCTGCGCATCGCGTTTCCGAACGAAGCCGAGTCGTACATGGAGTTCCTTGACATGCGCGACACGCGCCCGGACGACCTTGCGCGCTTCAAACGGGACTTGCTCGGATTCGTCAAGCGACTGACGCTGCTCAAACGCAAAAGGCTGATTCTTAAATCGCCGCCGCACACGGGACGACTGCGCGTGCTCTCGGAACTCTTCCCAGGCGCGATCTTTATCCATATTGCCCGCGACCCGCGCGCAATTTTTCCCTCCACGCAGCGACTCTGGCGGGCCCTGGATGAAGTGCAAGGCTTCCAGTTCCCACGCCACGAACACCTCGATGAATTCGTGCTCAGCGCCTTCGAACGGATGTACCGTGGCTTCGAGGAACAGCGGCGCGAGATTCCGGCGGACCGAATCTACGAACTCCGTTACGAGGACCTGGTACGCGATCCGATCGGCGAGATTCGCAAGCTCTACCAAGCGTTGCCGCTGGGCGACTTCGAGGCACTGCGGGGACCGCTGGAAGAGTATCTCGCCAGGCAAAAAGACTATCAGACCAATGTCCACGAACTGCCCGAGGAAATTCGCGCGGCGATCGGGCAACGCTGGGCCGGTTATTGCCAACGCTACGGCTACCAGCTCGAGAACTGAGCCCGCTCCGACTTCGCTCCGGTGCCGCGGATGACCGATCGTCATCACTCCTTTGCGACTTTGCGTCTCTGCGAGAACCCCGATTCCTGGAGCACTACGTCTCGCGGTTGCGGCGCGTGCCGCTCAACTCGTCCGATTCGACAGGACGCAATGCCGAGCGATCATCCGCTCTTCGTCCGTGCATACGACTTCGACCGCGCAAGGGCTGCGCGCGGAGCAGATCCGCGGGGCGTTCGTGGCGTTGGCTGCTTCGTCCAATTCGATGCCCAGATGGCGCAGTCCGAGGCAAATATCGCGGCGTACTTCGACGGCCCGTTCGCCGATCCCGGCCGTGAAGATCAGGCGATCGAGCCCGTCCAGCACCGCGGCGAATGCGCCAATCTGTTGGCGGATGCGGTCGCAGAACATGGTGATGGCGAGCGAGGCGTAGGGATTGGCGTCGCGAACAGAGAGCAACGTCTGCATGTCGCCGCTCAACTCCGAGACACCTTTCAGGCCGGACTCCCGATTCACCACCCGCTCGATGTCGCGCGGGCCGTAGCCGTTGTGATCGAGGAGATAAATCAATACGCCGGGGTCGAGGTCGCCGGTTCGAGTCCCCATCATCAATCCCCCCGCCGGCGTGAACCCCATCGTGGTGTTCATCGGCCGACCGTCTCGGACGGCCGTCATGCTGCAGCCATTGCCGAGATGGGCGATGATCGTTCGGCCGACGCGCGCTGCCGCGTGCGATGCCAGAATCGATTCGTACGACAAGCCGTGAAAGCCGTAGCGGCGAACGCCGGCGTCCCAGAGGAACCGTGGCAACGCGTAGCGCTGTGCCCGTTCGGGCATCTGTCGAAAGAAGGCGGTATCGAAGCAGGCGACGTGCGGCAGGGCGGAAAAGCGCTGTTGAGCCAGCTCGATCATGGCGATCTGGGGTGGCAGATGGAGCGGAGCAAAGTGCTGAATGCTCCGTAGCGAATCGAGGACCGGTGGGGTGATCCGCGTGGGGCCGTCGAACTGGTCACCTCCATGCACGACGCGGTGACCCACGACTCCGAACGCTGGCATCTCCCGCGACGATAGCGAATCGATTGCGGCTGCGAACGCGGCCTGATGCGACCCAAATGCATGCTCCGTCACCTGACGCTGACTTTCGGTCGCCCGTTGCATCCAGATGCGACCGTGCTCCTGCGAGATCCCTTCGACCGCCCCGCGAGCCAACTCGAACTCGCCGTCTTGATCGCATCGATAGACCGCGAATTTCAGCGATGACGATCCACTGTTCAGGCATAGTGCGTGCATGGAATCGCGCCCTTTCCAATTCCGCGCGAGCGTCTCCGGACTCCCTCGGAAATCCTCGGTGATCGCCGGCTCCGATCCGAACAGTCTATCGCGGATGACTTGAGCGGCGTAGCCAGCGCCACCGCCCTGCTCTCCGAGGTCGCGTCAAAATCAGCGATCGATGGTCGTGTTGCGGGTCTTTCATCGGTAAGGACGAGTCTGCTCTAATGCCTAGCAACATTGAAGTCACCCGCAGGACCGGGACAGGAGTGCCGATGCAACTTAATCGTCGTCAGTTACTTGCCGCGGCCGCGACGGCGATGCCGCTGCCGCTGCCGCGATGCGGCGGACAGGAATCCAACCGCCGACCCCGGATCGCAGTTGTCACTCCGGTCTATTACAAGTATTCGCATTCCCAGCATATCGTCGATCGATTTCTCGACGGATACGGCTGGGAGGGCCGGCATCACCGTCCCGCCATGGACGTCGTCTCCCTGTATGTCGAACAGGTCGGCGCGAATGACCTGAGCCGCGAGCGGGCCGAGCGGCACCCGCAATTGAAGATCTATCCGACCATCGCCGAGGCGTTGACACGCGGCACCAACAAGCTGGCCGTCGACGGCGTGTTGCTGATCGGTGAACATGGCCGTTTCCCAACCAACGAAAGAGGCCAGCAGCTCTATCCGCGCTACGAATACTTTCAGCAGATTGTCCAGGTCTTTCGCGACAGCGATCGGGTCGCTCCGGTGTTCAACGACAAACATCTCTCCTGGAACTGGAACTACGCGCGGGAAATGTACGACACGGCGGCCGCGATGGGCTTCGGCCTGATGGCCGGCTCGTCGCTGCCGGTGACCTGGAGACAACCGTCGCTCGACCTGCCGTGGGCAGCGGAAGTCGAGGAGATCATGGGAATCTGGAACGGTGGCATCGATGGTGGGGATATTCATGTCATCGAAGCGATGCAGTCGATCGTGGAACGCCGGCGCGGTGGCGAGACAGGGGTTCGCGCGGTCGAGGCGATACGTGGCGAGCGATTCTGGAGTGCTCTTGCCGCTGGATCTTGGGACCGGGGAGGATGGGATCCGATATTGCTGGAGGCCTGTCTCTCGCGCAGCAACCAGCTCAACCCGGCGCGGCCGACCTACAGCCACATCCTGCCGACCAGCGATGACATCCGCCGGCTCGCGCCCGAATCGTACGCCTATCGATTCGAATATGCGGACGGGACGCGCGCATCGATCGTTCAACTCCAGCCAGCCAGGAATCAGGAAGGGGGCGGCATCGTCGGCGATTGCAGTGTCGCGGCGCGGCTCAAGAATGGCGAACTGTTCTCGGTGATGTTCTATCTGCCCTATTACTCGACGCGCAACTTCTTCAGCCCGCAGGTCCATCATATCGAGTCGTTGTTTCTCACCGGCAAGTCGCCCTACCCGGTCGAACGCACGCTGTTGACGACCGGCATGACCGCGGCCGGCATCGAGTCCCTGTTTCAAGGATCGAAGCGGCTCGACGCGCCGCATCTCGCCGTCACCTATTCACCAACCCGCGAGTCGACTTTCTGGAGAACCTGATGCTCTCGCGACGCTCTTTGCTCCGTTCTTTGGCTGCCACGGCGCTCTGCCCGTCACCCGCCCGTGCGGCAACCGGGGAACGGAAGCGGATCGCCATCCTTACTACGATCTGGACTTACCAGTCCCACGCCCAGCATATGGGCGATCGGTTTCTTGTCGGTTATCCTCGCAGCGGCCGCTGGCATCAGCCGCCGCTGGATGTCGTCGCCCTGTATGTGGACCAGCGCCCCGAGGGAGACTTAAGCGAGCGACGCGCCAAGGAACATCGTTTCACCATCTACCCGACGATCGCCGAAGCACTGTGTTGCGGGGGCAATCGCCTGGCCGTCGACGGCGTGGTGATTATCGGTGAACATGGCAATTATCCGCGCACGCCAAAGAACCAGATCCAATACCCGAGGTTTGAGTTCTTTCAACAGTGCGTAAAGGTCTTCGAACAGGACGGTCGTTGCGTTCCGATCTTCAACGACAAACATCTGTCGTACGACGCTGGTAAGGCTCGGAAAATGGTCGCCGATTCCAAACGGCTTGGCTTTCCCTTCCTGGCCGGCTCTTCGCTTCCCGTTACCTGGCGGCTGCCGCCGGTCGACGTTCCTTACGGCGCCGAACTGGAGGAAGCGCTGATGGTCGGTGTGGGCGGATCGGACGCCATGGACTACCACGCGCTGGAGGCGATGCAGTGCATGGTCGAACGCCGCCATGGGGGTGAGACAGGGATCAAGTCGGTGCGGATAATCGACGGCGACGAGGTCTGGAAGGCGGCGGAGCAAGGACTCTGGTCGCGACGGCTGCTCGAAGCCGCCCTGTCGAGATCCGATACGCTGCAAGGCGACACGCAGCTCGACTCGCGAACCCAGGATCTGGCGAACAACGGCCAACTGCCGCGGCTCGTTGCTGACCCGTCGGCGTACCTTATCGAACGCAATGACGGACTGCGCACGACCTTGCTGATGCTCAATGGCGCCGTGCAGGACTATACCTTCGCGGCGCAAGTCAAAAACGGCCCGATCATTTCAACGCAGTTCTTCCTTCCGCCCCAGCCGAACGTCACCTACTCCGCGTGCCTGGTGTCGGGGATCGAGTCGATGATCCTCACCGGCAAAGCACCATATCCTGTCGAACGCACGGAGATCGTCAGCGCGATGCTCGATCGGTGCCTCGATTCCCGGCTTCAGGGAAATCGTCGCATCGAGACTCCCGACCTGGACATTTTCTATCGGGCGCCCAAAGAGTCGCGATTCGGTCTGCCCTAGTTGCTACCCCCGGAGGACCGTCCCACACGACGCGCCGGCGGTCAGCAAGTACCTGGTAGACGATCGCCTCGTCGACAAGGTCTCCCAGATCCTCCGTCACATTGCGGCTCGCGCCAGTCGCGGCGGATGCCCGGACCGTTCGTCGATCGGCGTCGCTGCGTTCGCCGGTCAGCGGGCCTTGGGTCCGTTCGACGGCTGCGGTGTCCGACAGCTTGCGCTTGTAAACGGTATCGATCTCGAAGCGAAAGCGCCTCGGATAGGGCGAAGGCTCCGGGAAGACACGGATGCGATCTGTTTTTTGCAGCAGTATTTCGGAACTCTCCTCGACGTTGCTACGGAGGACTCGCGGGCGATCCAGGCCATCGGATCATCTCCATGCAGGATCTGGTTCGTCTTTTCCGTTTCTGGATCGAAGACGTTGCTCGCATGCGAGGGGTCGGGCGGATTGGGGCTCGCTGGATTGGGCCGCATTGGATTGGGGCGCATTGGGGGGTGATCGTTCATGGACCTGTTTGCTCCTTGGGAAGGGGAAACCGACGGACTGGAGCCCACGGCGAGAACCAGTTGCAGCGGCTTTCGGTCGACAGCCCGCGCGGCGAACATCGCCCCCTGTTCCGGGAATCCCAGTTGCCGCAGCGTACGACGCATGGTCCGTTGTCGCGCGCGTCGTACTGCCGCGGGTTCGGAATTCGATCGATCGAGCCAGGCATTGCTATCGCGTTCCTGCCCGCGGCGTGGAGCCGGTCCACCTGACCACCTTCCCGGTGGAATCTGGAGATGCGATTCTTTAGACTACCGTGGCGTAGAGTTCCGGGTTTCGTGTGCGGCAACCAGGAGTTTGATCTCATGAGCGGGAGTCGATTGCGTCGGTTGTTCTGTTTCGCGACCGTTCTGTTTGCTAGCGGCCCGGTGGTCGCCCAGCCGCCGCGGGCGCTGCCGGAGGGCAAATCGCTCGAGGACGCCCGGTTGGGCGAGTTGCGTTCGTTGAATTCGTACTTTCCGTTTGTGCCGTACGAATCGGCTCAACAATGGGCCGAACGGAAACAGCAGCTGCGCCGGAACCTGCTCGTTTCCCAGGGGCTGTGGCCGATGCCGACGCGGACGGCGGCTCATCCGGTGATCCATGGCCTTGTCGACCGCGACGACTATACGGTGGAACGGGTCTATTTCGAAAGTTTTCCGGGGTTTTATGTGACGGGTAGTCTCTATCGCCCGAAAGGCAAATCGGGCAAGCTGCCGGGTGTCCTCTGTCCGCATGGCCATTGGGCGAACGGACGGTTTTACGACACGGGCGAGCAGAAAGTGAAAGAGGAGATTGCGGCGGGCGCCGAGCGATTCGAGGAAGGAGGCCGCAGTCCGTTGCAGGCGCGCTGTGTCCACCTGGCCCGCATGGGGTGTGTCGTATTCCACTACGACATGATCGGTTACGCCGACAGCGTGCAGATCTCGCAGGCGATTGCCCATGGCTTTCGCCAGCAGCGTCCCGAGATGAATGTGCGGCAGCGCTGGGGATTGTTCAGCCCGCGGGCGGAGTCCCACGGTCAATCGGCGATGGGGATGCAGACCTACAATTCGATTCGTGCTCTGGATTTTCTGCTCGAATTGCCCGACGTCGATCCAAAGCGGATTGGGGTGACGGGTGCGAGTGGCGGCGGCACACAGACATTTATCCTCGGCGCGCTGGACGATCGGCCGCATGTCGCATTTCCGGCCGTCATGGTCTCGACCGCCATGCAGGGCGGCTGCACTTGTGAAAACTGCAATCTGCTGCGCGTGGGTACCGGCAACGTCGAATTCGCGGCCATGTTCGCGCCTCGGCCGCTCGGTTTGACCGCGGCCGACGACTGGACGAAGGAGATGGAGACGAAGGGGTTCCCCGAGCTGAAGCGGCACTACGCGATGCTTGGTGCGGCCGATAATGTGTCGCTCCAACCCGACCTGCAATTCGGCCACAATTACAACCAGGTCGGCCGTACCGCCATGTACCAGCTTTTCCACCGCGTGCTGCGGCCGGGAAGCGATCCCGTGCCCGAGGAACGCGATTACCGCCGATTGTCGGTCGAGGAAATGACAGTCTGGAACGCCGCGCATCCCAAACCGCCTTCCGGCCCCGAGCTGGAACGCGACGTGCTCGAATGGTGGAGCAAGGACTCCGATGCGCAGTTGGCCCGCATCACGCCACGCGATGCCGACTCGCTGGCCGAATACCGGAACGTGGTCGGTGGCGCCTTGGAGTCGATCATCGGTCGGTCGATGCCAGGTGCGGGGGAATTGAACTACGAGCAGATCGTGGAGCGCGATCACGAACAGCTAATCATCATGGCCGGGCTGCTGAACAGCTCGCGGCGCAAGGAGTCGATACCGGTTGCCTTCGTGCACCCGAAGAACTGGAATGGCCGCGTTGCGATCTGGCTTGCCGGGAAGGGCAAGTCGAGTCTGTTCAATGACGACGGCATGCCCAACGAGACGATCCGAAAGCTGGTTGCGGCGGGTGTTAGCGTCGCGGGCGTCGACCTGCTATACCAGGGCGAATCGTTACCGAACGGCCAGCCTGTCAGCGAAACACGGACGGTGGATCAAGACCGCAAGCCGAACGAGATTCGCGAGTTCGCCGGCTATACCTTCGGCTACAATCCGACGGTGTTCGCCAGCCGAGTGCACGACGTGCTGAGCGTTATCGCATTGGTGAAGCATCACGAATTGCAGCCGAAGCGGATCGATCTGGTGGGGACGGACGGGATGGGCCCGGTCGCCGCGGTTGCCGCCGCCCTGGCGCGCGATTCGTTAGGGAAAGTGGCGATCGACACGCGTGGCTTTCGGTTCGGAGACTTGTCGAGCTACCGCGACCTCGATTTCCTTCCCGCGGCGGCGAAATACGGCGATCTGCCCGGCCTGATGGCGTTGATCGCCCCTCGGCCGCTGCTGGTTGCCGGGGAAGCGACGCACGCCACGCCGCTGGTGGCCGCTTTTACGAGCGCCGGAGCGCCGCGGCTCCTGAAACGATTTGACGGACCGTTGGGGGAGGAAGCGGCCGGATTCGCCGCATTTCTCGCCAACGGGGACGGCGGTTAATTTCTCCTGGTCAGCCTGGACTGCGCCGGGCAGGCGAAATCTGCGAGAAGGACCGATTGCTCCGGGGCGGTAGTGGCGATTTCCGGAAATCTAAACGGAGATCACTTCATTTTCCGGCGCTGATCGCGATAATAAATGCAGAACAAAAACAACAAGGCTGGACGGAATCGCCAGCCGGTGCCGCAGGGATACTCGGAATGCCCCGAGGGCGGCAAGGGGGTCGCGGAAAGGTTTCTGGCGTGTCTGCTCCATTGCCGGAAAAATATTACGTGGTCTTGGAACGCAATGAAAACGGCGGACGGCTGATGGTCGATCTGGAGGCGTATGCGAAATTCGACCTCTGGATGGAACAGCAGATTCAGTCGTTGCAGGAACGGTTCGCCGGGCAAGCGGCCCCCCAAGCAATCCTGAGTTTTCGCACCAGCAAGATCAGTTGACCCAAGCCGGGTTGGCTGTACCACACCAAGGAGTCACCATGAAGGTCGCCCTTCGATCGATCGCAAGTCAATTCATGCTGGTGGCCGCGGGGGCGATCCTCGCGCTGGCCTGCCTGCAATGGGAACGAACATCGGGAGAGGAAAAAAAAGTGACCACGCCGCGCATCTATGAACTGCGCACCTACACCACGCTGGAAGGTCGGCTGCCGGCTTTACACGCTCGTTTCAAGAACCACACCATGCGGCTGTTCGAAAAACACGGCATGCGAAACGAGATGTACTGGGTTCCGACCGATGAAAAGTTGAAGGATAACACGCTGATCTACATCGTGTCGCATGCCAGCGCGGAAGCGGCGAAGAAGTCCTGGGAGGGGTTCATCGCGGACCCCGAGTGGGCCAAGGTGCGCGACGAGTCGGAAAAAGATGGGAAGATCGTGGCCAAGGTAGAAAGGGTTTACATGAACCTGGTCGACTATTCACCGGCCCCCAAATAGTGCCGGCGGCACCGGCGCGTCGGCCTCAGGGGTTGACTGCTTTCACGTCGCCGACGACTTGTTGACCGGGACGCAGCGTTGCCCGTCGTGCCAGTGGGAGTTGTTACGCCCCGCCTTTTTGGAGGCGTTCCGGTCCGACTTTGCCCATGTTGTCGGTTGTGCCGTTCGAATCGGCTTGACACTCCAGGACGGAACCAGGATATTGCCGCATCAGTCGCGGCCCGAGCAACCGAGGGATGGATTCCATTCAGCAATCATGGCGATTGTAGTATTCGAGGACGACAAGCTGGATCGTCTTTATCCGGTTTCGGTCGGCAGATTGGGATATACGATCACGTGCGGCGGGTTTCGACTGATCGACTGGCTACAGGAACTGCAGCAGCCGATCCACGGCGTCGTTCGCCCCCATCTGACGGAACTGCAGGCGTGCGATTTTGCCGGACTCGCCGCGCCGCCCCCCGATCGGGATCCGTTGCTGATGGTGAATGCGAGGCTGGCGCCCAGCCGTAAAACGTACGCGCTGCTTACGCGAATTCTGAACGACGGTCGACCGGGTGTGGTTCGCAACGGAGCCGACACAGTCATCGCCCTGGTCAGCCCGGAGATCCGCAGTCAATCGCCGCTGCCGATCACGCGCGAGGGGATTCCGGCCTGGCTGCAGTCGCTGCGTGTCGCCGACCTGAGCGACCTGGACGCGACACCGCCGATGTTCGACTACCCCCACGACATCATCCGGTACAACCAGACGTCGATCGGGGAGAGCCTGGCGTATCGGCTGGAGCGCGGGGTATACCGCGAGATCGCGGAGGGTGTGTTCGCGGCGGAGGGCGCCAGCTTCGGGCTGCACTGCGTGACCAATACCAAGAAGGGACCGATCCTGCTGGACGAACATGCGATGGTGGGCCCTTTCTGCTACCTCAGTGGTCCCGCCTACCTCGGCAAACACGCGCGTATCAACGAACATTCCGCGATCAAGGACGGCGTGGCCTTGGGCCACACGACGAAAATCGGCGGCGAAGTTGAAGCGTCGGTAGTGGAGGCCTATTCCAACAAGCAGCACCACGGATTCCTCGGACACAGCTACCTCGGCAGCTGGATTAATCTCGGCGCCGGCACCTGCAACAGTGACCTGAAAAACACCTACGGCGTCGTGAAAATGGAGTACCGCGGCGAGCAGGTTGCGACCGGGATGCAGTTCGTCGGCTGCATGATCGGTGACTATGCCAAGACCGCCATCAATACCGGAATCTTCACCGGCAAGACGATCGGTACCTGCAGTATGGTCTATGGTTTCGTGACCACCAATGTCCCCAGTTTCGTGAACTACGCCCGGCTTTTCGGGCAGGTCACCGAATTGACTCCCGAGGTGATGGTGGCCACGCAGCAGCGCATGTTCCTGCGCCGCAAGGTTACCCAGCGGCCATGTGACATCCAGCTCCTGCATGCCATGTACGAACTGACGCGGCACGAGCGGCAGCTGGCGGGTGAGCCTCTGTCGCTCTGAGCGACCGGCTGCTAATATTGTCCGGAAGTCCCACGCACATTCCTGTCTTTCATTTGCAGGTCGACGCTGAGCCAAGCATGAACCGATCGATCGCCGCCCACTATTCCGCAGGAAAGCTGGGAATCTCGTTTGAGCTCTTTCCTCCGAAAACGGCCGACGGCGACGAGACATTGCTGGCCCACGTTCGCGAACTGGTTCGGTTCCAGCCCGGCTACATCACCTGTACCTACGGCGCCGGCGGGTCGACTCGGGACAGGACACTGGAAATCGTGCGGCGCGTCAAGAAGCAATTCCAGATTCCAATCGCGTCCCATTTGACCTGCGTTGGTTCGACCGTTGATCAGTTGCGGCGGTTCCTGGCCGACGCCGAGCAGCATGGCGTCGATTATGTCGTGGCGCTACGCGGCGATCCGCCCCGCGGCGAACTAGCGTTTCAAGCGGTCGAGGGCGGATTGCGATACGCCAACGAGCTGGTCCAGTTGATCCGCTCGGAGTTTCCCCAGTTCGGGATCGCCGTTGCCGGCTATCCGGAAACGCACCGCGAGGCCGCCAGCCCGCAAGCCGACCTCGAGAACCTCAAACGCAAGCTGGACGCCGGTGGACAAGTGGTGCTGACCCAGCTGTTCTATAACAACGACGATTTTCTGCGGTTTCGCGACCGGTGTCAGGCGATCGGCATCCGCGCGCCGATCGTGCCCGGCATCTTACCCGTGACCAACCTGGCGCAGATTCAGAAGATCACCGCCTTGTGTGGCGCGAAGCTGCCGACGGATTTCGTCGAGCAATTAAGTCGCAACGCCGACAGCGACTGGCAGTTCCAGGTGGGCATCGAATTCGCGACGCGACAGGTGATGCAGCTCGTCCGGAGCGGGATTCCGGGCCTGCATTTCTACGTGCTCAACAAATCGCAGGCGACCGCCGCCGTGCTGAATGCCGTGGGGATCGCTCGCGCCTCGTAGCGCGGCCGCAACGTCGTGGCGGGGGCTTCCACCCCCGCCGGTGCGCAGCCTTACCGAGTCAGTTCTGCGATGCGACGCGTGGCCGAATCCGGAATCCGATCGACGGCGATCTAAAACGCCTCAAATTGACTCGATGAAAAATGTCGCGCGCGTTGTTCTCATCCGTGATGTCGAAACGTCAGCGGACTCGCGTGGGCAGATTGTCTCCAGTTCGCACTGGCTGTCCGCCCGGTTCACCTTCCGGGACTCACGCGCTCTTCGATTGAGGCTCGCTGAAGAACAGCTTCTGTTGGCCCGAGATGATCTCCTCGTTGATCACCCACTTGCTGCCTGCCGGCTGGTCGGGCAGTTCGTACATGATGTCGAGCATCACATCCTCGATGATCGAGCGGAGTCCTCGCGCCCCGACGCCCCGGGCCAACGCCTTGTCGGCGATCGCATGCAGCGCCGTGGGAGTAAAGGAAAGCTCGCAGTTCTCCATTTCGAACAGCGCCTGGTACTGTTTGACCAGGGCGTTCTTGGGTTCGCTGAGCACGCGGATCAGGCCTTCGCGGTCGAGGGGAGCCAGCGGTGCGGCGACGGGCAGCCGGCCGACAAGCTCCGGGATCATGCCGTATTCGATGATGTCGTCGGTCGTGACCTGTAATAACGCTTCGCCCAGGTCCGACTCGTTCCGCTCGGTCGTCGGCTGGCCAAAACCCATCGTACGCTTGCCCAGGCGCCGGCGAATAATGTCTTCCAGACCGACGAACGTTCCTCCGCAGATGAAGAGGATATTCGAGGTATCCATCTGAATGTACTGTTGCTCGGGGTGCTTGCGGCCGCCTTGCGGTGGCACGTTAGCGACCGTTCCTTCCAGCATCTTCAGCAGCGCCTGCTGCACGCCCTCACCGGAAACGTCGCGCGTAATCGAGACGTTCTGGCTGGTTTTGCCGATCTTGTCGATTTCGTCGATGTAGAGTACGCCGCGCTGGGCCGCTTCGATGTCGAAATCGGCTGCATGCAGCAGCTTCAACAGCAGGTTCTCGACATCCTCGCCGACGTAACCTGCTTCCGTCAGTGTCGTGGCGTCGCCGATCGCGAACGGCACATTCAGAATCCTGGCGAGCGTCCGCGCGAGCAGCGTCTTGCCGGAACCGGTCGGTCCGATCAACAGGATGTTGGATTTTTCGACTTCGACGTTCGACCCTTCCCAATCGAGCGACAGTCGCTTGTAGTGATTATGGACCGCCACCGCCAGAATCTTCTTGGCCGGCGACTGGCCGATGACATACTGATCCAGGTGCGCGACGATTTCCCGAGGCGTTGGAATCTTGTTGAACAGCTGTTTCGTGCTGCCGCGCCGGCGTTGCTCCTGTTCCAGAATCGATTGGCAGAGTTCGATGCATTCGCCGCAGATATAAACGTCGCCGGGACCCTCGACCAGTGGTCCAACGTCGCGATAGCTCTTGCGGCAGAACGAACAAAATGCGTTCTTCTTCGTCGTGCTGCCGCCACGACGACCCCCTCCCATGTCTTTTCCGACGGACATATCCGCTCCTTTTATGCACTGTGATGCGAGTACGGCCTGCGACGCGTCTCGTTCACAATTCGATACAAGCTCAAGTTAGGCTCGACTCGGCCGAAGGTGTGACTCGTCGTCATCCGCCGGCCTTTGGAGGGCGTCCCTGTCCGCGATCATCGAGCGTTCAATGTTGCCAGTAATCCGCGTCCTCGGCTCGGCTGGCCTCCCAGGCCAATCTCCGAGTTCCGACCGATCCGCCGGAGCGGCTCGACGACAATTAACCGGTAAACTCAGGCGATCCGTTGGAATCCGATTCTCCCGACTCATCCGACCCTGGATTCCCGTCCCCTGGCGGGGAGCCGACGGAGGTTCCCACCTCGGTCGAGCGACCTTTGCCAAGCGACGTTTTTATTGTTCGGAATTCCGTCTCGGTGATCTCACCTTGCTCGCGCATTTCTCGGAACTTCGAGTACATGTCGGTTGATCCGGGACGGTCGTCCTCGGAGCGATCGCGAAACTTTAGCACGACGTAGTACCCGACGATCGATAGAGCCACCAAAACCGTAGTCCAAATCACCGATTGCCCAATCGAAGATTTGATGAATTCGATCATAACGTGACCTTGCTCGAATTCGCTGAATTCTATGCCGGACCGTCACGACAAGTCCAGGATCTCGCCGCGCGGATTTCGGGATGGTAACCTGGGAAAAACTACTTCCCGACTCTGACATTAATAATTACGGGGAATTTCATGAACAAATGGGAACAATTGCGCCGTGTGACCAGTACGGGGATCGTTGCGGTGATTCGCGCGAAGAGTCCGGATTTGCTGGTGGACGTCGCCGAAGCCTTGTTGGCCGGGGGGGTGGACGTAATGGAGGTGACGTTTACGGTTCCCGGCGCGGTTCGGGTTCTCGAGCAGGTGGCGGCCAGACTGGGGTCACGGGTATTGCTCGGCGCGGGCACGGTCCTGGACAGTGAAACGGCGCGGATCGCCATGCTGGCGGGCGCCGAGTTCATCGTTTCACCCAGCACGAACCTGCAGGTCATCGAATTGTGCCGCCGCTACGACAAGGCGGTGATGCCCGGCGCACTGACCCCCACCGAGGTCGTGCAGGCCTGGCAGGCGGGCGCCGATATCGTCAAGATTTTCCCCTCGGACGTGCTCGGACCAACCCACCTCCGCGCCTTGCGCGGGCCGTTACCCCAGGTGCCAATGCTTCCCACCGGCGGTGTATCGTTGGAAACCGCAGCCGATTTTTTGAAGGCCGGCGCCTGCGCCCTGGGCGTCGGCAGCTCGCTCGTCGAGCCCAAAGCGGTCGAATCGGGCGACTTGAAACGGATCGAATTCCTGGCAAGCCAGTTTGTGCGTATCGTACAGGAAACTCGAAAACAGATCGGATCGTCCGCATGAATTGTGCAGGAGCAATGGCTTGGCGAACCGATCGCGGGAAGACGCACTGCAGAAAGCTGGGATTAGCATGCCATTGAACTTCGTCTGCCCGCACTGCGCAGCGCAAACATTGGTCGACGACGAATACGCCGGACGCTCCGGGCAGTGCTTTTCCTGCGGCAAACAGATTTCCGTGCCGCCGAATCCCGACGCGGACGGGACGAAGCAGCGGCGGGCGGCCGCGTCGGCGCCTTCCGCGACCAAGCCGGCGGCAAAATTCGGTCTGCTCGCACTGATCGCCGCCGGATTCGTCGGCGCCGCTGTGATGCTCGTGCTGGCCCTACAGCTGGTCACGCCCTATCTCGATCTGGCCCAGGCCAAAATGGCGCAAACGACATGCGACCGCAATCTACAGCAACTGGCCCGGGCCCTGCAGAGCTACCATACGAAATACGGTTCCTATCCCCCGGCCTGCGTGACGGACGGCGATGGGAAAGTCATGCATAGCTGGCGCGTGCTGATCCTGCCGGAACTCGGGGAATCCCTGCTCTACCAGCAGTACGATTTTCAGCAGCCTTGGAACAGTCCCGCCAATCTCGAATTCGCCAGACGCATGCCCGCGGTCTTTGCCTGCCCGGGTAACCCGGACGCGATCGTTGCCAATGAAACGACCTACATGGTGCTCGTCGGCAAGAAAACCGCTTTTCCCGGCCCGGACCGTGTCACGCGCCAGTCCGAAATCGAAGATGGTCTCGGATCAACAATCCTGTTTGTGGAAACTCAGACCAGCGGCGTGCTCTGGACCCAACCCGAAGATCTCGACGCCGACTCGATGAAGTTCGATATTAACAGCCAACGCAGCGATGGCATCGGCGGCAGCCATTCCGAAGGGGCCCACATCGTGACGGCGAACGGCCTCGTGCGTTTCCTGCGCAAGTCCTCGCCTCCCGACTATGTGAAGGCGATGTCGACCATCGCCGCGCAGGATCAGGTTCCGTCCAGCCTGCTGGAGGACAACTAAGCCGCGGTGGGGCGCCGGCGAGCCTACTATTCGGCGACTTCCCGGCACTCTATTCTGGTGTCCGGTCTGGAACGGCTCACGGCAATTTTTGATCTGGTGCAGCGACGATGAAACAGAATCCGGTCAAAGTGAAATTGAAGCGGGGCGAGCCCACGTTCGGCACCTGGCTGACGCTGGGGGATCTCTATGCGAGCCGCGTGCTGGCTCGACTGGGATTTGACTGGTTGACGCTCGACATCGAACACTCGGCGATTGACTGGTCGCAGGCGGCGATGATTTTTGCCGCCGTAGCCGACGCCGGCTGCGTGCCGCTCGCCCGTGTGCCGGAAGGAACCCACCATTACATCAAGCGGGTGCTGGACGCCGGAGCCTGGGGGATCGTCGTGCCGATGGTGGACACCGTGGAACAGGCGCGGGTCGCGATCGCGGCGGCCAAGTACCCGCCGATCGGCAATCGCAGCGTCGGCGGCGGCATGCATTCGATGAACTTCGCCGCCACCGCCGGAGACTACTACGCGCGGGCCAACGACGAAATCCTGGTCGTGCTGCAAACCGAAAGCCCTGCCGGTGTCCGCAACGCGGAAGCGATCTACCGCCTGCCCGGCTGCGATGCCATCTTCATCGGTCCCAACGATCTGCGAGCGCAAATGCGTTCCCCGGACGGCAAAGACCCGACGCCCGAGGAACATGAACGGGCGATCCAGCAGGTGATCGACGCCGGTAAAAAAGTCGGAACGCCGACCGGAATTCACGAAATGGACGCGGAAGGGGCGCTGCGCCGCGCGGCGCAAGGCATGCAGTTCATCGCCGTGGGCAGCGACCTGCGGATGATGACCGTCATGGCCCAGCAAACCGTCCGCTCACTGTCCCCCGAGGGCCCCGCCCGCGACATCGCCCGTTATTGAGGCCCCGGTATGAGCATCTATCTGCTCGCAACACTCGACACCAAGGGAACGGAAGTGGCTTTCGTTCGGGATCGGTTGCAGGAACTGGGCCAGCGCGTGACCCTGGTCGACACCGGTTGCCTGGGTCAACCTTCAGTCACCGCGGATGTGTCGCGCGAAGCGGTGTTTGCCGCCGCGGGGACGACGCTTGAACGAGCGGCGACGCGAGCCGATCGGGGTGAGGCGATCGCGGCGGCGGCGCGCGGCGCGGCCGTCATCGCCAGCTCGGCCCTGACCCGGCAAGAACTCCACGGAATCGTCGCGCTGGGAGGATCGGCAGGAACGACCATCGGTACGACGGCGATGCGCGCGCTGCCGCTGGGAGTCCCCAAGTTGATGGTCAGCACACTCGCTTCGGGACAGGTGCGACCGTATGTCGGCGACAAAGATATCCTGATGCTGAATTCGGTGGTCGATATCGCTGGAGTCAATCGCATCAGCCGGCAGATTCTTGGCAATGCCGCCGCGGCAATGGCAGGCATGGTGCGCGACAAGCTGCGCGACGAGGTTGCCGATCGGCCGCTGATCGCCGCGTCGATGTTCGGCGTGACCACTCCCTGTGTTCAGCAGGCGCGCGTGCTGCTGGAGGATGCAGGCTACGAAGTGCTCGTGTTCCACGCAACCGGCAACGGCGGGCAGGCGATGGAGTCGCTGATCGCCGACGGGTTGATCGCGGGAGTACTCGATATTACGACGACCGAACTGGCCGACGAACTGGTGGGAGGAGTACTCTCCGCCGGCCCGGATCGGTTGACCGCCGCCGGGCGAGCAGGAATACCTCAGCTCCTCTCGGTCGGCGCACTGGATATGGTCAATTTTGGGACGCCGGAGTCGGTCCCCGAGAAATTCCGCTCGCGAAAATTCCATCAGCACAACCCCACGGTGACGCTGATGCGCACGACGCCGGAAGAAAATCAACGACTCGGCGACGAAATCGGCCGCAAGGCGGCAGCCGCGCGCGGCCCGACCTGCGTCATGTTGCCGCTGCAAGGCGTCTCGGCAATCGACCGGTCAGGCCAGTCATTCGACGATCCCGCGGCGCGAATGCAATTGTTCGATGCGATCCGCCGCCACCGCAATTCGTTCGACCTGATCGAACTCAACTGCCACATCAACGACGCCGAATTCGCAACCGCCGCGGCGCGAGAACTGCTGAAAATGATCGCCGCCTCCACGTGCGGCCGCGACTCCAGCCGTGGCGGAACGCAGTAGCCGAGGCTGTGGCTGGAGCAGAACTGGGCCGTGACTGGGGCAGGAGCTCGGCCGTGGCTGAAGGCAGGAGTTGGGCCGTGACTGGGGCATCTTGCCCCAGCCTGTGGTTGAACTCACACTCGCCGGGGCTGGAAGCGCAGGAAGCCCCATCCACGCCGATCCCGTGGTCGGGAATTGCCCAGCGCGGCTCCCTTACGCCGAAGGCGTTAATCACCGTAGCCAAGCGTTGCGGCGTAAGCCGCGCACCCTGGGTGAACGACCGGCGTCAAACCGCGGTCGAGGAGGTCGGGTTGAATCAGAATCGACGATGCCGAGACCGCAACAGAAGAATCATGGCCTCGAGCGGACGCTTTTCAGCGATTTCCCCGACGTGCGGAGTGTCGTCGTTTTCCATGTTCGGCGGGGGGATTAACAACCACAGAGTACACCGAGATCACAGAGGAAGATGGAGCCGTGGCCGATAAAGGAGAAAGTGATCGGGTGAGCGATCGACGCTCGCCGGCCGAAGGACGGGATCATTCGCTTTGAGCGGTGAGCATGTCCTCTTAGGACGCTGTCTTCTCTAAGCCCCTGCCGCTCAGATCTGATAGTTCGCTTCCGGTAACAACTCGTCCGGCATCTCGGAGCGGATGCGGAGTTTCGGCTTTTCCATCGTCACGGTCGTGTGGGGCTCGACACTGTGCGTCAACCAGACGCTGGAGCCAATCACGGAGTGGTGCCCGATTACGGTGCGTCCGCCGAGGATCGTGGCGTTGGCGTAGATCACGACGCGATCCTCGATCGTCGGATGGCGTTTGGAGTCGCGAACGAGGTTACCGTCGCCGTCAGTGGCGAAACTGAGCGCGCCGAGCGTCACCCCCTGGTAGATCTTGACATGATCGCCGATTTCGCAAGTCTGTCCGATCACCACACCGGTACCATGATCGATGAAGAAGTGATGGCCGATCGTCGCGCCGGGGTGGATGTCGATTCCGGTTTTCTGGTGAGCCCATTCGCTCATCATTCGCGGAATGAACGGCACGCCTAATCGATACAGCTCGTGCGCCAGGCGATACACCGTGATCGCTTCCAGCCCGGGATAGCAGAAGATCACCTCGTCGGGACTCTTGCAGGCCGGATCGCCGTCGTAAGCCGCCTGAACGTCCGTCGAAAGCACCTCGCGAACTCGCGGAATCGTTTCCAGGAACTCGATCGCCATCGCCTGGCCCTTGGCGTCGTAGTCGGTGCAGTCGGCGAGCGGGTCGGTGTTTCCGACCACACGGTCATCGTGGCGCAGAGCGCGTGCCGTCTGACGCGTGAGCTTGTCGTGCAGCCCGTCGATCAGGTCGCCGACATGGTAGGTCACGTTGCCGATGTGCAGGCCCTCGCGCCGTCGGTACCCGGGAAAAATGATGTCCTTCAGGTCCTCGACCACCGAGACGATCTCGTCATACTTCGGCAACGGGCAATGTCCCAGGTGGTTGATCGTTTTCAGCTGCGAGTAGGTGGCAACGATGCGGTCGGTCAGTTCGGGCAGCTGTTCTTTGCGGCGCAAGTCGGAAGCCATGATGGTGAACTCCAGCAAGGGAAAGGCGAATCCGGGGGAATTCCGGGCAGGTGTAAGGGCGACGTTCGCGCGGTGTCCGGCTAGTCCGGACTGCTACAGATGCAGCCTGCGCCTGGAAAACGCGACTGCGGACGACGGTGAGATTCGCGGAGTATCATCGCATTTCATTCCCTCGAGGCAGGACAGCTCGTCGCGGCAATCGTACGCGGCACGGCCGGCAAAGTCCAATCCATAGCCGTACTCTTCGGAATTCGCCTTGCCGCGAGTTGAGGCACTCCAGGCCCGACCCCTACAGTTTACCCGACCGACTCATTGTCCGACCTCGGAGCACCTCGGCCCCACGTACAACTATTCTTCTTCTTCCTCCTCGTGAATCTTGGCCTTCGCCATGATCTCTTGCTGGACGTTGCCCGGCATGATGTCGTAGTGGCTGAATTCCATCGTGAAGCTCCCCTGCCCTCCCGTCATGCTCGACAGCGTACGGGCGTAGGTAGTCACTTCGCGTAACGGGACTTCGGCATGCACGGTCTGGAAGTTCCCGCCCGCCGCGTCGCTGCCTTGGACCCGCCCGCCGCGCCCCGACATGTCGCTGTAGACGTCGCCGACGTTGGCCTCGGGAACCGTGATGGAGATTTTCACAACGGGCTCCAACAAGGCCGGCTTCGCCTGCTGGAACACATTGCGGAACGCCATGGAGCCGGCCGTCTTGAATGCCGCTTCCGAGCTATCCACATCGTGGTATTTGCCGAAGTGCACATCGACGCCCACGTCCTGAACCTGGTAGCCGGCGATTACGCCGCGCGTCATTCGCTCCTTGAATCCCTTTTCGATCGCCGGCAGGAAATTACTGGGGATCACGCCACCGACGATCGAATTCACCCAGAGGAAGTTGTTTTCGTCGTCGTAATGATACTCCTTCATCGAAGGGAATCTATCCTTCGAGCAGAACGTGGCGATCTCCGTGCCCCGAGGCAGCGGGAACATGCGGATATGAACCTCGCCGAACTGTCCGCGGCCACCGCTCTGTTTCTTGTGCCGGTACATTCCCTCGCTGGTGGTCTGAATCGTCTCGCGGAATGGGATCTTGGGAGGCTTCGTCTCGACGTCGAGTTTTTCACGGCGATGCAGCCGCTCACGGATGATCGTCAGATGCAGTTCGCTCATGCCGGTGACGACCAGTTCGTGGGTTTGGGCATCGCGATCAAGTTTGAACGTGGGATCTTCCTCGACGACCTTGTGCAGGGCCCCGGAGAGTTTCGTTTCGTCGTTGCGGCTTTTTGGCATCACCGCCAGGCCGACCATCGGCCGCGGGTATTCGATCGGCGGCATGCTGAACTCGCCGAGCATGGAACCGGTGTGCAGTTCCTCGGTTTTGGCGATCGCCACGATATCGCCGGGCCCCGCTTCCTCGATGGAGTGGGTTTCGGCGGCCTGTAGTTCAAGGATCGGTCCGAGTTTGATGCCGCGTCGGGCGGTCGAGGCGACGATTGTCTCGTCCTTTTTCAAGTGACCGGAGTAGACGCGAATGAAGCTCAGCTTCTGCACGAACGGGTCGATGCGGGTGCGGAAAACGCGGGCTACCAGCGGGCCGCTGGCGCTGGGGGTAAGCGTCGTTTCCACACCCTCCTTGGTTGCCTTCCGCTCGACGTCGGCCGGCGAGGGGCCGTTGGCAGCCAGGAACTCCAGCAATTCCTGGACTCCGATATCCGCCTTGCCGGCGCAACAGAGGATCGGAACCACCGTTCCCGATGTGATCCCGCGCTTCATCAACGTCGAGACCTCCTCGTCGTTCGGCATCTGGCCGTCGAAGTACCGTTCCATGACTGCTTCGTCGGTCTGCACGATCGTTTCAATCAACGCGGAATTAATCGCGGCCGGGTCGGCGAGCAGTCCGGGGGTCGCGACCGGCTTGAGCGTGCTGACGACGCCCTTGAAGTCGTGACCGTGTCCGATCGGCACGTTCACCAGCACGCAGGCGTTGCCCCAGAGTTCCTGAATCGATTCCATCAGGCCCGGGAAATCGATATTGTCGCTGTCCATCTTGTTGATCACGATGACGCGGCCGATGCCGGCCTTGCAGGCTTCCGCGTAAACCCGGCGCGTGTTGACCCCGATCCCGGAATGTGCGTTGATGACGACAACTGCCAGATCGACGCCGTGTAGGGCGCCGATCGTCTGGCCGATAAAGTCGGGGTAGCCAGGGGTGTCGAGCAGATGGAATTTCTTGCCGCCGAACGTGAAGTGGGTTACCTTGGTTTCAATCGTGTATTTATGAGTTTTTTCTTCGGCGTCGAAATCGCAGATGCTGGTTCCCGTATCGACGCTCGGCGTGCCCGCAACCGCTCCGGTCTTGACGAGGAACCGATCGGCGAGCGTAGTTTTGCCCGCCGCACCATGTCCACAGAGTGCCACATTCCGAATATCTTCGACTTTCACCTTCGTCATGTCGAAATCCTTGTCAATGAAATCCTCGAGTTGTAATTTCGCTGTTGCCGCGTCGTGCGGCGGGCAATCGCCCGTCGTTCAGGAAGTTTCGCGTGCCGCGCGAAGCGCGTCCTCCAACCGCAATTGGCCCTCGTATAACGCGCGCCCAATGATGCAGCCGCTGGCCCCCAGCGCCCGGACTTGACGGACATCGTCCAAAGATGTCACCCCCCCCGACGCGATAATCGGCAACGGGACCGCGGTGACGAATTCACGGATCGTCTGCAGATTGGGACCCGCCAGCATGCCGTCCTTGCTGATGTCGGTCACGACGAGGGCCGCCAGCGGCTCTGTGGAAAAGTTGTGAGCCAGTTCGAGCGCACCGCGGTCGCTGACCTCGGTCCAGCCTTCGACCGCCACCCGACCGTCCCGGGCATCGATGCCCAATACCAGCTGCCCTGGATGCGCCCGGCAGATGCCACGGAACCAATCTTCGTCTTTCAAGGCGCGCGTGCCGACGACCAGCCGCGAAACGCCAAGGTCCAGAGCGCGGCGTACCGCCAAGGCGTCGCGGATACCACCGCCAAGCTGGCAAGGCACATTCACCGCTTCCAGGATCGCCCGAACCGCTGCCAGATTGGCCGACTGTCCGTCGGCGGGCCCGCCGAGGCGAGCGCCGTCGAGGTCGACCAAGTGCAGCCGGTCCGCTCCCGCGTCACACCAGCGCCGGGCCATCGCCGCGGGATCGTCCCCGAACACCGTCTCCTGGCCATAATCGCCCTGCCGAAGTCGCACGCACTTGCCGCCGCGCAAGTCAATCGCGGGCCAAACTTCCATCGCCGCCACACTTACTACCATGGTGCTTCACGGTTGGGGAAAAGCAGGAATATCGCACAGCCGAATGGCAACTTCAAGTGCCGGTAGGGGCGCGCCGCAGGGTGGGCGGAGGTATTCCCGAGGCCCATCAGCGCGGTCGCGCCTTGGGGTGGGCCCGGCAGCACCGCGACTCCGCCCTACCCACCGGGAAGTTGCGCGAAATTGGCGAGTAGTCGCAGCCCGTCGCGCTGGCTTTTCTCGGGATGAAATTGCGTGCCGAACAGCGAACCGCGCGCGATCATAGAGCAGAAAGGATGCCCGTAGTCGGTCTGCAACGCCACCACCGATGGGTCGACCGGCGTGACATAATAGGAATGCACGAAATAGAAAAAAGCGCCATCCTCGATCCCGTGCAACAAGGGACATGGTTGCAGGACTCGCACTTGATTCCACCCCATGTGGGGCACCTTGCATGGTGCCGATAACTCGAATCGACGCACATCCCCGCGCAGGATCCCCAGTCCCTGGTGCTCGCCGTCCTCGTAACTGACATCGAACAGTAACTGCAACCCCAGGCAGATGCCCAGGAACGGCGTGCCTCGCTCGATCACTTCTCGAATCGGGCCGATCAGGTCCCGGCGCCGCAGTTCGGCAATCGCGTCGGCGAACGCCCCCACGCCCGGCAGGATCAACTTGTCGGCGCCGAGCACTCCCGATCGATCGCTGACGAACTGTGCGGATTCTCCCAGATGTTCAAGCGCTTTCTGCACACTGCGCAGATTGCCCATCTGGTAGTCAATGATCGAAATCATGGGGATCCCTATGGCTGACAGGGTGATTGTATGCCGAAACCCACCTGCCAGACGAGGCCGCTCGAGAGAAGGTTCACGCGCCGCCTTTGAGGTCGGCGGTGTCCGGGTAGACCGTGACGACGACGCGCCGGTTGCGGCTCTTGCCGGCCAGCGAAACTCCCGCTTGCTTGGGGTGGTTCGCGCCGTGCGTGACCCAGAAAAGCTGTCCCGCCGGAATGCGGTTACGCTGCGTCAGATGATCGAAGACGGCCGAGGCCTGCAGCGCCGCCGACTGATGAGCGTTCCCCGCCAGTCCGTCGATTCCGAGCTCCGAATAACCCTCGATTCCAATCCGTTGGCGCGGATAGTTGCGGGCGATCGCGTCGGCGACCCGGTCGAGTACCGCAGAACCCTCGGGAGTAATCTGAGCCGTCCCCGGCCGGAACAACTGGTCGCCGGGCAATTCCATTGCGATTACCTGGTCCTCCTGGCGAACTTCGATGCCGGGAATATTCACGATGCCGAGGGACTGGCGAATGCTGTTGTTGGCGGTAATGATCGCCCCACCCCGTTGCTGCGTCGAAGCCTGCAGCGACTCGGCACGCCGCTCCGCGTCGGTGCGGGCAATCTGCGTCTCCCTGAGTTCCTTGCCCAAATGCTCAACTTCCTTGCGGTACTGGGCGACCTGATCCTGGAAAACCTGCGACTGCTGTCGCGCCAGCGCAAGCTGCTTGGTCAGATCCTGGTTATTGGCGTCAATTGTCGATGCCCGGTTCTTCAATTCCGCGAGCTGCGCCTCGTACGGTTGGGCTCCGTTCGCCCCCTGCTGCCAGGCCGCCTTGCCACCATTCATGTTCTGGCAGCCATGGGCAAGCAGCATCAGCAATATCAACAGCGCAGCGCGGCGAACCACTTCGCAATCTCCCGAGCGTTACCCGCTTCCCAGAACGGTATGCCTTTTTGGGGCGGCGGATCGTAGCAATACGCGATGGCGCCGGCAAGATGAGTTGTTCAGGCGTCGAACCGTTCGGCCCGCTCGAACCGCTTGATCCAGTGCCGGCCGTGTAGCTGGGGACAATGGGCAACCCAGCCAAGTCGCAGCAACAACCGGTCGGATATCCGGCGGCTATGAACGTCACAGACGATCGCCGCAGCCCGTTTGTGAACCGCAATTTCGTCCAGCACCCGCAGGCACTCCAGAAAACTGCTCAACGAGGCCTCGCGTGTCGACTCGACATAGGTCAGCGCGAGAAAATCGGGGCAGAAACGCGGTTGATTGAAATACGGCCAGCAGGCTTGCCGGGCCGCCGACCATGCCGCCAGCGGCCCAGCCAGCCGGCCTCCAGACCGGAGATCAGCTTGGGGAACGGGCGGAAACGTATCTCGCGGAGCCTGCCATCGCGCACTTCAATCACGCCATAGCGACCGGAACGAATCTATTCCGGCGCTTCGTTCAGGCTTCCCTGGCGGGTGAATCTCAAGTCGCGGATGGTCATCATGGCGGGTTTCTTCACGAGTTTTCCGGCTCGGCGGTGCGGTGCCAGGCTCCTTCGATCGCTCGCCAAGTCCAGAGCATCGCGGCCATCGCTACGAAACAGAAACCGATTATCAGCGGAATCCTCCAGCCAAGCGCGAATGAACCGCCGGCTTGCTCCCAAATCGCGTCCCAGCGCACGATCAACCACAGCGCTGCAACGCTCAGGTAAGGGCCGAAGGCGATTTCGCGATTCCGCGTCAGAATCCACTGCACAAGCGCAACGAACAATGCGGCGAACGGTGCCATGAAGAAGACGATCAGGCTCGGTTGCCAGCCCAGAAACGCGCCGATCATCGCCATCAGTGTCACGTCGCCAAATCCCATCGCTTCTTTTTGCAGTACGCCGCCGGCAACAATCCGCACCGTCCAGACCAGCCCTCCTCCGAATGCCATTCCTAATAAGGCGGTCAGCAGCCCCTGCCAGCGTTCATGGCCTTGAAGCCAAGCGACGACGACGATTGCACTCGCTCCACAGCCAATCAGGCCGTACCGCCAGAACCAGGGCGTCCGCAGACTGCTGGCCCAGAGGTAACGGAAGGCCCGCCACCAGCCATGACGGGTCGTCCAGGTTTTGGGAAGCAGTGCCCAGCACCAGCACCCGACGCAGGCCAGCCCGACCAGCAAGCCGGTCGCGGAGTCGAGTTGCGGCGCCCATTTGCCGGGCGATGTCGCCAATAACGGCGTCTGCTGCGTCGCCGCGATCACAGGCAATGCGGAACCAGGAACAAGCCAGCTCCAGAGTAATCCGGCCAAAGTACCCGGGACCGTGACCTCGTCGGGAATCGTCTTTTCATCCAAGTCAATAAATGTGGCGATCGTCAGCGGCAAGAGCAACGTTGCCAGACGTAGAAACAGCAGCAGTGCGATCGTTTGCTCGACCGGAATCCCCAATGCCAACAGCCCGTCCACGCGGTGGTGAACGATCGACCAATAGAGCCACGCCAGCCCGAGGGCCAGTCCCAGTTCCACCACGATCGGCCGCAGCCAGTAGCCCTTGCCGTGAAAGGGCGTCTCGCGCGCCAGGCCGATCCAGCCCACGATCGGCAACCGGTCGTACCACCGCCGCGCCGGTGCGTCCGCAACCGGTGCCGACCACGGTCCAATCTGCCGCGGACTCCAGGCCAGACGATAGATGCCTCGATTGACCTGACCCGCCAGCAGCGCCGCCAGGACAGCCACGACGGCCGTTTGAAGTTCGCGCGGTTGCTGCAGCCAGAAATTCACGAGCTGTTCCTTGGGGGCGTCTGCAGGAAACATACGATCTCGTCGACGATCGCGTCGACCGATCGTCCCTCCGTCACCACCGCAAGATCGGCAGATTCCGCATAAAGCGGATTACGCACCCGAAGCAACTCGACGACTTCCTCCATGCGATTCAAACCGGTCAGTGCCGGCCGTTGGGAACCGGTGCGAGGATCGCGCGCCAGCCGCTCGACGATGCATTGTGGCTCGGCCTGCAGCCAGACCACCGTCCCCGCGCCGCGAAGGTGGGCCCGGTTCTGCTCGCGGACGATCGCGCCCCCGCCCAGCGCGATCACGCACCGAGTACCCGCCAGCAGTTCCACCAGCAGTTCCGACTCCTGGTCGCGAAACGCGGCCTCGCCACGCTCGGCGAATATCGCGGCGATCGACGTCCCGAGCCGTGTTTCCAGTTCGTCGTCCGCGTCGACAAAGGTCCATCCGAGCCGTTCCGCCAGTCGGCGCCCGACCGTCGACTTCCCCGTCCCTCGAAAGCCGATCAGGAGTAGGTTCATCCGTGTTCCTCTTTTTGGGCGGCTGCGTGGCATCCACCGTCCTTCCGCGCAATTCTAGTTTGCTGGGGCAAGATGCCCCTGCCACGGGGGAGCTGGGGCATCTTGCCCCGGCATTCTGACCCTGCCTGTCGATTGTTCAGTAGCGTGCCGGACCGATGGCGCGAATCACCTCCTGCCGCATCTGCTCCAGGGGCGGTTGCTGGCCGGAAAAGATCTTGAACTGCAGCGCCGCCTGGGTCACAAACATATCCACGCCTGTGATCACGCGGCAGCCCTGTTCGCGAGCCTGCTTGACCAACAACGTCTGTTCCGGATTGTATACCGCGTCGAAGACCACCATCGTGCCGCGCAGATAGCGTTTATCAAACGGGGTCTCATTCACGTTCGGGTGCATGCCGACGGGCGTGCCGTTGACGACCAGATCACACTTGACCTCATGCCTTTCCTCCCAGGGCACCACCTCGCCGCCAAATTGATTGGCCAGTTCGTCCGATCGGGCCAGCGTGCGGCTGGTGATCACAGCGCGGGCTCCGAGCGAATCGAGTGCGTAGACCGTGGCGCGGGCGACTCCGCCGGCGCCGAGCATCAGATAGCGCACGCCCTCCAGGGGACGGCGTTTGGCCTTGTCTCCGAAGAGAGGCAGTATCGACTGGATCACCGCCTGGTAGTCGGTGTTCGAACCGATGGCGGTGGCGCCGCTGAAGTCGATTGTATTCACCGCCTGGATCCGCTGGGACACTTCGTCCGTTTTCGAAAGGTACCGCAGCACGCTTTCTTTATGCGGTATGGTCACACTCAACCCTTTAATGCCCAACTCGCGGCAATTGGCCAGAAACGACGGCAGGTCCTCGCGCGATACCCGGAATGGCAGGTAGACCTTGTTCATCTTCATCGCGGCGAATCCGGCGTTATGGACGTGCGGACTCAGGCTGTGAGCCACCGGATCGGCGATCACACCGTAGACTTCCGTCGAGTCATTGATGCTGTCGTAGCGGTACATCTCGAGCATCTGTTTGAACGTCAACTGGCCAGGCGCCAACATCCGCTCGGCGTGAAACGTGGCGAAGGTGAACGGTGCGCCGAACTTTCCGCAAAGCACCCGCGTCGGCGTTCCGACCTCTCCCATGCACAGGCCGATCGTCGGGGTCTTCGATTCCCGCACCATCCGCAGCATTCGCAGGTTGTCGTGGGGACTGTGGGCCATCGTCGCGATCTTGACGATGTCGGGGTCCATCTTCGACAGTCGATCGTGGATTTCGCGGAGGTTCTCCGGCGTCTCGCGGAAATTATGGTAACTGATGATCCGTTTGGTCTTGCCGTAGCGCGGGATCAAAGTCGCAATGTCGTCTTCCAGGTCAACGTAATCGACGCCTTCCACGATCGCCGAACGCAACAGGATCATCCGGTCCTGTTCGGTGCGAGCCCATTTTCCGCCGTCCCGCTCCCGGCGGCACGTCAGCACCACCGGGCAGAACCGCTTGGCCAGTATTCGCTTCAGATTGACCGGACGCAGAATCCAGTCCACGCGCAGTTCGACCAGCTTGGCGCCCATTTCGGCCAGATGTTTGTACTCGGCAATCATCTGCCGATGCCGTCCTCGTCCGATACTGATGCAGATCATCGTTTTGTTATCGTTGAAGTTGTGTCGTGGAATCTTCGTAAAAAAATTACCTTCGCACGGTTCTTTCCCGACGTGGTCCTCGCCCGGCACCGCAAATCGGTCTTTGCTGCTTATGGTGCCGGAACGGGGACCATTGTCCGGACGCCCTATTTTGATTCGAAACCGACCGCGGATCAAATGCGTTTAAATCGGCGGTCCAACTCCTCCCGCGAAAAAGCCAGGGCTGTGGGGCGGCCGTGAGGACAGTGATGGGTGTCGCGGAACAGGTGCCGCTGGCTCAACAATGCCGCGACTTCCTCCCCCGCCAGCGAATCTCCCGCTTTCACCGCCGCTTTGCAGGCGACCATATTCAGGATTTCTTCAAGCATATCCCGTTTTTCCAGGCCCCGCTTACCCTCGACCAGCAGATCGACGATTTGCCGCAGAAGCTCGGCGGGGCGGATCCGCGACAACATGGCGGGATAGCTGCGGATCAGCACGCTGTCGCCGCCGAACGGCTCGACGCCAATTCCGACATTCGCCAAGGCGTCGATCGATTCCAGAACCACCGCCAGCTCGGCCCCGGATAGATCTACCGGTTCCGGGACGAGCAGCCGTTGGGTCTCCATGCGCCCGGACTCCACCTTTTCGCGCAGCTGCTCGTAAAGGATCCGTTCGTGCAGGGCGTGCTGATCGATGATCAAGATCCCCTGCTCGTCCTCGGTCACCAGGTACCGTTGATGCAGTTGCAGGCCGGCAGGCGGTCGCACGGCGGGCTGGGCGTCGTCGAGTCGGATTTCGGGGATGGCAGGCACCGCCTGCTGCCCGCCGGTTGTTATTGGCGATGCGATCGGGCGCGCCGACACTTGGCGTTGTTCGTCGACTTCCCAGGGAGTCGCGGCGGTGGACGGCCGCGGCGACGGATGGTCGGAGGTGGTGGCACTTTGGCCCCGCGCCCAGTCGAGCAGATCCTGGCGATGCTGCTGCCGTTGCTCGACGCCGCTCGTCGCCCTGGCCTCCGCCGCGCGTCCTCCCGCCGCCGGCATCCGCGGGTCTGCACCGAACGAGGTGGCAAATGTGGTCGGCGCGGCGGACAACGGCGGCCGGCTTCCCGCGGGCGACGAGGCGCCACGAGCCGGATCGGCATCGGGTGCGGCGCCGGTCTGTCTGTTCGCGACGGCCTGGGTCTGGGCCGAACGCACTCGTAAAGTAAGATCGCTCGACAGGAATTTCCGCCGCACCGTTCCCAGAATCTGGCTGTAGATGCGGCCCGCATCCTGGAAGCGCACTTCCATCTTGGTCGGATGCACGTTGACATCGACCAGTTCCACGGGCATTTCAAGTCGCAGAAACGCCACCGGAAATCGGCCCGTCATCAACAGACCGCGATACGCCTCGGTCAAGGCATGCTGCAACGATCGATCACGAATGCAGCGTCCGTTAAGGAACAGATATTGCCAGCGGTTGTTGCCGCGGCTGAAGTTGGGATCGGCGACGTAACCGGAAATACGAATGCCGGACTCCTCGCCGTCCACCGGGATCAGCGCGGCGCCGACCTCGCGGCCCAGCAGCGTGGTGATCCGCTCCGCCCAGTTCACGGCCGGCGGCAAGTCGAATAATACGCGTTCATTGTTCTTCAGCACGAATCGCACCGCCGGATAGGCGAGGCAGACGCGAGTGAATGCCTCAGTGCAGTAACTGACTTCCGTGGCGGCGGCACGCAGGAATTTTCTGCGAACGGGCGTATTGAAAAACAGATCGCGGACTTCGATGGTCGTGCCCACGTCGCAGCCGCAAGGCTCAAGTGCTGCCCGGTCACCGCCGTTGACCCGCAGCTGGGCCCCGGCCAATTCGTCCGCCGTGCGACTCCGCACCAGAAAATGGCTGACCTCGGCGATCGATGCCAAGGCTTCGCCGCGAAACCCCAAGGTCGCGACATGGAAAAGGTCGTCCGCCGATTCAATCTTGCTGGTTGCATGGCTGGCGACCGCCAGATGCAGCTGGTCGGCGGACATGCCGCAACCGTTGTCGGCGACCCGAATCGATTCCAGTCCGCCCCCCGTCATACTCACTTCGACTCGGTCGGCGCCGGCATCGACCGAGTTTTCCAGCAATTCCTTGACGACGCTCGCCGGCCGTTCGATCACTTCCCCGGCGGCGATCTTGTTAATGACCGCGGGAGGTAACTGCCGAATCACGGGCATGGGAATCCCTTCGCTTCAGGAACCTTGGACGAAGACGCGTCGGTTATTCAATCTGGTATTTCTCCAGTTTGCGATACAGGGTGCGGGCGCCGATTTCCAGGATCCGCGCGGCCTCTTCACGATTGCCGTTGGTCAACTTGAGCGTTTCCTCGATCGCGAACCGTTCGTAGGCGTCCATCGGCTGCCCGAGCAGCGCCGATAGCCCCCCGGTGGATTCGGGCGCCGTGACCGGAACGTCGATCAAGTCGGGGTCCTGTGGCAAGTCGTCGACATCGAGCATGCCGTCCTGGTCGAGCACTACCATATTTTCGATCACGTTACGCAACTGGCGGACGTTGCCCTTCCAGTCGCAAGCCACAAGCGTTCTGGATACGGCGGGCGAAAACCCCTTCACCGCCTTGTGGTGCCGGCGGGCCATCAGCTTGCGGAAGTGATCGCAAAGCGGCACGACGTCTTCGCGGCGTTCACGCAGCGGCGGCAGGTTCACCGTGACCACCTTCAGTCGATAATAGAGGTCGCTGCGGAACTTGCCGCGCGCGATCGCGTCTTCCAGGTTCTGGTGGGTCGCCGATACAAGCCGCACATTAACGCGGATCGGCTTGTTGTCACCGACGCGCGTGATCTGGTGGTCCTCGAGGACGCGGAGCAGTTTAATCTGCGTAGGCATCGGCATGTCCCCGACTTCGTCGAGGAACAAGGTTCCGCCATTCGCGTACTCGAAGGCGCCGACGCGGTCGGTGACCGCGTCGGTGAAGGCACCTTTGACATGCCCGAACAGTTCGCTTTCGACCAAGTTCTCCGCCACGGCGGCACAGTTCAGTGCGACGATCCGCTTGGCTTTGCGGGGGCTGTTCTGGTGGATCGCCTGGGCAATCAACTCTTTTCCCGTTCCGCTTTCACCCGAGATCAGCACTGTCGCGTCGGTCGGCGCGATACGTTTCAGCCGATCGATCACCTGCTTCATCCGATCGCTGGTGAAGATGATGCCTTCAAATCCGAATCGCTCGTCGAGCCGCTGCGCCAGTTCGAGGTTCTGGCGGCGGAGCTGGACTTTTTCGGCCGCCTTGTCGGTGACAGCCCGCAGCCGATTGGGCGTGATCGGCTTCTCCAGAAAGCTGTAGGCTCCCTGCTGCATCGCGTCGACCGCCTTGGGAATCGACGCATGCCCGGTGACCATGATCACTTCGCAGTCGGGAAGAGCGCGCTTGGAGCGGCCGAGGATCTCCATGCCGTCGACGTCGTTCATCACCAGGTCGGTGATCACAATATCGTACGTTTCGTGTTCCACGCGGCGGGCGCCTTCGGGGCCCGACGTGGCGACCTCGCACTGGTAACCGCGCCCTTCGAGGCTTTCGAGCATGGCGTGGGCGAGCGCCTGGTCGTTATCGACGATGAGGATCCGCAACGGCGGCGGAACGGAATCGGCGGGGGGCGAAGCCTTGGTCTCGGTCATGCCGACGATGATACGAAATCGGGGCGATACGGGCCAGTGCCGCGATGCCTATCTCAGGCGGGATGGCTGGAGTGTTCGATCCGCGCCGGGGCGGGAAATTCCAGCCTGAATTTCGTGCCCAGCCCCACGACGCTTTGCACGTCGATCGTGCCGCCGTGCGCCTCGATGATCTTCTTGGCGGTCGGCAAGCCGAGTCCGGTGCCGTTGTTTTTCGTGGAATAGAATGGCTCAAACATGCGGAACAAGGTGTTCTCGTCCATCCCGCAGCCGTTGTCGATCATTTCCAGCGCGACACCGGTGCGGGTGACCTGCGTGATCACCACAAGCTCCCCGCCGTTGGGCATCGCCTCAAAAGCGTTCTTCACCAGATTGACCAGTGCCGCCTGCAACGTTTCGGGATGCATCATGATGCTGGGCAGGTCGGCATCGTAGAATCGTTTGATCACCACCGGCGGGTCGCGCGCCACGCCGTCATAAAGCTCCAGAACCCGCTCGACCTGCTCGTTCAGACTTCCGGGGCGCAGATCAAGCTGCCGTAGACGGGTAAAACGCAGGAAGTCGTTGAGCAGATTCTCCAGTCGCGTGCATTGCCGACTGACGGTCGCCATCTTCTGCAGCGAGCGGCGATCCCGGGAGCTTTCCGCGTTGGCGAAATCCTCCTCCAGCAGTTCCATATTCATGCGAATCACGGAAAGCGGATTCTTGATCTCGTGGGCCAGTGCGCCTGCGAGCTCCGCCAGCTCCTGGTATTGCACCAGCAGGCGTGCATTCTCATCCGAGGAACTGCCAGGCATCTCCGTCGACATGGAATTACTCTACTGCCGTCGGGTTGGATTGCCCCGACGCCGGTTTCTGCTGGCGAACGGCCTCTTACCGCCGACCGCGACCGCCCCGGCCTCCCCGATCACGGTCCCCTCGATCGCCCCGGCCTTCGCGGTCCGAACCATGCTCGCGCCGACGCGGCGGCCGATCGCCCTGCTCGCCACCCTCCCCGCCTTCGCCGGGAGCCCGTTGAGCAATTTCGTCGGTCAGGCCGAGTTGTTCGTAGGCGCGACGCCGGCTGAGTTTGACCCGGTCGTGTGCATCCACGTCGATCACGAGCACCTGCATCTGGTCGCCGATCTGGCAGACGTCGTTGACGCTGTTCACGAATCCCGCCGACAGTTCGCTGATGTGGCAGAGTCCGTCTCGACCCGGCAGAATTTCGATGAAGGCCCCGAAATCCTTGATGCTGGTCACACGGCCGGCGTAGATTTTTCCGATCTGGACCGAAGCCGTGAGCGCTTCCACCTGCGAGAGGGCCGCGTCGGCCCACTCCTTGTTGCTGCTCGCAATCGTGACCGTGCCGTCGTCCTCCACTTCGATGACCGTTCCGGTCGATTCCTGGATCGAACGAATCGTTTTGCCGCCCGGTCCGATCAGGAGCCCGATCTTCTCGGGATCGATCTGAGTGCGGATCAGGCGCGGAGCGTTCTGCGAAATGTCGTCCTTCGGACGCGGAATCGTCATCAACATCTTGCGCAGGATCTCGATTCGCGCTTCGCGTGACTGTTCGAGCGTCGCGCGAATGATCTGCGGGCTGATGCCGTCGATCTTTAAATCGAGTTGGATGCCGGTAATCCCTTTCTGCGACCCGGCGACCTTGAAATCCATATCGCCGTAGTGGTCCTCATCGCCGATGATGTCGGTCAACAAGACCCAGCGATCCTCGGACTCCTTCACCAGCCCGACGGAGATGCCCGCCACGGGATTGGTGATCGGCACGCCGGCCGCCATCAGGCCGAGCGTCGCGCCGCAAACGCTGGCCATCGACGAAGAACCGTTCGACTCCAAGATGTCCGAGATCACCCGGACCGTGTAAGGGAAATCGTCCGGCGATGGGATCACCGCTTTGACGCTGCGTTCGGCCAACATGCCGTGCCCGATCTCGCGCCGACCTGGACCGCGAATCGGACGTACTTCGCCGACCGAGAACGAAGGGAAGTTGTAGTCCAGCATGAACTTTTTCGAGTACTCGTCGATCAAACCGTCGACGCGCTGCTCGTCCCGCGACGTGCCGAGAACCACCGTAATCAGCGATTGGGTTTCTCCGCGCTGGAACACGGCCGAGCCGTGCACGCAGGGCAGAACATCGACGTAGCAGTCGATGTTCCGCAGCGACCGCGAGTCCCGTCCGTCGGGGCGCGTGCCACCGAGAATCAGATCGCGTACCACACGTTCCTCTAATCGATGCCAGGCCGAATTGAAAGCGCCGGTCTCGATTGACTCGTTGTCTTCCTCGGCGCCACTCTCGTCGATCGCCCCTTTGACCGCCTGCAGCGCTTTGGCGACCGCCTGATCGATCGCCGACTTGCCGTCCCGGTCCGGAATGATCTCGGCCTGGACGCGTTCCTTCAGCGCCTTCACCGCTTCGGCCCGAGCCTGTTTGCCGGGTGTCTGCTTGGCGGTCCTGAAATCGTTGTAGTACCGTTCCTTCAATCGATCGAACAACGCGCTGCTGGCGGTGGAAACATATTCCGGTTTTTGCACGCCCATGGCGGTGTAGAGTTCCCGCTGCAAGCCGATGATCTCGCCGATCACCGACTGCGCGAACTCGATCGCCTCCAGCATTTCGGATTCGGACATCTCGCGCGCGAAGCCTTCAATCATCAGCACCGCGGTTTCCGAGCCGGAAACGATCAGGTCCAGGTCGCTGATTTCCAGTTCGTCCAGCGTCGGAAACGCGACCCACTGGCCCTCGACGCGACCGACGCGCACCGAGGCGATCGGACCGCGGAACGGCAGCGGCGAAACAAACAGCGCCGTGGCCGCCCCATTCATCGCGAGCAGATCCGAGTCGTTCTGCTTGTCGAACGCCAGAACCGAACTTTGGATCTGCACTTCGTCCACGAACCCGTCCGGAAAGAGCGGGCGGATCGGCCGGTCCATCAGCCGCGACGTCAGCGTTTCCCGGGTCGTCGGACGCCCTTCACGCTTGATAAAACCACCGGGGAACTTGCCGGCCGCGGCGGATCGCTCGCGGTAGTCGCAAGTCAAAGGAAAGAAATCGATGCCCGGACGAGGAGGTCCGGCGGTCGCCGCAGTCAATACAACCGTATCGCCGTACTGACAAATGACTGTGGCCGTCGCCTGCTTTGCAAAAAAACCTGTTTCAAACGCTAATACTGACTTACCAATCTGCTTTTGAACGCGTACCTTCACTGCCACTTCCTATCCACTTGCGTTCCAAGCCAATCACCCTCCAATCGCGGGCCGGTACGAATCACGATCCGCCCTGGCGATCCGCCTATTTGCGGATTCCCAAACGACCGATGATTTCCAAGTACTTCTGCGCGTTAACTTTACGCAGATAATCCAACAATCGACGACGGCGACTGACCATCGCGAGCAAGCCGCGTCGGCTTGCATAGTCCTTCGAATGGGTTCGCATATGGTCGGTCAGCGAATTGATTCGCGTCGTCAACAATGCAACCTGCACTTCCGGGGATCCGCTATCGGTCGCAGAACGGCGATAATCGCGGATTACCTCTTTCTTGGACTCTTTCGTAATGGTCATTTTCCTGCCTCGCCGAAGGGACGAACGGGGTGCCCGCACGCCGGCGCTGAGTCTCCAGGGGTGTTCTACTGTGCTGGAACTATTCCTCGACAACAAACTCCCAAAACACGATAAGCCAGCTAATGTAGCAACCGCGAGCGAATTTGCAACCGCAAATGGAAATCCGTGTCGGTCGACCGGAAGAGCGGGCGGGTACTCCGACCTTACGGGCTGGACGAGACGACGCGCAGACCGGCCTCAGTCGGTGGCGGTCGCCCCCAATTCCGCCAGGATTTGCTCCCATTCCCGGGCGGTTTTGGTCCCATAGGGCCGCTGGGGATGCGCTTCGGCGTACGCGACCCGCTCGCGAATGATCTCTTTCGAAATACCGAATGCCCGCGCGTGCTGTTCGGCCGTGAACACCGCGGCGATCTCGTCCTTACGCTTCAGCTCCAATTCCGCGATTTGCTGCTGCAACCACTGGATTTTCGCCAGATAACGGTCCTGAATTTCCCGAACCTCTTTCCGCTGCCCCTGCGTCGCCAGTTCGTCCATGTACATCGGCATTCCCTGGAATTCGTGCTGCGCCTTGGCGTTCAGGAACCGTCGCTCCCAAGTGACCAGCGTCTTGATCTCGCGGCGCGACGCACTTGCCTCTCCCGGCGCCGATCCGTGCCAGCCCAGCAACATCATCGTACCCCCAAGCGCCAAAAACCCCCAGCGCTGCAGCCGGCTCATCGCCAACCCAGAACGGTTCATCCACACCATGGCCTCGACAACCCCCCCTAATGGACAAATATGCATCTCCCCGAGAATTGTATCGATCGGGTCCGGAAAAGCCAGTCGCAGGTACGCGAAAAAAAGGAGCCACGCGGGTAGGACGGGTTTCCTGACCCGTCTCTCACGCTGGACCGCCAACGCTCGCGATTTTTTTCTCGACGTCGATTTGCAGTTCTGGACGGGCCTGGAGGCCCCGTCCTACGTTGAGACGCTCTACGTCTTTGTCTTAGAGTTGGCCGACGATGACTGAGGCGTTGTGGCCGCCAAACCCGAAGCTGTTGCTCATGGCCGTGCGAATCACGCGCTGACGGGCCTCGCGAGGCGTATAGTCCAGATCGCAGTCGGGATCGGGCGTGTCGAGGTTAATGGTTGGGTGCACGGTCTGAGTGACCAGGGACTTGATCGTGACGACGAGTTCGATTCCGCCGCTGGCGCCGAGGGAATGGCCGAGTTGACTCTTGGTGCTGGAGATACTCAACCGCCGCGCATGTTCGCCGAACACTCGCTTCACGGCCAGCGTTTCGGCTTTATCGCCCAGGGGGGTGCTGGTGCCGTGGGCATTGACGTAGTCGATCTGATCGGGATTGACTCGGCCGTTCGCCAGCGCCAACCGCATTGCTTCGGCCGCGCCGACGCCCTGTTCGTCCGGCTGGGTAATATGCCCGGCGTCACAGCTGGCACCGAAGCCGAGCACTTCGCAGTAGATTCGCGCCCCCCGCTTTCGAGCATGTTCCAGTTCTTCCAGGACCAGAATGCCGGCGCCCTCGCTGAGCACGAAACCGTCGCGATCTTTGTCGAACGGACGGCTTGCCCGAGCCGGCTCGTCATTCCGCTCCGACAGGGCCTTGATGTTCTGAAAGGCGCTGAGTCCCATGCGCGTCATGGCCGCTTCCGTTCCGCCGGTGATCACGACATCCGTATCGTCGTATTGGATGGTGCGGAGCGCGTCGCCCACGGCGTTGGTGGCGCTTGCGCATGCGGTGGCCACCGAATAATTAATCCCGCGCAACCCGAACTGAATCGACAGATTGCCGCCGGCGGCGTTCAGCATCATTTTGGGGACGGTGAAAGGAGAAACGCGATCGGGCCCTTTGAGGATCAGCCGGCCCATCTGCTCTTCGATTTCCCCTAATCCGCCTATGCCAGAGCCGACGATCACGCCGCAGCGGAACGGATTCTCTTTGCCGAAATCAATTCCGGCATCACGGACAGCCTCAATTCCCGCCACCAGTGCGAATTGGGAGAAGCGATCGATGCGCTTGATTTCCCGCGGTTCAAGATACCCCGAGGGGTCCCAACCCGTCACATCGCCGCCGATGCGGACCTTGAAGTCCGACGTATCGAACAGCCGCAAGGCATGGATTCCGCTCTGGCCTTCCAGTAGCTTTCCCCAGAGTTCGTCGACACGACAACTCAACGAGGTGACCACACCAAGTCCAGTAACCACGACGCGCCGTTTCATTCTTCGATTTTCTAGAGTCCTGTTGGGAGGAATCAGGACGCCTTGGCGCTCTCTATAAAGGAAATCACCTGACCGACGGTCTGGATTTTCTCAGCGGCATCGTCAGGAATGTTGATGTCGAACTCCTCCTCCAGTTCCATGACTAACTCGACCGTATCCAGCGAGTCGGCGCCGAGATCACTGATGAAATTCGTCTGGGGAGTTACTTTTTCCTTGTCCACTCCCAGTTGTTCTGCGACGATATCGATAACGCGTTCTGAAATGGATGCCACCTTCCCAGACCTCCTAAGCAATGTACAGCCGAGCACCCCGGGGACTCGGATCGGTTTTTCTTGTCACATTCTGGCACGACCAGCATTCAAGCCGGACAAGATAGAGGATTTCGGTAACCGTGGTCAAGAGAGGCCCGAGGGCGAATCGGGCCTATCCGGTCAATCCACCGTCGACGGTCAGCACCTGGCCGGTAATGTAACTGGCGGCGGAACTAGCCAGAAACACGACGCAGGCGGCCACTTCCTCTGGCGTACCGAGGCGTTTCGCGGGAATGCGTTTTTTGGCTTCTTCCAGCACGACGGGGCCTAGCACCTGGGTCATTTCGCTGGCGATGAATCCGGGTGCGACCGCATTAATTGTGACTTTTCGGCCCGCCAGTTCGCGGCTCAGGCTGCGCGTGAGGCCGATCAGGCCGGCCTTGGAGGCCGAGTAGTTCGTCTGTCCAGGATTGCCGATTAATCCGGATACGCTTGCGATATTGATGATCCGCCCGTAGCGGGCCCGCATCATGTGTCGGGATGCCGCTCGGCTGAAAAGGAACGCCCCCCGCAGGTTGGTATTGAGTACCTCGTCCCAGTCGTCATCGGTCATGCGCGGAAGCAACGTATCGCGCGTGACGCCGGCGTTGTTGACGAGGATATCCAGCTTGCCCCATTTGTCGGCGACGCCATCGACAACCGATTCGACGCTCTCACGCGACTTGACGTCGCAGCTGAATGCTTCGGCCTCGCCGCCGCCGGCGACGATCGCACTGACGGTGGCCGCCAGTTTGTCGGCGCTGCGTGCCACGCACGCCACTTTGGCGCCCTGCCGGGCGAGCCCCATTGCCATCGCCCGGCCAAGTCCCTGGGACGCTCCGGTCACGATCGCCGTCTGCCCTTTCAGGTCGACATGCAACCCGAGATCTCCCAACGCAACTGCCGCCGAGTCACTCATCCCAATCCCCTTTCCGCTTGCGTTCCGAATTCCGACCGCGCTCAGGCGGTGACGTTTTCAATCGCCAGTTTGCGATCGATCCGTTTCAATAGCCCCGCCAGGACCCTGCCACTGCCGATTTCGCAGAATTCGCGGCAGCCGTCAGCGACGATCCACCGCAGCGAGTCTTCCCATAGCACCGGCGATACCACCTGCCGCAACAACAGTTCGCGAATCGCCTCGGGGTCGCGTTGAGGTTTTCCGTCGACATTGGATACCACCGGAATCCGCGCCGGCTGCATCGGTACCGACGCGACCGCCGCCGCCAGGCGTTTGACGGCGGATTGCATCAGCGGTGTGTGGAAAGCGCCCGCTACCGCCAGCCGGATCGCCTTCATCGCACCCGCCCCGGGCGCGGCCGCCGCAAGTCGCTCGCATGCCGGCAGTGAACCGGAAACAGCAATATTCCCGGGACAAAGATAATTGGCGATCTGCAAAACCTCGCCTTCCTGACGCGACGATGCACATAGTTGCTCGAGCGCGTCCCGCTCCATGCCCAGAACGCTCACCATACCGCTGGCATTGGCGTCCGACGCGGCCTGCATCGCCTCGCCCCGTGTCCGTACCAGCCGCAAACCGTCCTCGAAGCTGAACACTCCGGCAAACGCCAACGCGGTGTATTCCCCGAGGCTCAGCCCGGCCGTGATGTCGCATTGCGCCACCCGTTCGGGTCGGGTCTCCCGCAAGGTCTCTAACGCCGCGAAGCTGGTGACATACAAAGCCGGTTGGCTGTGGACCGTCGAATCGAGCGTTTCCGCCGGGCCTTCAAAACAGATGCGGGCCAGGTCGTACCCCAGCACCTCGTTCGATCGCTCGATGATCCGCCGGGCGGCCGACGATTCGGACCACAGTCCCCGCCCCATGCCGACCGTCTGCGCTCCTTGGCCTGGAAAAAGAAATGCCAGGGAACTCAACGCTTAACTTCCTCCACCTTAACGACTTCGCGCCCCATATATTTCCCGCATTTCGGGCAAATCACATGGGACGGAATCGCCTGGCTGCAGCCACGGCAGACTTGAAGCTGCTTGAGCTTCAGTGCGTCGTGCGAACGGCGACGCCCCGTTTTGGAATTCGACTGGCGCCTTTTTGGTACAGCCATGGCTGCTCCCTCGTCTTGGGCAACTGTGAATCGGTTGGAATCCAGAAGCCTACGAATGCCGACCGTCGGTGTCAAGGTAGCACGGCCATGGGGTGCGGACGCGATGCGGACAATGACGGGGACCGGACCGATCGTCGCGAAGGGCTGGGGGACGATCAAAACAGGCCGCGCTGGGTGCCGCCGCCGGCCGGCTTCATTCCAAGATGGTGGTAGGCGCGCTGCGTCACGATCCGGCCTCGCGGGGTGCGGACGAGCATTTCCATGCGCAGCAGGAACGGTTCGACTTCGTCTTCGAGCGTATCGATCGATCCATTCATCGTATGTCCTATCGCCTCGATGCCGGCCGGTCCCCCCTGGAAGACTCGGATCAACGTATCCAGATACTGGCGGTCGGTGCGGTTTAATCCCAACTCGTCGATGCCCGCCATGGTCAGGGCGGCGCGGGCCACTTCGAGCGTAATTTCGCCGTCGGCGCGGCTGGTGGCGAAGTCCCTCACCCATAACAGCTGATTGTTGGCGATGCGCGGAGTTCCGCGGCTGCGGCGGGCAAGTTCTCGTGCCGCATCCTCACGGATCGGGATCTCCAGATTCCCGGCACTGCGATGCAAAATCTCGGTCAGCTCCTGCTCGTTATAAAACCCGAGCGTTTCGCGGATCTGGAAACGATCCCGAAGGGGGCCCGACAGCAATCCGGCCCGGGTGGTGGCCCCGATCAACGTAAACGGTTTGAGGTGCAGGTTGATTGTTCGAGCGGAGACCCCCTCGCCCAGCACAATATCGATCCGAAAGTCTTCCATCGCCGTGTAGAGGTATTCCTCGACCGCTTTCGGCAGGCGGTGGATTTCGTCGATGAACAGCACCGATTTTTCAGGCGCGTTGCTCAGGTACGGCAGGAGGTCTTTGGGCGCTTTGAGGATGGCGCCGGAAGTCAATTGGATCGAGCTGCCGATTTCGCGCGGGATGCAGAGCGCGAACGTGGTCTTGCCCAGTCCGGGCGGACCGTCGAACAGGATATGCCCCAACGCGTCGCCGCGCATCCGGGCCGCTTCCACGGCGACCTGCAGGCGGGCGTAGACATCCCGCTGCCCGACCATATCCTGCATCCGTTGCGGACGAAGGCCCTTCAGGTCCCGTTCGTCCTCGCCTCCATTGCCGCCGGTCACCACAGGTTCTCGTGCCATGGCCGTCAATATAGTCGAGTCTCACCGATCGCGGGAAGCTGCAATCATGCCGAGGCCAGCGCACATCGCTATCATCAGCCCAATTACCGCGATGATCGCGATGACGACGGCGATGACCAGGAGCACTTTCCGCCAGTCGGTTGGTGCCGTCCCAGTCGCTTTCCCGGTCTGGCCGTTGAGCAAAAAGCGATAGACTTCCCCCTTGTATCGGTAGGCCATAATCCAGACAGGAAGCAGTACGGGTTCACTTTGAAGACCCTGCAGCAGCACGTTGACTTTAACGTTGCGGCTTTTCCCCGGCACCAGCGCCTGGCTGGCTTGCCGCTCCAGATCCTCGAGTCCCTGCTGGGCGAGTGGCCTGGCGAATTTGCGGCAGACTCGAAACTGCTCGAATACGGTGTTCTCCAGATCGACCTTATCGGCGGCGATACCGGTCGACAGGTCGAAGGGGCACAGTTCGCGGGTTTCCGCGGGCGTCAGCGCACCGCTCGCACCCACCAACAACCCTGCGTAACGGCCGTTGCGGCGGCCGTAGATCGGTCGCCAGTTGCCTCGAGTTCCCGGCGGCACCTGATCGGTTTCGGCCGTCCAATGGGTCAGCGTATCGGCCCGGAATACCCAATATGGGACGTAGACCGCCACCATCGATTCCACGGAGCTGGCGTGTGCGAGGTCACCAGGTCGCCAGAAGCTGTTTCCCATCCATTTCTTCAACAGATCATTGGCTGCCGGCCGACTCACGGCCAACGGCACGACCCGATCCGGAAGCAGCATTTTTTCGTCCTGGCGCGCATCGAGCCTCTCCGATCCGCAGAACGGACAGCGCAGATTGCGGGCCGACGCGTCGTAGCTCATCGATGCGCCACAACTGCCACACTGGAAATTGTGCGTCGACTGCAACGTGGTCCGCTGCGAGTCTCGCGATCGGTCCGGTGCTTCGGTGCCGCAGTTCGCGCAGAACAGGTCCTCTTCATCGAGCAGCGCCGCGCAGACCTGGCATTTTTCCAGCAGTCCCTTCATACGTTGACATCTCCCGAAGTCTTGACGGCCAGGCTCGCTTCATCGGGACATGGCCGCGGCCGCCGCGACCACGCCAGCGATGAGCACGACCAGTCCCGCAACCACGGCCACGCACAACGCCACGCGTCCCCAGGCGATCGGCTTTTCTCCCGTAAACTTTCCCGTCTGGCCGTTCATGCGGAAGGCGTAGACTTTGTTGCGGTACCGGTACGTCAGGCAGTAGACCGGCAGCAGGCAGAGATCGGAATTGATCTGGCTGAACTCGGTCTCGATAGCGATCGGCTCGGCGTAGGTATCGCCAGGCAGGAACGCGGCAATGTTGCCGTGGACCCACCGCTGGATCACCTGCCGGCACCGGTCAAACGCCTCGTCGCGCTGCACCGAATATTCCTCGGAGAGCCACCCTGACAGGAAATACGGTTCGTAGCGTTGCATCGCCGGCATCTGGAACGGCAGAATCCGATCGGCGTCCTGCTGCTTCAAGCCGCGGCTGCCCGAAACCAGATAGCCGCTGTAATAGCGATGATGGCCTCCCGACAACGGCCACCATTCGGTCTCGCGCACTTGCCGCGTCTTCGTCACCAGATTGCCTTTTGCGTCCCGTTCGGTGTAGGTCTCGGTGCGGTACCAGTATTCGCCGATGTTCGCCGACCAACGGCTGGTGGCCAGCATCGAAAACGTCCAGAACGGCAGGTAAACACCGCGCATTTTCTCCACGATCATCGTCAGCCGCAGGTCACCGGGTCGAAACCAGCCGTTGTCGCGGATCCAGTCCCGGAATTTCTCCGACGCCTGATCCGGGGTCATCGCGAATCCGATGACGAATTCCGGTCGCTGCCTCGGCGATTCGTCCGCGCGGAATTCGACGACATAGGTCGAGTCGCAGAACGGACAGGTGAAGCTACGCTGGTCGATGTCCGCGGCCAGTTCGCTGGAGCAGGTCTGGCAGCGCAGTACTTTGCGGCCGTCCGCGCCGGTCGCCTTCCGTTCGGCGACCGCGGCGGGAACTGCCTCGGCGCGTGTGATCCCGCACGCCGGGCAAAAACGCGCATACGAATCGACGGGGGAACCGCAGGCCGCACAGAGGCTGCCCGCCGGAACGTGGGCCTGATAATCGATCGCTTCCGTGCCGCGGATGTCGGTTCCGCTCAATCCGTTCATGGCTTCCCTGTCCGGCCGCCGCCGGAATGTGTCTGCTGGAATATGGCCTGGATTAGTTCTTCGACATCGGCGAATTTTTTCTTGGTGTCGATCACCGAGTCAATCAGTTGTCGCGCGGCCGCCTCGCTATGGCCGAGCGCACACAGGACATCAAACGTCTCGCGGACAAGGTCCTTCCCCGGCATTCCGTCGCCGGCGGCGACGGAATGCCGAGAAACCATCAGCGCGAATTTCGACATCTTCCGCCGAAGTTTGGCGATAATCCGATCCGCCGTCGCCGGTCCGATACCCGGCAGCGTCGACAGGCCTTTTGCATCCTGGGATTCGATCATCTCCGCAATATCTTTGACCGGACGGACCATGGCCCGCAGCGCCTTCTTGGCCCCGACACCATCGACCGAGCAGAACAGTTCGAAAAACTCCCGCTCGACAACACTCAAGAAACCGACGAGCCGCGGCACGACACGGCCCTGGTTCGGGTTCCCGTCGAGATAGTGAATCGTGTGCAGGGAGACCGGCTGCCCGACCCGTACCTGCAGTTCGCGTTGGGAGGCGACCGGAACCAGCACTTCGTACTCCAGCGCATCGATGGCCAGAGTCGCTGCATCGTCGGCGAGTGCCACCAGTTTTCCGTTGATTTTCGTGATCAATGTCCGAGCTCCAGGTGCTTGCCGAGTTTTCGTCGGTTTCCAGGCGGCTGCCAGGCAATGAGAGGCGCTGCGCAGCGGACTACAAGGCCCGCTGCGCGACCGCCAGGTAATAATGGCAGAGCGCGACCGCCATCGCGTCGGCGACGTCGGGTGGATCGGGGACCGCTTGCAACCGTAATTCCCGTTGCACCGCCTGCTGCACCTGCAGTTTCGGTGCGCGGCCGCTACCGGTCAACAGTCGTTTCACCTGCGTCGCGGCGTAATGGTAGACGGGTACCTCGGCCAGTACCGCGGCCAGGCAGATCACGCCTCGCGCATGTCCCATCAGGATCGCCGTCCGCGGACGCTCGTAATGCGAATAGAGTTGTTCGATCGCCATTCCGCTGGGCGAAAACGCGGCCAGAACTTCGCCAACGCCGGCATGAATTTCGCCCAATCGCAGCTCCAGCGAGCCGCGTTCGCGCCCACGAATCACGCCGGCTTCCACCACGCGCGGCACGCCGCCGACAACCTCCAGCACGCCATAGCCGGTGATGTTCAAGCCGGGATCAATGCCGAGAATACGCGTCGCTCCGCCCGGCATTTTGTTCGTATCCGCCGGCTTTGAATTCGCGGACGCATGGTTCAAAGAAGCCTGTTTCACGAGCCGATCCGCCATTCGGTCTGGCCCTTGCGATCCTCGAGCAGCACGCCGAGCGCCGCCATCTTCTGTCGGATCTGGTCGGACGTGGCGAACTCCTTTTTTGCGCGGGCCTCGGCACGCAACTGGATCAGCAGTTCGATCAGGTTACCGGTGAGCTCCGAGCTGCCGGCTCCCGTCGCCGCGGACTTTGGAGCGCTCCGGAACAGGCCCAGCACGGCGGTCAATTCCCGGAGCGTTTGCGCGCCGCGCCGGAATGCGCTCACCCGTTCGGCGACCGCCTTGTCCGGCTGTTCCAGTTCGTACTGGTCGGCGTACTTGTTGAGCCCCCTCACCAACTCAAATAGTTCGCTGATCGCCGCACCTGAATTGAAATCGTCGTCCATCGCGGCCAGGAACGCGGTGCGACGCGCGGCGACCTCACGCAGCAACTCGTGGGACAGGTCGGCAATCTCTCCTTGGCCGCGCTGTCGGATCAGCGGCAGTTTTGCCGGGTCATAGAAATCGTCGCCCGTGATCCGCTGGAACCGTTCGATCAGCCTTGTGAACGTCTCCAGCCCTGTTCCCGCCTCGGCGACCGCTTCCTCCGTGAAAACGAACGAACTCCGGTAATGCGTCCGCAACAGGAAGAACCGAATGCGTTCGCCGCCCTGCCGTTCAATCAGGTCGGCCAGTCCGCCCGCCCCCTTGGAACGGCCGATCTTGTCGTCGATCGCCGCCTGTTCCTCTTCACGCGCCGATCGGCCGCCAACTTTCCCCGATTCGATGCCGGCCTTGATCAGCCCATTGTGCAGCCAGTAACGGACCATCGGCTGGCCGTGACAGCACTCGCTTTGAGCGATCTCGTTTTCGTGGTGCGGGAACATCAGGTCGAGTCCGCCGCCATGAATGTCGAACGTTTCGCCCAGAATGCGGCGACTCATCGCCGAGCATTCAATATGCCAGCCCGGGCGCCCTTCGCCCCAAGGGCTCGGCCAGGACGGCTCCCCCGGCTTCGCTCCCTTCCAAAGCGCGAAATCCCCCGGGGATCGCTTGCGGGACGCGGCCCCGCCCCCTTCCCCCTGCTGGCTTTCCGCAGTGCGATTCGAGAGTTTGCCGTAGCCCGGGTCCCGCGCCACGTCAAAGAACACATCGCCCTCGGAAGCATAAGCAAACCCACGCTCGATCAGCGTCGCAATGAAGCGGATGATCTCTTCGATGTTCTCCGTGGCCCGGGGCATCAGGTCGATCTGGTCGACGCCGAGCGATCGCAGGTTCGCCATGTAGTCCATCGTCATTTCGGTCGCGACCTGGAACATCGGGATCCCGCGTTCCCGCGACTGCTGGATCAATTTGTCGTCGACGTCGGTGATGTTGACCACCCAGGTGACCTCGTAGCCGCAATAGACCAGGTACCGTTTGATCGCGTCGAAGATCACCGGGCCGACCATATGGCCGATATGCGCCGGCTTGTAGACCGTGGGGCCGCAGAGATAGATCCCGACCTTGCCCGGTCGGATCGTCTGAAAAAGTTCTTTTTGACGGCTCAGGGTATTGTACACCTGAATGGGTGGCAGCCCGCTGTGGTCCGTTCGCGACTCGGGACTGGATACCATTGTTGTCGACATGCCCTACTCCCTTCCGATCTCTTGTGCGCACTTGTGCGCACCGAATGCGATTGTTCAATCAGTTTCCAACAGGATCACGCATTCCGCGCTGATCGCCTCTTCGCGTCCCACCGGTCCGACCAGTTCCCCGGTTTTTGCCTTGATCCCCACCTGCCCCGCTTCGATTCCAAGCAGCTCCGCGATCCGTTCGCGGATCCGCGACTTGTAACCCGACAGCTTCGGTCGCTGGGCGAAAATCACGCAGTCGAGATTCACCACGCGCCATCGGGATTGGGATTGAACCGTTTTCCAGGCGATCTGCAGCATTTCCGCCGAATCGCGTCCACGATTTTCCGCCAGGTGATCGGGAAACAGTTCCCCGATGTCACCCAGCCCTCCGGCACCTAAAATCGCGTCGGTGATCGCGTGCAACAGGACGTCCGCGTCGCTATGCCCGATCAGATGCCGGTCGTGCGGTATCGAAATGCCTCCCAGCAATAACGGACCACCTTCGCCCAGACGATGGGTATCATGCCCCAAACCGATCCGCAAGAAAGTCACCTCCCAATCCCTGAAGAACTGCCCGACATCCGCGGGCCGATTATAGGCCAATCGCCATAATCCGACAACGCGAGCCGTCTGGCGGCGTTGCTGGGGCTTCCAGCCCCAGCAACATCTTGGCTCAGCGTTGAGGTGCGAGGTGATGCATCCGTTTTCGGAGTCCGACTCTCCGCTTCCGCTGTTCCGCGATTCAGCGGGGGCTGGAAGCCCTCGACGCGTCGGGGCGCTCTGCGCAAGAAGCACTCCTTTGCGTCTCTGCGAGAGCTCCGGATCCCTGGAGCGCGCACGCTCAGGCGCGGCGGTCGGCGAACGCAAAGCTCAGTGCTGTAATTCCGTTTCGGTCTATCCGGAACTTTCGAAGAAAACCAGCAATTGGAGCATTGCTCATCGGATTGCTGTGGTTATATGATTGCAGCCAGAATTTTGAGAAGTCGTGGTAGGTCTCGTGCTTCAAACTCTCGATTGGGACCGCCAGAATCAATGGTGGTTCGTTCGTTAGGAATGACGCATTAAAGCGAGCCGACGATACCCCGTTGCGATCGCCCGCGTCGAGCATGTTGCCGCCGATGGATTGCCACCCGCCTTATCCAGGTACCGCCATGCGACATTTATTTGAGACCGTTTGTGGACAAAGTAATTGCCGAGCGCCCTGGCCGGGCGTTTTCATCCTGTGCGCATCGTTGTTGGTCGGTTGTGGACCGAAGCAGGCACCCAGCCCCGCTGGCAACGCCGACGCCCCCGTGGCCGACGCTCCCGTGGCCCCTGTTTCCGGAGTTGCACGGGGAGACGTCGAACGGGCGACGGTTCCATTGCGAGTCGTAACGCCTGCCGACGAGGAACTTAACGATGGCTGGATCGCCCTGTTCGACGGTCAGACACTGTTTGGCTGGGAACCCGGATCGGTCGCAAACTGGTCGGTTCAGGATGGCGTGATTTCCGTAAACGAAGGCGAACCGGGGCTCCTCTGTACGACCTCGGAATTCGCCGATTATCGCCTGCGGTTGGATTTCAAATTCGAATCGGGGACCAACAGTGGCGTCTTTCTGCACACGCCGCTGGTGCCGACCGATCCCGAAAAAGACTGCTACGAATTGAATATTGCTCAACCGGACGTCAGCCCATTTCCCACCGGCAGCTTTGTAAAGCGTCAGAAAGCGGATGGCCAATTCGCGCCCGGTGAATGGCATACGATCGACGTCGAATTGCGGGGGGGCCAGGCAACGGTCCGCATCGATCAGCAGATGGTGCTCGAATATGTGGACCCACGCCCGCTGCTGCGTGGACGCATCGGGCTGCAATTGAACAAAGGGAAGGTCGAGTTCCGCAATATTCGACTGAAACCACTGGGACTGGAACCGTTGTTCAACGGCGTCGATCTGAACGGCTGGGCTGCGACGCCTGCCTCGCCTGCCACCGAAATATTTCGCGTGGACGAAGACCAATCGATCCGCGCAAGAGGCGGCAAAGGGCAACTCGAAACCCAATCGGTCTACGGCGACTTTGTTCTGCGGATCGAATGCAAAACCAACGCGCCGCTGTTGAACTCGGGTCTGTTCTTCCGTTGTATTCCCCACGAAACGCTGAATGGCTATGAAAGCCAGGTCCATAATGGTTTTCGCGAAGGGAATCGGCAGTTGCCGATCGACTGCGGTACCGGAGGCATCTTCCGGCGAGTGGATGCCCGGATCGTTGTGCCGGACGACGGCGTCTGGTTCCACAAGACAATTGTTGCCAACGGCCCTCACATCGCCGTCTGGGTCAGTGGTTTTCAGGTTACCGATTGGACCGATCGCCGTCCCCCGGATCCCAATCCCCGCAAGGGCTATCGCAGCGAACCAGGTTCCATCATGCTGCAGGCCCACGACGAGACGACCGATGTGTCGTTCCGCCAGGTCCAAGCCGTCGAGCTGCGACCGCGAGCGGAGCCCTGACCGGCGTTCGATTCTGGAGAAAACCGGGCGAAGATTCGAGATTTTGGTTGCCAATCGCAGGGGCAAGTTCTATCCTGGCGCTCCAGCGGTCGCGACCCGGCAAGTCGGCCATCGAGTGTCCTTGCCGGCTCGAAAAATCACGGGCACTTCGAATCGAGGCTCCCCCTATGATCCTGCGACACATCCTGCGCGATAAGGGCTCGCTCGTCCATACGATCTCCCCCCAGGCGACGCTCGCCGACGCTTGCCGCCGATTGGTCGAGTACAACTGCGGGTCGCTGGTTGTCTGCGATCGCGATCGCATGGTCGGGATGATCTCCGAACGCGACCTGATGCGGGCCATGGCAGCGGATGCGGGAGCACTCGACGCAACGCTGGTCGAAACGCGCATGACCACCAAAGTCATTGTCGCGACCCCCGACGACGAAATCGAACTGATCATGGGGAGGATGACCCAGAATCGGATCCGCCACTTGCCGATACTGGAAAACGGTAACCTCGTCGGCATCGTCTCGATTGGCGATATCGTCAAGGCGCACCACGACAGGCTGTGCATGGAAAACGAGTACCTTAAGCACTACATTCACAGCTGAAGAAACCGCCTCAGCAATCGCAATCCAAATCGTACTCATACTCGTACTCGATTGCGTTCCGGGTCACGCAGTCGTTCCGCTGGTTCAATCGAGACGACGCTGTTATTAATCGCCAGGCGGTCGCCGTCGAGTTTCTCCTTACCGAGAACGGACTCGGTCTTGATTCCCTTTCGAGTACGAGTGCCGCTTCGCTGAGTACGAGTAAGACTACGAAGAATGCCCGAATTTTTGGGAATTGGCGACGTTTTGCAGTTCGGTCTGGCGGCGGGATTTACTGCTAGCGTCGGTTTGCGTTACCTTTCCCTATCGCAGCGGGCTGGCAAGTGGGGCAGTAGAACGTGGATCGTTGTGCTTGCACGATGCGCACGATCGTGCCGCGGCGGCAGCGATTGCACGTTTCACCGGCCCGGTCGTAGACCGCATGTTGTGCCTGGTACGAGCCGAGTTGGCTGAGCGTATTCCGGTAGGTGCCGTCGGCGAGTGTCGAGCCTTCATGGCGAATTGCTTCCTGCAGCACTTTCCGCATGGCGCCGTGCAGGAGCAGCCATTGTGGTGCCGTCAATCGCTGGCATTCTTGCCGCGGATCGATTCGGGCCCGGTGTAGGATCTCGGACGCGTACAGGTTTCCGACGCCGGCAAGGCGGGCCTGGTCGAGCAGCGCGACCTTGATGGGACGGCGCGACCCGGCCAGGCGGTGTCGGAGTTCGTCAGGGGAGATTTCAAGCGCATCGGGGCCCAGGCGGGTCCGGGATAGCTCGTCCAATTGCGCCGCCGACATCAGGCGCACGACGCCCAGTCCTCGGCGATCCCAAAAAAGAATCTCGCGCAATGCGCAGTTTTGCAACGTGATTCGCAAACGCAGGTGCTCGCGCGTCGGTGGTTCGGCGATCGTCACCAGGCCGCTCATCCGCGGTTCGACCACGACAAAGCCCGCAGAAGTACAGAGGACGACCCGCTTGCCGACCCGTCGCACGTCGGTAACGAGTGCCCCTTGGATGCGGCGGCGGATCACCGAAAGTTCGGGCTGGATCGTGATCGGCCGGCGGCGGCAACGGCAACTTTCCAGCGAAACGATCGTCCCGCCGACAGCGCCGAGGATTCCGCGTCGCATCGTTTCAACTTCGGGTAATTCTGGCACGCGTGCTGACTCCCGCAGGGATGATCGCCCGATTGGACAGCACCGCCAGCCGGCCGTCCAGTGCGTGCCGCAGTTCCCTCCTTGTGTCGCGGTTCCTGCGTCACTGCTCCTGCCACCCTGCCCGTCCTTGACCCAAACGACTCGGCAATCCAGAATCGGGGTTTGCCCTGCGATCAGGCGACAACATTCCTTTGGATGAGGCCCCCGCGCTTCGGACCCGTATGGCTGCTTCCAAGTTGATCTCGACGGTCCCGGACGAACGAGGCCGATTCGGCGCTTTCGGCGGCCGGTATGTGCCGGAGACCCTGATGCGCGCATTGGAGGAACTGGCGACGGCTTACGAGCAGGCTCGAACGGACGCCGCCTTCCAGGCGGAACTGCAACGCCTGCTGCACCATTATGTCGGTCGCCCGTCGCCACTTTTTCATGCGCGCCGGCTGACGGCCCACTGCGGCGGCGCCCAAATCTGGCTGAAGCGGGAAGATCTGAACCACACCGGTGCGCACAAGATTAATAATACGCTTGGGCAGGCCTTGCTGACGCGTCGCATGGGCAAGGCACGCGTCATTGCCGAAACGGGGGCCGGGCAGCATGGCGTCGCGACCGCCACCGCTTGCGCACTATTCGGGATTCCCTGCGTTGTTTATATGGGGGAAGAGGATGTCCGGCGGCAGGCGCCGAACGTCTTCAGCATGCGGCTGTTGGGCGCGGAAGTAAGGCCGGTAACTTCGGGTTCCCGCACACTTCGCGACGCGATCAACGAGGCGATGCGGGACTGGATGTCGTCCGTCCAATCGACACACTACATCCTCGGCTCTGTCGTCGGACCGCACCCTTTCCCGCGCATTGTCCGCGATTTTCAGGCTGTGATCGGCAAGGAGGCTCGTCAGCAATGCCTGGAGTTGAACGGTCGTTTGCCCGACCAGGTCGTCGCCTCGGTCGGTGGAGGCAGCAACGCGGCCGGTATGTTCTATCCCTTTGTCGATGACGCCGGGGTGCAACTGACGGGGATTGAAGCCGGTGGGCGCGGGATCGGGCCCGGTGACCATGCCGCACCGCTCAGCTTCGGACGCCCAGGCGTCCTCCATGGAAGCCTCAGCTATGTCATGCAGGATGCCGACGGGCAAACCTGCGATGTGCATTCGATCTCCGCAGGCCTGGACTACCCGGGCGTCGGCCCCGAACATAGTTACTGGAAAGACCTGGGACGCGTGCAATACACCTATTGCGACGACGATGCGGCATTGCGTGCCTTCGACTGCCTCGCCCAACTCGAGGGAATTCTTCCGGCATTGGAGAGTTCCCATGCGATTGCCAAGGCGATGGAGATTGCCGCCGGCCGATCAGCGAACGAGATCGTTCTGGTCTGCCTTTCGGGACGGGGCGACAAGGACGCAGCCGAAGTGGCGCGGTTGAAAGCGGCTCGCGGTGAAAGATCGGAGCGCCCCCAATGACGCAGATCGAGCAGATCTTTCGTGCCTGCCGCACCGAGGGACGACGGTTGATCATCCCGTTCCTTACCGCCGGCGACCCGGACCTGGAGTTCACCCTGCGGTTGGCCAACGAGTTGTCCCGTCGCGGATGCCCGATCGTCGAATTGGGCATTCCGTACAGTGACCCGATCGCCGACGGCCCGGTGATCCAGGCGTCGTACACTCGAGCGCTGGCGCGGCGCATCACCGTGCCGGCCATTCTCCAGGCCCTGGCGGCAGATGCCGCTCGGGGCCCTGCTGCGGCAGTCGAACCGGCATCGGCCTGCGGGGGTTCCGGTGCGACAAAGCCGCACTTTGTCACCATGGTCAGCTATGCGATCGTGCATCGGATCGGCCTGCAGGAATACGTGACGTCGGCTCAGCGCGCCGGTGTCCAGGGAGCGATTGTCCCCGACCTGCCGGCCGATGAAGCCCAGGCGCTGGCCGCGATCTGCGGTGAGCGGGACTTCAACCTGATCCAGCTTGTGACTCCCACCACACCCCGGGATCGCGCGGTCCGCATCGCCGAAACGTCGTCGGGATTCCTTTACTATGTATCGGTCGCCGGCATCACCGGGGAACGCCGTTCTCTTCCCCCAGGGCTGCTTGAAAATGTCGATTGGTTGCGGCAGCGGACGCCTTTGCCGATCTGCATCGGTTTTGGAATCTCGACCCCCGACCATGTACGCACACTCGCACCAGTCGCAGATGGGCTGATCGTCGGTTCGGCGATCGTTCGTCGCGTGGAAGGATGCGACGGGGCAGGCGGTGCCGATCCTCGTCGCGCCCGGATTGCCGAAATCGGTGACTTTGTCGGCGATTTGATCGCGGCGCTGCCGTGAATTCCGATGCTGCTGCGGATTCCTCCGCGCAAAAATTCTCGCCGGCGCAAAATGTCTTGACCCAGGCCGAATACTGGTAGTAGAGTTGAAAATGAAGTTGTGTCGCGCAGTGCGAACCGCCGATCGACGTTGGGCGGACGCCGTTCGACGCTCTTTCAGTGCGTTCCCGGGTCATCGCGGTCACCGGGGACCGAGTTGAATTTAAGGCCGCGTGGCACCGTTTCTGGAGGTTTGACCATGAACCTCGCCGGTCCGGAAAACGCTGTGCGGCGTTTTTTCGCGGGGTTGTCGGAGTACATTTTCGAATCGGAGCTGGGAGTCGCCGATCCGCCGCTGATCGACTATCTCAGCGACCTCTTGTTCCGCTTCATCCGGATCGATTCGCTGCTGCGGATCCGGGCGCTCAACGGCCGTCCGATCGGCGAAGTGACCGAGATGATCGGTGAGGCGAGCCATCGCATTGGCGACGCCCGGCGCGAAGTCCATCGCCATATCGGCGATTTCACGCTGTTCTGGACCGGCGTCTATCCGGAAGCGCTCCGGAAGATGCAGGGGCCCGCCCGCAAAGACCAGTTCGTGGATTACTGCAACCAGGGCAAGCGCGCGTACCATATCGCCAGCACCATTGATACCAACAGCGATGGGGCCATTCCGAATCGCGTGCTGCAGCGGCTGGGCGATAACTTTGAAATGTGGGCGTACGGACTGCGCGAAATCCGCCGCGAATGGGAACGGCGGGACGACGGTCCCGACCAGCATCGCATGCTGCTCATCTCGTGAAAACGGCCGCGAATCGCTAGATTACCTGCTGGCCGCGGCCAGCGAAGGGCTGTTCGGCCGCTGGAGGCCCGCGATTCGATGACCACCACTGATTCCCCTAACGATTCCACCGCGGCTCCGGCGACCTCGGATTCGCCTCGGACACCGGAATGTTCGTTAATGGAAGTGATCAGTTACGGCCCGGACGATTACTTCGCCACCCTCCCCGTCTCCGTGGCGGATGTGGCCGAACTGTTGCAGCGGTTCCCCGTCACCTGGCTGAATGTGAACGGCCTGGGGGATCATGCGCTGATCGAACAGGTGGGCGAGCTGTTTGGACTGCACCGCCTGGCCGTGGACGACATTATCCATACCCATCAGCGCGCCAAAGTCGACGACTACGAAAATGGACTGTTCGTCGTTGCCCGCATGGCCGACCTGGAGCTGCGGTCGACGTCGGAACAACTGAGCATGTTTATCGGCCCGAACTATGTGCTGACCTTCCAGGAAGAACCGGGAGACTGCTGGCGCGGCGTGCGCGAGCGTATCCGGCAGCATGTCGGCCGCATCCGGTCGACCGGACCCGATTACCTGGCCTACGTACTGCTCGACTCGGTGATCGACGCTTACTTCCCGGTGCTGGAGCGAATCGGGGAACGGTTGGATGAGATTGAGGACGCGATCGTCGCGAATCCGAATCGCCGGGTTCTTGGCGATATCCACCAGATGAAATCGGAGTTACTGATGCTCCGCCGAACCATCTGGCCGCACCGCGAGGCACTGGCGGAACTGACACGCGAGGGAAATCCACTGATCCATGATGCGACGCGCGTCTATTTGCGCGACTGCTACGATCATGTCATTCAGATCAACGAACTGTTGGAGACCTACCGCGAGCTGACCGCGGATCTTCGTGATCTCTACATGTCGTCGGTAAGCAACCGCATCAACGAGACGATGCGTGTGTTAACGATCATTGCGACGATTTTCATTCCGATTACCTTCATCGCCAGCATCTACGGAATGAATTTTGAATATCTGCCCGAAACAAAATGGCGCCACGGCTACGCATTCGCCTGGTCGTTGATGATCGCCACCACGATCGGCATGTTGATCTACTTCTGGCGACGCGGCTGGTTGTATTCCGCGGCCACGAAGGTCGGCGACGAATAAGGCACGCAGCGCGCAGCGCCCAATCGCCCCGATTATGGGACGGTCCTGGAGACGTCTGGCGACCCGTCTTACAAGAGGACCTGCGTCGCATCGAACACAGGGCCTTCCACGCAGGTACGCTTGTAATCCCAGCCTTCCGCATGGTCGGTGCGGATCCGGGCGACGCAGGTGAAGCAGACTCCGATCCCGCAGGCCATAGGCGTTTCCAGCGAAAGCTCGCAGGCGACCCCTGCCTCTTTCGCGATCCGCGCCACGGCCGCCATCATCGGTTCGGGCCCGCAACAGGCGATGCGTGCTTGGGCCAGCGAGACTTCGCCTTCGAGCAATTGCCGTAATAAATCGGTGACAAATCCGTGGTGGCCAGCCGAACCATCGTCCGTCGCGACCCTCACGTCGATCCCCTGGTTGCGGAAATCGTCGAGTCCCGCCAGCATCGAACTGCGTCGAGCACCGTAGCAGAACGTCACCCGACGCGCCGTGCCGCGCTCGCGTTCCGGCTCTCCAAACCGCTTGCGACCAAGAAACTCCGCCCCCAATGCCAGAAAAGGCGTCTGGCCAATCCCGCCGGCAACCATGATCAAATGCTCGACAGGACGGCTGCTGAATCCATTTCCCAGCGGACCCCAGATTTCGACCTCGGTACCGGCGCCGCAGCGGGACATCGCCGTCGTGAAGCGGCCTTTCACCAAATAGACGACGTCGATGCCGGCGAGCTCGCCCGCATCGCGATAGGTATCGTAGAGCGCAAAAGGGCGTGCGAGCAACGGATCCGATCGCTCCGCCAGACGCAACATCACGAACTGACCGGGAATAATCCGCCGCGCCAATTCCGGACAAGGAATGCGGACTCGGAACGTCGATTCGGCGATCACGAGATTCTCGACGACCGGCGCCCGACACCAAATCGCCCGGTCCGCGTAACATGCGGCATTAAGCGGGTTCATTCAGGCAGTTCCTCGCGCGGGGGGCGCTGCCGGCGCGACGGTCGCGCGGGACGCGGCCGACCTTCGGGACGCGGCCGACCTTCGGGACGCGGCCGACCTTCGGGACGCGGCCGACCTTCGGGACGCGGCCGACCTTCGGGACGCGGCCGACCTTCGGGACGCGGCCGACCCGACGGGCGCTGGGGACGTCCCGGACGTCCCGGACGTTGCGGGCGGGCAGGACGCTGATCTTGAGTGGACGAGGACGCTTGCGTCGAGGATCGGCGTGGCGGGCGCGCGCCTGGTCGCCGCTTCATGTCCGGCGAACCGGACCGCGCTTCGGAGCCTCGTCGGCCCGATTGCTTCGAGTCCCGTGCCGCCTTTTCCAGCAATTGCACTTCCTCGAACAATAACTTGCGGTAAGCGCCGATCGGCAGATCCTCGATGCGGATCGGCCCGATCGCAATCCGACGCAAATGCAGAACCTTGTGCCCGACGCTGGCCAGAATCCGACGGATCTCGCGGTTGCGGCCCTCCTTCAAAACGATAATCAGGTCGGAACTCTGCGGGTGGCGTTTCTTAAGCGTGATCGACTCGACCCGCGCGACCCCTTCCGCCAGGCGCACACCGCTCCGCAAACGATCGAAATCGACCTGGGTCAGATGTCCCACGCACCGCGCCAGATACGTCTTCTCGATGCCGTACCGAGGATGGGTCAGGCGGTTGGCGAGCGCTCCGTCATTGGTGACCACGATCAGGCCTTCCGAGGAACGGTCGAGTCGTCCGACCGGAAAGAGCCGCAGGTCGGACTTGATCAAGTCGATCACACGCGCGCGGCCGCTTGGATCGTCATTCGTGCAAACCACGCCAGACGGTTTGTTCAGCAGAAAGTAGGCCCGCTTGGGGCGCGGTAACGTGACTCCATCCACGCGGATTTCCTGCGCCAACGGATCGACGCGCGTCCCCAGTGTCGTGACGACGCGCCGTTCGACTTCCACGCGACCCGCCAGAATCAACTCCTCGCACTCACGGCGGCTGGCGATTCCCGCGGCGGCCAACACCTTCTGCAGCCGTTCCCCTCGGGCCGGGGAATCCTCCACGGGACCGGTCGGCGACTGCGACGGTGGACGGTCCACCTTGCGCCGCGGGCGCGGGTCGGGTCGGCGTCGATTTCGGTAGTCCTCTCGCATCGCAGTTTTCCTCGCGGTTCCCAAACCCAGACTGTAGCAGTCCCCGCCGCCGAAACCTAGGCCGGGGCACGGGGAACGGAGGACAGGGAACGGTGACGGTGACGGCGGAACGGGTTGCCGTAACCCGTTCCCCTCTTCACCGGCTGATCGATCGATCTACGGTGATAATTTCACGCCAGGAGTAGATTTCGACGGGACTGAGGCTGTAGGGGCGGGTGATGGGGTATTCGGTGAAGTTTTGCGAGTCGGCGATCGCGACGCGGACTCGGAGCCGCCCGCTTTCGGTGTACGCGAATTCAACGTTCACTGGTGTTTTTACGGGCAGGTCGGGCGGGAGTCCTTGCACGGAACATTGTCCGACCTGGGCGCACTGGTCGGGGTCTTCGCTTTCGCCTTCCACGATTCGCAACAGCAAGGAACGTTGGCCCGTTTTGTGGGTACGGAAGATGCAATGGTGTGTCGCGGGCAGGGGCGTGTTTTTCGGGATCAGCACGATGTTCGCGCTGCGGCGGGACGTGCTGACGGTCGCAACCACGCCCAGGCTGTGCGAATTGACGTTCTGGACTTGAAAAGGGGCCGGTTCGCCTTTGCCGCGTGCGAGCAGCATCGCGGCGTACAGCGCCGCGCCGTGAGCCACCGATTCGTCGGGCGACAGGGAACGGTCGGGCTGCCGGCCGGAAAGCTTTTCCAGGCATGCGGCCACGACGGGCATGCGCGTGGCGCCTCCCACGAGCAGAATGCGGTCCAGGTCCTGCCATTCCAACTGCGAGGCCTTCATCAACTGTCGCACGGTGAAGACGGTTCGGCCAAGAAGGTCGCGCGTTGATTGCTCGAATTCCTTGCGTGTGATCTCCAGTTTCACCGCGCGTTGCAGGTAGTCGCAGACGAGTTGAGTTCGGCCGCGGATCGATAGCGAGTGCTTCGCGTCCTCGCAGTCGCGCCAGAGCCGTATCTTCTGTATCGGATCGCGCCGCGGGTCGATACCATGTTGATCGAGAAACGCCTGGCTCACGCGATCGACCAGCCGCTGGCTCCAGTCGCGTCCTCCCAGACGCATATCTCCGTCGGTCGCCAGCATCCGGAATTGATTTCCGGACAATTCCATCAACGCTACGTCGAAGGTGCCGCCTCCCAGATCGTAGATCAAGACGCGCCGCGCTTCGGTCCGCGCGTCGTCGGCATTCAGGTAACCCTGCTGGAATCCATAACTGATCGCCGCCGCGGTCGGTTCGTTCAGCACGTCGAGTATATCCAGTCCCGCCATGTACCCGGCGTCCTGGGTCGCCCTGCGGCGGACTTCATCGAAGTAAGCGGGAACCGTAATGACGGCGTGGCAGACGCCGGGAAAACTCTGCCGCACATCGTTGCGCAATTTGTTCAGGATGTGGGCCTGCAGCACCTCGGGCGCATAGGAACGGCCGCCCAGCGGCTTGTCGAAGAAACGGTCCCCCAACTGCAGTTTGGGACTCTCCGCCACCGAATCGATCTCCGTCGTCATGGCGCGCACCGCCTCGCGGCCGACGATAACTTGATCGCCTTCGAAAAACACCACGCTTGGAGTCAGTATTTCTCCTTCCGCGTTGGGGATCGTGACGGGCCGGCCTTGTTCGTCCAGACGGGCCATTACCGAATAGGTGGTGCCAAGGTCGATGCCCAGCGCGGACGCCCGGATCGTGTCGCTCGCTGTCGGAGGGGGACGCGTCGGTTCGCTCGCCAAAGCGCTGGTCACCCCGGGGTGCACCGTGGTAACGGCGGCCAGTTCGTCGGAATCGATCGTGCGCGTTGGCAAGCTGCCGGTCGTAAACCGTAGCGGCCTTTCCACGCGAAGCTCGGAGCTGTCCAGGTCCTCGATGCGACGAAGATCCTCCAGGAATTCTCCGATCGACACGTAGCGATCCCGCGGCGCCTTGGCGATCATCCTGTGGAATACCGCGTCCAGCGGTTCGGCCGCCGATCCCAAGGCGTCACAGAGTGTAGGGAGCGGATGGGACTGGTGTGCCAGCATCACCATCAGCGGACTATCAGCCACGTAGGGTGGATTGCCGGTGACCAGGCGATAGAAGGTGCAGCCGAGGCTGTAGATATCCGAGCGCCGATCCACATGCTTGGAATCCTGCCCCTGCTCGGGCGCCATATACTCGACCGTGCCGATGATCTGATTTTCGCGCGTCAGATGATCGCCGGCCCACTCTATCGACGAATCGAAGCGGGCCAGCCCCATGTCTAGGATCTTCACGACCCCCTGCTCATCGAGCAGCAGGTTTGAGGGCTTGATGTCGCGATGGACGATGCCTTTGCCGTGAGCGTACTCCAGTCCGCGAGCGACCTGCAGGATGTAGTTCATCGCCCGGTTGACCGGTAACGGTCCCTCGCGGGAGACAATCGTTCCCAGATCGGTCCCGTTGACGAACTCCATCACCAGAAAGTGCAATTCACCGGCAGAATCGGCGTCGAATGCGGTCACGATATTGGGATGCACGAGTTGTGCGGCGGCCTGTACTTCACGTTCGAATCGGCGTACGGCGACTTCCGAACCGAGCAGTTCGGCACGGAGCAGCTTCACGGCCACCAATCGACGCATCCGCCGATGTTCGGCGCAGAAGACCTCGCCCATCCCCCCTTCGCCAATCTTCTCCAACAGCACGTAATTCCCGAGCACCAGCCCGAAATGCTGGCCTTCGAGCAATCGCGCGACCTGGAACTTGGTGAGCTTGTGGTGTGCGATCAAGCGTTCGGCGAGTTGATTGCCGGTTTCCGCGTCCGCCGCGTCCGCGTGTTGCTCACGGAAATCGGCCAGTTCCACGGCGGTCAGCAAGCCGCTTTCGAGGATGCGTTGCGCGAATTGTCGAGCGGAAATCGCCATGGGTCGCCAGGAAGGTTCTTGTAGGACGGGACGTACGACGGGTCTCCAGACCCGTCCGGGCCAGGAGGCCCCAACCTACGATACCTCCACGCTCTATTGTACGCATATCGGGCCGGGAGGCCCAACCTAGGATGCTGACTCTTCAAGGATCATACCCGAGGTTTGGCGCCAGCCAGCGTTCTGCCTCCCCCAGCGAAATTCCCTTGCGGCGCGCGTAATCCTCGACCTGGTCCCTGCTGACGCGATCGACGGCGAAGTAGCGCGCCTGCGGATGGGCGAAATACAAGCCGCTGACACTGGCTGCCGGCCACATCGCGTACGATTCGGTCAATTGGATACCGATCCGGGCGGTGGCGTCCAGCAATGTGAACAATTTGCCTTTTTCCGAATGGTCCGGGCACGCTGGATACCCATGCGCCGGGCGAATTCCCCGGTATTTCTCTTCAATCAACTCGTCGCTCGACAAATTCTCCTCCCGACCGTATCCCCATTCCCGCCGCGCGCGCTGGTGCAGGTATTCGGCGAGTGCTTCCGCGAGCCGGTCGGCGAGCGCCTTGGTCATGATCGATCCCAGATCGTCGTGCTGACGATCGAATTGCCTGCACAACTCATCGGCCCCGATGCCGGTGGTGAGTGCGAAGGCCCCCAGATAGTCCCGCCGCCCCGACGTCGCGGGCGCGACGTAATCGGCCAGGCTGCGAAAATCAAATTGTCCTTTGCGTTCCCATTGCTGCCGCACCATGCAGAATCGCGTCAGTTCATGGGTGCGCGATTCATCAGAAAAGACGACGACGTCATCGCCCTCGCTGGAGGCCGGCCAGAATCCATAGACCGCGCGCGCCCGCAGCAAATGCTCCTTGACGATCTGTTTCAACAGCTGTTGCGCGTCTTCGAACAACTCCCGGGCATGCCGGCCGCACTGCGCGTCATTCAGGATCGTGGGGTATCTCCCTCTCATCTCCCAGGTGAGAAAGAACGGTGACCAGTCGATGTACGGGACGAGCAGATCCAGGGGAACGTCATGCAGGACCCTTGCACCGAGGAACTCCGGTTGGTCGATCCGGACCGTATTCCAATCGGTCTGGAATCGCTTCGCGTACGCCTGTTGGTAGGGCGTTAGAGTCACCTGACGCTGCTCATAACTCCGCACCAGTTCCGACTGCAGGCGGCGGTTGTCGTCCGCGAACGCGGTCGCCGTTTCGCGGTTCAACAGTTTGTCGACAACGCCGACGCAGCGTGACGCGTCGAGCACATGCACGACCGGGCTGGCATAATGCGGCGCGATGCGGACCGCCGTGTGTTTCGCGCTGGTGGTCGCGCCACCGATCAGCAGCGGCAGTTGGCAGTTGCTGCGCTGCATCTCCCGGGCCACGTGCACCATTTCGTCGAGGCTGGGAGTGATCAGGCCCGAAAGGCCGATGATATCAACTTGCTGTTCGACGGCCGTCCGCAGGATCTTCTCGCAGGCGGTCATTACGCCGAGGTCGATGACCTCGTAGTTGTTACACGCCATCACGACTCCCACGATATTCTTGCCGATATCGTGCACGTCGCCTTTGACGGTCGCCAGCAGGATCTTGCCCCGCGCCCGTTGTTCGGCCAGTCCCAGTTCCCGCTTTTCCTGTTCCATGAACGGCAGCAGGTAGGCCACAGCCTTCTTCATGACGCGAGCCGACTTCACGACTTGGGGCAGGAACATCATGCCGGAACCGAACAGATCCCCGACAACCGCCATGCCGTCCATCATCGGGCCTTCGATAATCTTCAGGCAACGATCGTAGTGATGCCTGGCCTCCTCCACGTCCTGATCGATGTAACGGTCGATTCCCTCGATCAACGCGTGCTTCAGCCGCTCCTGGACCGGTTTGGTTCGCCAGGCCGGATTCTCCTCTTGGCCCGACCGGGACTTGCCTTTGACCTGGCCCGCGAACTCGATCAGCCGTTCCGTGGCGTCGGGACGCCGGTCGAACAACACATCCTCGACGCGCTGCAGCAACTCGCCGGGAACCGAATCGTAAACCGCGAGTTGTCCGGCGTTGACGATTCCCATGTCCATGCCGGCCTGGATCGCGTGGTACAGGAATGCCGAGTGCATCGCCTCGCGTACGGTGTCGTTGCCGCGAAAGGAGAACGAGATATTGCTCACCCCGCCCGAGATCTTGGCGCCGGGGCATTCGGCTTTGATTCGGCGTGTGGCGTCGATGAAGTTCAGCGCGTAGCGGTTATGTTCCTCCATCCCCGTGGCGACGGTGAGGATATTCGGGTCGAAGATGATATCCTGGGGCGGAAATCCGGCTTTGTGGACGAGCAGTTCGAAGGCGCGGCGGCAGATGGCGACTTTATGATCGGTCTCGACCGCCTGACCCGATTCGTCGAACGCCATCACGACCGCGGCGGCGCCATAACGGCGGACGAGCCGCGCGCGACGCAGGAACTCCTCTTCGCCGTCCTTCAGGCTGATCGAATTCACGATGCCCTTGCCTTGCAGGCATTCCAGACCCGCCTCGATCACCTCCCACTTGGAACTGTCAAGCATCACGGGGACCTTGGAAATGTCCCGCTCGCCGGCGATCAATCGCAGGAATCGGCGCATCGCCGCCGCGCCGTCGAGCAGCGCGTCGTCCATGTTCACGTCGATGATCGTGGCGCCATTCTCGACCTGTTGTCGCGCCACCTCGACCGCCGGTTCAAGTTCGCCTTTTCGAATCAGGTTCGCGAATGCCTTGGAGCCAGTCACATTGGTCCGCTCGCCGACCATCACGAAGTTGGTCTCCGGCCGCAACTCAAACGGCAGCGTGCCGCTGAGTCGTAAGCGTGGTTCTCGGCGCGGTGGCGCGTGTGGTCGCATCCCACGCACCCGTTCCACCATCGCGGCGATGTGGGCGGGCGTCGTTCCGCAGCATCCACCCACAATGTTGACCCAACCGTTCCGGGCGAACTCGCCGATCAACTCGGCCATCTTCCCCGGGGCGAGGTCATACTGCCCCATTTCATTCGGCAAACCTGCATTCGGATAACAGCAGACCGGCACTTCCGCGACGCCCTGCAGCTCCTCCAGATGCGGGCGCATCTGCACCGGACCCAGCGCGCAGTTCATGCTGATCGCCAGCAGCGGAAAGTGCGAAACAGTATTCCAGAACGCCTCGACTGATTGGCTGGAAACAAACGTGACTCCCGCCTCGTTGAATGCGCCGGAAGCGATCACCGGTACGCGCACACCGAGATCTTCGAAGCAACGCGCGATCGCCACCAGGCAGGCCTTCAAATTCAAGGTGTCGACGACGGTCTCCGGGAGCAGCAGGTCGACCCCCCCTTCCAGCAATCCCGCGACCTGGGCGTAGTAGGAATCGACCATCGCAGGGAACTCGATCCCGCGCGTGCCGGCGTCGTCGGCATTGGTGGAAATCGACATCTGCTTGGCGGTGGGGCCGATCGAACCGGCGACGAAGCGCGGCTTCCCGGGCGTTTTGCCGGCGTAGAGTTCGGCCGCGCGTCGGGCACAGCCGACGGCGGCCCGGTTGATGTCCCGCACGTCGTCCGCCGAAAGTCCGAACTCCTCGACGCCGACCAGCGAGGCACCAAAGGTATTGGTCTCGATAATGTCGGCGCCGGCCTCAAGGTACTTGCAGTGCGCACTGGTGACATCGTCAGGCCGGGTCAGACAGAGCACGTCGGGAAATCGGCTGAGGTCCTTGGTGTGCGAGGCGAACCGCGCGCCCCGTACTTGTTCCTCGCTGAGTCGCAACGATTGCAGCAATGTTCCCATCGCGCCGTCCAGCACGAGAATGTCTTCCCGAAGCCTTTCGATGAGATTCTGCGACCTTGTGGAATACGGAGTTTTTGCCATGAGTGACCTGATTCTTACCTGTCGGAGGCTTCCTTGCGAGATGCCCGGGCAAACTGGGGATATTGCAGAATACTCAAACCGCGACAATCGCCAAGGGATTTTGGTTCGCCGACAAGAAGGCCCCAGGGACCCCCAATTATCCCAGATCACCTGGCTTGCCGCAATGCGGACAGCCGTCAAAGTTCAACTAATACTCAAGATCGTGTTAATCGTTACCGATATCTAGGCAACGACGCACACCGGCCTCAACGGCCGCGCGCAGCGCCGCCCTGGTAACCCAAGCTCAGTAACTCACTGAGCGCGCAAGTCAACTACGAACGGACTCCCGGGATGAACGCGCCTCAATCCAAACCCGATCCGCAGCGAACGCATCGAACGATGGTCGTTCGCCGCCGCGTGTCGCGACAGCGGACTGAATCAGATTCACTCGACAAAGAGTTTCCCGTACTGTTTCGGCTGCCCGATCTGCTTTCACAAGTGACGGTCTGGCATGCGACGGGGGGGGACTCGAAACAAGTTTCGAGCTACGAGACGACGAACGACATACCTTCCATCCTGGCGCCGACTGCGCTCCCAGTTACGACCCACATCGTCGCGGCCGCGCACGAGGCGGCCACGGGTTCCGTTGCCGGGAACGCTCGATCCACGCAGGATACCCAAGCGGTTGCGGTGTCGGTCGAACCGGTCGGGCAGGCAATGCCATCGGCAACGCCATTGGCACCGGCGTTGCTCATTGCTGCCACGCCATCTGCCGCGGTAGCTCGACCGACCGCCGAGGCTGTCACATTGCAATCGGTCGTCCGGCAGGTCACCGAGTTAAATACGAGCCTGTCGTCGGGCCAGAAGGTCGGGCCGCGGCACGAAACTGCCGCCGGTAATTTGGAACGCGAACCGGTTCGACCCGCGTCACCGAACATGCAGCGCGAACGACGACGGCGCCACGAGGACGATCTGCCGCTGGACACCCAATCGATGACGCGACAGTGGGCGACGGTGCTGGTGTTGGTGGCGGTCATCTCCACGAGCTTTTACCTTCTCAACCGACCGCGGGAAAATCGAGAATCGCCGTCCGGCCCGTCAAGTGACAGCATGAATCTGGATGGCGTCGCCAGAAAGAGCAAGGGGATGCGTGCCAAGCCCCCTGCCCGCAAGCCGGATGTCGATTTGGAAGCGGACTACGGCGTGAATGAGAATACCGACGCGGGCGCGGGTGCCGCAGCCGAATCGAGCACGGAAGAGAATGTCGATGATGATTTGAGTTCGGGGCAAGGCGCTTTGATGGAACCGGCGGTTCCGCCACCGCTTTCGCGGGGTCGCGGCGGGCAATCTCCGGAGGAAGCCGCTCCCGCCGAAAACAGCGATCTGCAGTCCGCGCCGTCGGACGAACTGTCGACGGTTGCCGGCCGCAGCTATCCGACGACCGACCCGCGGCGCTATGAATTCAGCTCGGAAGGCGCGCGGATCGCCGACCGGGGCGGCCCCGAACGGTCGCGTTGATCGTCCAGGCATTTTGGCTCGCAGGCAAGCACAGGGACAGTTCACAAAGGGAGATTTCAGGAGTTGGATCATGAGCACACTCGACAACGTATTCATCCGAGCCTATTCGCGGGAAACCGATCCGGGGAACGCCGCGCGGCGGATTGGACGGCCGATCACCGCATCGGAAACGGTTTCGCATTCGATCATCATCGGGGAGGCGACCGCCGACGCGAATTTCTATCGGAGTGACTCGATCTGGACCGAGCAATCAGAACTGGTGATGCCGTTGATGCCGACCCCGCCGGACACGCGGTTCGCGGCGGCCGACATTGCCCAACCGACGTCGGCCGATGAGTCGACGCCTGCCGATCTGGAGGCGGAGAAAGAACCGCAGACGATGCCGGAGAACGATCCCGCGGCCGTCGAACCGGCGATCGATGGAGTGGCGCGTGGCAATGTCGCGATCCCCTCAACGGCGAAGGTGCTGGGCGACGAATCGCGCGAGGATTTGCGGCCCGTCCGACTGGACGCGGGCTCCGCGGAAATTCCCGGCGCGCACTTTCGATTGATGCCGCGGGTGCCGGATGTTCGCGCGGGACAGGACGCGGCACGCACCGTGAAGCTGGAGAGCGCTGCTCCGCGAAGCAAATTTGTACCGGTCTGGGAAGTCGAAAAACTGATCTGGTCGGATGCGGCGCAGGAACTTTCCGAGCATGCAGAAGATTCGTTGCAGGGGGCTGGAGTCTACCTGCGCGGGGCCTGTCGTGAAGGGCTGCGCGTCCTGGCGGTCACCAGCGGGTCGCGTGGTGAGGGCCGCACCACGATCGCGCTCTGCCTGGCGCGCGCCGTCGCTGCATCCGGCATCCGCGTCGCCGTCCTGGACGCCGACCTGGAAAATCCCGACCTGGCCAACCATATCGGTCTGGAGGCTGCTTGCGGCTGGGAGGAAGTGATCCACGGCCGGCTGCCGCTGGAAGAGGTCGCCATCCATTCCCTGGCCGATCGCGTCACGGTGATACCGCTCACGGCGGCGATCGCCGACCAGTCGATCGAGCTGGAGGATCAGCGCGTGACGGCCCTGGTGCGGGGCGCCGCCGAACTTTTCGATCTGGTGATCATCGACATGGGTCCGATCGGCACGACGCAGCGCAAGCTGTTCGAATCGGGAACGCACTGTCCGATCGACGCCGCGATCATCATCCGTGATTTACGCGCTGCGCCGGCCGAACCGACCTTCACGATCGGGGCCCGGCTGCGCTCCTCGGGTGTCAAGTCGGTCGGCATCGTGGAAAATTTCGCGCCTCGGGCCGCGACCGCCAGTTCCTAAGAGGACCTTCGAGCATCGTCCAGCGGAGCGAGCATGTACGAATCGCATTGGGGATTGGCCGCCAAACCGTTCGAGGACTCGGTCGATTCCCGTTTCTACTATCCGAGCGAAGGCCACCAGGGGGCGCTTCTCAAGCTGCGCTACGCGGTGGAAAACCGTCGCGGCGGCGCCCTGGTCGTGGGTGCCCCGGGACTGGGAAAAACGCTGCTCGTGCGAGCCCTGTCGCGCCAGTTGCCCGAGTCGATTCAACCGGTAATCCGGCTCGTTTTTCCCCAGTTGAGCCCCGCGCAGTTCATCCGCTATCTCGCCCATGAACTGGGCGGCCACTGCCCGGAAGACGCGGCGACCGATCGCGACCTGCAGCGGATTCGAACCGCATTGCGCGAGAACTGGCAGCGCGGAAAGCACCTGCTGTTCGTCGTCGAGGAAGCGCACCTCTTGAAGGACTCCGAGACCCTCGAGACGATACGCCTGTTGATGAACCTCGAACACGACGCCCAGCCGGCGATGACCGTGCTGCTGGTGGGCCAGCCTTCGCTGTTGCCCGTACTGCGGCACCTGCCGGAACTCGAAGAGCGACTCGATGCCAAATGCCTGCTGCAGAAATTCAATATTGAGGAGTCGGTCAGCTATATCCAGCATCGCCTGACGGCCGCGGGTGCCACGCGACCACTTTTTGACGACAGCGCGCTGGAGTCTCTGCACCACCTGGCCCAGGGCACGCCCCGCCGCATCAATCGGCTGGGAGACCTCGCGCTGCTGTTAGGCTACGCCGAGGAACTCCGCCTGATCTCGGCGCGGCACGTCGAAGGGCTGGCCGAGGAAATGCTGCTGCCATTCCAGGACTGAGGCCTGCCTGCCGGAATCGCCCCGATCAGGATGAAACCACTCAGACTTTGATTTCGGCCGTGATCTGGTTGCTGTCGCGATACTTCTCTCGAATCGGCTGCAGCACTTCGCTCAGGAACTCGTCCACCTGCTGGGGAGCGCGGCCGACGAACTGCAGCGGGTCGATCAGGCGATCGAGTTCGATCCCAGCGAAAGCGGGATCCGCGGCGATCCGATCCAGGAGGTCATTAGGGCGGCCCTGTTGCTTGACCACGGCGCCGGCGGCATGGCTGTGGACGCGCAGCCGCTCGTGAAGGTCCTGGCGATCACCACCGGCCGCAACCGCCGCCATCAGGATCTCCTCGGCGGCCATGAACGGCAGCTCTTCCCGCAAACTCCTGGCGATGACGTGCGGGTAGACGACCAGGCCCGAGGCGACGTTCTGGTAGAGTGCGAGGATCGCGTCGACGGCCAGGAAGGCCTGGGGAATCACCAGCCGCCGATTGGCGCTGTCGTCCAGGGTTCGTTCCATCCATTGCGTGGCCATGGTGTTCGCCGCGCTGGATTGCAGGCTGATGACGAATCGCGCCAGGGCGCAGATCCGTTCGCTGCGCATCGGGTTTCGTTTGTACGGCATCGCCGACGAACCGATCTGGGACGCTTCGAACGGTTCCTCGATTTCCTTACGGCTCTGCAGGAGCCGCAGATCGGTGGCCGCTTTGTGAGCGCTCTGCGCGACGCCGGACAAGGTGTCAACGACCTGCGAATCGACTTTGCGTGAGTAGGTCTGTCCGGTCACGGCGAACACACCGTCGAACCCGATCTTTCGCGCCACGATCTGTTCCAGCTGCCGCACGCGATCGTGGTCGCCCTGGAAAAGGCTGAGGAAGCTGGCCTGTGTTCCGGTGGTGCCTTTGGTGCTCCGGGCGCGGAGCGCCACGATGCGATGTTCCACCTCGGCCAGATCCAGCACCAGATCGTAGGCCCAGAGGCAAGCCCGTTTGCCGACCGTCGTCGGCTGGGCCGGCTGCAGGTGCGTGAAACCGAGACAAGGCAGCGCGCGGTACTCCGTGGCGAATCTGCCGAGCCGATCGATGACGGCCACCAGCCGGTCGCGGACCATTTCCAGACCTTCGCGCATCAGAATCAGGTCGGCGTTGTCGGTGACAAAGCAACTGGTCGCCCCCCAATGGATGATCGGCCGGGCCGCCGGACATAGGTCGCCATAGGCGTGGATGTGGGCCATCACGTCGTGGCGCAGTTTCCGTTCGTAGTTCTCGGCGGCGGCGAAGTCGATGTCGTCGACGTGACATCGGAGTTGCTCGAGCTGCTCGTCGCGAATCGGCAGTCCGAGTTCCTGCTGGGCTTCGGCGAGCGCGACCCACAGCCTGCGCCAGAGCCCGAACTTGCGCTGGTCGCTCCACAGCCGGCTCATCGCGTCGGAGGCGTAGCGGGCGATCAGAGGATTCTCGTAATTGTCGTGCGTCATTGTTTCTCCAGACTCCCTGTTATCCAGGCACTTGGCTATCGTTGAACTCGCCCGGTGGCGTTCCCGGCGCGCAGGGCGAGAATTTCATCGCGCGACGTGTAGTTGAAGTCGCCCGGCAGCGAGTGCTTCAGGCAGCTGGCCGCCACGGCGAACTCCAGCGCCGCGCGCGGCGATCCCAGAAGGCTCGACCGGAGCCCATGAATCAGGCCGGCTGCGAACGAATCCCCGGCCCCGATCCGATCGATAATGTCGCGGATTTCGTAGGGGCGATAATTGCCACCCTCGTCGCAAGGCGCAAAGTGGGCGGTATCGCTGGGCCCGTCGAACAGCATCGCGCCCCAGTTGTTATGGTCGGCCGAGATGCTCTCGCGCAGTGTGATCGCCACGCGCGAGATACCCGGATACCGCGCGACGATCCGCCGGGCGACCCCTTCGTACCCGCCGACGTCAAGCTGTCCGACCGCGACATTCGTACCCTGGGCATGAATCCCCAGTACATCCGCCGCGTCCTCCTCGTTCGCGACCACCAGATCGGTGTGCGCCAAGACCTGGCTCATGCACTCCCGGGCCAATGCCGCCGGGTCGGTACCCGGTCTCCAGCGCCAGAGCTTCTTGCGGAAGTTGAGGTCGCACGAAACGGTGACACCGAGCGACCGGGCGCGCTTCACCAGTTCCAGGTTCGCGGCGCAGGCCGCGGCGCCGATCGCCGGTGTAATCCCGGTCACGTGCAGCCATTCGACTCCTTGCAGGATCGCATCCCAGGCGTATTCTTCGGGTCCGGCGAGGCTCACCGCGCTCGATTCGCGATCATACAACACCGTGGAGGCCCGCTGGTTCGTGCCCGGTTCCACAAAGTATAGACCGAGCCGTCCCGATCCGCGCCAGAGAATTCGCGAGGTATCGACTCCCAGCCCGCGCAACGAGGCGACCAGCGACTCGCTGAGCGCGTTGCGGGGCAGCGCGGTCACGTAGCGGGTCGATTCTCCCAGCATCGCCAGCGACGCGCAGACGTTGGCCTCGCCCCCGCCCCAGGTTACCTCCACGCGGCCCGGTAACGCCTGCCGCCATCGCGCGCGGTCCGGAGGACAGAACCGCGCCATCACTTCGCCGAAACCGAGAATCATCCTGGTACTCCCATTCCTTTCCGCAAGATAAAGACTACATGTTCGTGAGGTCGTCGACTCCGCCGCCGCCGATGAGCTGATCGAGCAACGTCGCGAGCAACGGCGCATGTTCCTCGGACTGCGCATAGATCCGGCAAATGCGGTGGCTGACGGGTAATCGCTCGAACAGCTGGTTCGTGGTCAGCGGCCGTACGCGCTGGTGCGCGGAATCGAACAGAAAATTCTGGCCCTGTGCCGGGCCACGCGTGTTTGGACGGAAGATATGCCGGGCAATGTCGACCCGCAGCGGCAGTTGCGCCAATTCGCCAGGCAGCCCCAGCCGCAGCCGCTGCTCGACCAGCGCCTCCTCGCTGAAAATACTGCTGCGCTCCGGATCGCGGTCCGAAAAAACCAGGATGCGCTGGCAGGCCATCTTCCAGGCCACGCGACGTTCCAGCAATGCCTGCCACCGTTCGCCGAGCTCTCGCGTCTCCGCGTCGCCCGCGTGACGCCAACGGCTTACGTCCACCAGCAGCGACATCTCCGTGAATCCCAGGTACTGTTCGAGTCGCTCGGCCGGATTCCCGTCGAACAAACGCGACTTGCTGGCGCGGAACAAGTCGGCCAAGGTCAAGTCGATTGCACGGACCGTGCGATGAAAGTAGATCGATCGAAACAGCTCGCCCCGCACCGACATGAACCGTAGCAGCGCGTCGATACCCCGATCGTGAATCGTCAAACCGCTGGGACTGAAAAAACTGTAATGCAGCAGCCGGTCGAGGTCGAATGCGCGGTTGCTGTAACCCGACATATAGGCGTCGCGCAGTACGAAGTCGAGATTGTCGATCGTGTAGATCCCGCTGAGCAACGCCCGCAGAAAAACTAGCCACTGCGGTTGGCCCTGCGCATCACCCTCCCGCGGCCGGCGGATCAGCCATGCGACCTGCCGCGGATCGAGCTTCTCGCCGGCGTCCATGCTGCTGTTCGGGTTGCGGCGGATGCCGCCGAGCAGATCGCCGAGCTCTTGGACAATGATCCTCGCACCGATCGTCTCATGCGTTTCCCCCAGCGGCCGCAGATAGTGTTCATCGAAAAAGTGCCCGAAAGGCCCATGCCCGACGTCGTGAAGCAGCCCCGCCATCCGCAACAAAGATTCCACGTACCCGCGGCTGGGAACCCCGGGACAATTCTCCGCTAGACCGGGATACAGGTGCTCCACAAATCGACTCGCCAGATGCATCACCCCCAGCACATGCTGAAAACGAGTATGTTCCGCCGTGGGAAACACCCACCAGGCGGTCTGCAACTGGTGAATCTGACGCAGTCGTTGCACCCAGGGATGGTCGATAATCTGCCGCTCGGAAACCTCGCCCTCCGCAAGCCGGACGTTGGAACGGAACGGGATGTAACCGTGGATCGGATCGTGGCTGAGATTCTCTCGGTGGTACTCACGCATCCCTGAATTATCCCGAGCGGACCGATCGGGGGCTAGTGGACTTGGGCAGCTTGGGCGATCTGCGAATCGATCGGTCGCGGAACCGGAACAATTGCCAAAAATCTCGCCTGGATCAAACCGCCGCTTTTCCGTAATTTAGCCAGCCGTTAATTCCAACCTCGGCAATCTGTATTGACCATAACCTTGGTGCTCAGCGCCGACTGGAAAATCGCATTGTCGGGAAAAATGTGACGATAAGAGTTTAACCTGCACCAACCCCCTTGTTACCCCGAGCCGCCAATCCGTTTCCTTGTGGAAACGCGGAGCTAAGGAGAGCTATATCGATGCGTCGCTCACTTGCCAGCTATTTCCTCGTCGCCTTCTCTCTGATCTCCGCTCCCGCGTCCTTGTTCGCCGCCATTCCAAGCGAAATGCTGCTGCCCGGTACGACCAAAGGATATCTGTCGCTGCCCGATCCGCAGGCGCTGAAACAGAAATGGAATGAGACGCAACTCGGCCAGTTGGCAAACGACCCGATCATGCAGCCATTTGTCGAGGACTTGAAGGAACAGCTCAAAGCGAAGCTTGACCAGACCGGCACCCATCTCGGCATCGCGTTCGAAGACCTGCAAGGGATCCCGGGAGGCGAAATCGCGATTGCCGTCATTCAACCGGAAGGGGACAAAAAACAGCACGCCTTAGCGCTGCTTGTTGATATTACCGGCCATCTGGCGGAAACCAGGGAGTTGATGGTGCGGATCAACGCGAACCAGATCGCCAAGGGCGCGCAGAAGTCGGTCCAGCAGGTCGGGAGTGTGGAAGTCACCGTCTACAAGCTGGCCCGCAAGAAAGAAGGTCCGGAAGATCAATACGCGTACATTTTCATCCACCAGGATCAGCTGGTGGCCGTGGATCACCTGCCAACGGCCCGCGAAATGATCCAACGATTCGACGGCAAAGGCCGGGATGCCCTGGCCAACATGCCGACCTTTACCACGGTGATGGAACGCGTTCAGGGGGATGGCGGAAATGCGGCGTTAGTTCGATGGTATGTCGATCCGTTCGGTTACGTCGAAGCGGTTCGATCGATGCAGGGGGGGCGGAAGAAGCGCGGAACCGACCTGCTGAAAGTGCTCGCGAACCAGGGCTTCAACGCGGTCAAGGCGCTGGGGGGCCAGCTTCGCTTCGCCGACGGCCAGCACGAGCTGGTACATCGGACATTTGTGTATGCACCCAAGACCGACGGCAAGTATCGGCTGGCCGCTCGGATGCTCGACTTTCCCAACTCAGACGATCACCAGGCGATGGATTGGGTGCCGCGCGATCTGGCGGCACACATGAGCTTCAACTGGCGGATCAAAGAGTCGTTCGAATTCCTGGGGACGCTGGTCGACGAATATGCCGGCGACGACGGCGTCTGGAACGACGTGCTGCAGAGCATCAAGCAGGATCCCAACGGACCCCAGGTCGACTTGCGGAACGAACTGATGCGCTATGCCGGCGAACGCATCGTCGTCTTGACGGACTACCACCTGCCGATCGGACCCAAGAGTGAACGGCTGGCGGTGGCGATCCAGGTCACCGACCCGGCGGCTGTCGCCAAAGCGATCAATAAGATCATGGAGGCCGACCCGAACGCCGTGAAGCACGAGGTCGAAGGGCAGGTGATCTGGGAGATCGTTAATGAAACGTCGACGGTTGAACTCGAAGACCTGGAGATCGAAGGCGCCGGGTTCACCCTGGTAAACGCTGAGGCGGAAAAAGAAAAGGAAGCGGAAAAGCAGGCGATCCCCAATTCGGCCGCGACGGTGGCTGGCGAACATCTTTTGATTTCCACGCACGTCGATTTCATTCGCGAACTGTTGAAAGCCCGCGCCGCGGACAACCGCCTGCGAGAGGCCGCCGACTATCAGACCATTCAGCTGGCGCTGCAAGGATTGGGAGCCGGCACCGATTGCCTGCGGTATTTCACGCGCACGGACGAGGCGTACCGCCCGACCTACGAATTGGTTCGATCCGGCAAGATGCCGCAGGCCGAAACGGTACTCGGGAAACTGCTCAACCAGGCCCTGGCTCCCGACGAGGAAGGCACGTTGCGCGAACAGCAGGTCGATGGCCGCAAGCTGCCACCGTTCGATGCCGTCCGCCGATACCTCGGTACGGCAGGGTTCTTCACACGTTCGGAAGCGGACGGCTGGACGATTGTCGGCTGCCTGCTGCCGAAGGAGATCAACCAGTAGGGATCGGTGACTGAAACACCGGCAGTTCCAGTACCGGTAATGCGGCCGGAGAGGCGCCTGCCGCGCACGCCGATTCTGGATCGATGACTCGATCTTCGGAAACGGACTCGCCAGCCGGCCCCGCGCCGCAGCCAACGCTCGCGCCACTGCCGTGGATTTCACCAGGGGATCCGTTCGGAAAGGGCAGGCAAATGCGTCGCCTGGCACCAAAGTCGGCCTTGCTGTTCGATCGGGAACGGCCAGTCACGGGTGACGTCGAAGGCCGCCTCTGGGGCCCCGTCCGGAGCCGATACGCTTTCGTCCTCATTCGAGGCGTCCACCTCGCGCAGCCAGGCGGTCTTCTAGATCAACTGGCAGCCCATCCGGCAGCCCTGGTGCGCCGCGCCGTAACAGCGAACCGCGTCCAGCACCACGGCGTCGGATGGCTGGACAACGTGGTGCAAATGATCGATATAGACCTGCTCGACTCTCCGCCCGACTGTCAACGTCCGCCCGCAATAGGCGACCATCTCCGGCATGAATGGCAGTCCGCACAGCGTCCCTTGGGCGTCCAGCGTCGCGAGGAATTCGTCCCACGAGCGAACGCGCACGCGATCTCCGCAACGGAGCGCCCCGAGCGATCCGGATTGCGCGGCCGCCGAGGAGAACCCTTTCGTGACAGTGAGTTTCATAAACCAACCCTAGGCCATGAATCGAAGTCCGCGTTCGCAAGGCTTCGATGTTCCCGCCATTGCGAAAAATGCGGATTACGCCCGGCATGTCCGGCGAACGGGTCGCGAGGTACGATGGCGGGCTGCGGAAATCGAAACGAGCCACGGGAGAGTTGAAAATGGTAGGGCGCCGTATCGGCATCGTGACAGTATTCGCAACGGGGCTTGTCATCGGCGCTGCGTTGCCGGCTGGCGAGCGAGGGCAGGAATCCACCGCGGCCCGGCAGGTGGGTAAACTGCTTGACGACTGGCACGCGGCGGCCGGTCGTGCCGACGAGGGACAGTATTTCCAGGCATTCAGCGCCGACGGAGTGTTCCTGGGCACCGACGCCACCGAGCGATGGACGCGCGATGAGTTTCGGGTCTGGGCCAAACCCCATTTCGCGAAAGGCAAGGCCTGGTCGTTCCGCGCGGTGCGCCGCGCTGTTCGCGTTGCTGGAGACGGCAACGTGGCATGGTTCGACGAGGATCTGGCGACCGAGAAACTCGGCCCCTGCCGCGGCTCGGGAGTCCTGGTGCTCGAAGACGGCCGGTGGAAAATCGCCCAATATGTCCTGTCGGTGCCGGTACCTAACCAGGCGTTCGACGACGTTAAGAAAATCATCGCCGCCGCACTCGAGCCGGCCAAGGAGAATCGCTGATCCCAGCGAACTCCAACTCGCAGCGGGCACGCGCTGCGGGCCGCAGCCTGCCGGCGGCCTATCGCCGACTCACCGGCGCTAACATCAATTCGTGAATCAGCTGCGCTAGTTCACGAATCGAATTGACTTCCAGCACCCGTTCGGTCAGCCGCACGCGAAATTCCTGTTCGACCGCCACCGAAATCTCCGCGAGAGCCAGCGAATCGATATCGAGCGTAGAGAAGGAATCGTCGGCTTGGGTCTGCGCGCCGAATTTGCCGCGAAACAGCACCAGCAACCGTTCCAGAACCGTGTCCGCTGTCATCGTGCTTCCGTCTAGGGGCTAACCGTCGTCTACCTATGCTCCTGCACGGTCGTTTCCACCGGGCGAGTGGCTCAATGCAGTATCAACTCGATCCGTGCGGCCGTCAAGCAAATCTTGCATCGGCCGGAACGCACGAGCGACATGCTTCGAACTGGGAAGGTACTAGGAAATCCCCGCGATCCAGCCAATTTGCATCGGCTGTTTCGAGAAGTTCGTCGGCACGACCCTGCCGGTCGGATCGATCGTTCCGGAGATATTCATGGTAGCGGCGTCGCGGCCGCGCCAGCGTTCAATCCGGTTCGGCCCGACGCAAAGATTCCGCGGCGGTCGCAATCGCCTGAGCTTGCCGATCCCCCATCTCCGAGAGCCAAGGGCGGATCGGTCCGGTGCGGCAGATTCCCGCCCGCTCCACGGCGACATGCAACACGCTCACGGGACTCATTGCGTCCCGCAGCGCTTCGAGCGGCGCGAAGATGGTTCGCAGCCGTTCCGCCTCGTCGTAGTCGCCTCGCCGCAGCGCGTCAAGCAACTGCATCGATTGCTTCGGAGCAATGCAGACGCACCCCGAGGTAAAACCGGCCAGTCCGAACTCGCGCCAATGCGCGATCGCCGGTTGCTCGCCCATACCGCTGACGATCAACTTGGCGCCGACACCGTCGACTAGTGCGCGCAGGAGACCGTCCTCCCGCGGCTGTTCGCGAACGATGGCGTACTTGATCCAGCTGATAAGTCCGTCCCGAACCATCTGCTGCACCATCGCGACGTCGATCGTGCCCTCGCGTTTCAGGTACAGCACGATCGGTCGGCCGTACCGATCGACGATCCGTCGGATGCCGGACGCAAGTCCGACAGGCGTCGTGGGATCCAACGTCGGCAAGACCATCGCCGTGGGAAATCCCATGTCGCGCAGCGTGACGACCTGGTCGAGCATCATGCCGTAGCACGGCCCGATCGATGGAATCAGCCGGGTGCCGACCCCGATGCTGTCCAACAGCGATTCCAGCAGCGAAGCGTATTCCGAAATCGTAACCTGGCCCATCACGGCGTTGCCCCCATAGAGCAACGTGCGCACTCCACCCGCCTCGAGATATCGGATCATCTTACGGTTTTCCGCCGGATCAACCCGATCATCGGCCGTGCGGGCCAGAGGTGGTACGGCGATCACCGAGTCCGATAATGGCACGTCCGGAAAATTTGTGGCACTCCCCATCAGCATGACTCCATGAAGTGAGGCGGCTCAGGCATATTCGGGAAGAAATCGCTTCCAGTTCTCGTAGATGATGTTCTCGATCACTTCCTGGGAAACACGCGGCAATCGAGTACCCTCCAGAATATCGTTGACCTTGCGCTGTCCGGCGATCACCTGCGGCAAGGTCGCCGAGGGAAAATCGGAGCCCAGTATCAATTTGTGTTCAACTCCGTACTCGATCGCCGTCATCAAGGCTTGGTAATGCCGCAGAGGTCGATAATGGAGCGCCGACACATTGGTGTACAGATTGGGGTGCTTTCGAATCAACACCACACACTCATCTTCCCATGGGTGCCCCATGTGGGCGATCACGATCCGCAGCGCGGGACAAGCGATCGCAATATCCTCCAGTTGGATCGGGTTCGCGTACTTCAACGGGCCCGGCCGAACGAAAGAGGTTCCTTGATGAATATTGACGGGGATCCCCAGCGACTCCGCCTTGCGAAACAGCGGCAGATGCTTCGGATCCTGCGGGTCCCAGTTCTGATAGATTGGCGAACATTTCAATCCGCGAAAGCCAAGCTGCGTGACGTAATATTCGAGCTGCGCGACGCAATCGGGATTGTTTGGGTCGACCGAGCACCAGCCGATGAACCGGTCGGAGTGCTGCTTGACGAATTCTGCGATCAGTTCCTGGTCAGCCTGGATGCCGCAAAAAGGAGCCTGGATGCCGAAGACGATGACTTTATCCGCGTCGCGGGTTGCCTCCAGCAGTTGCTCCGGACGGGAATCAAACGCGTTTTGATACGGGATCGCGCTGCCCGCGAAATAGACGTCGGGGCTCAGTTTCATTTTGGCCCGCTTCGCCTCCCAGGCCGTCTCCACAAACTCCTGGGAAAAGTGTTCGGGATACCACATCAGGTTCGTATGCGTGTCGAAGAGCATCGCTATCCTCGCCGTCGCCATTCCTTGCTGGTAATATTCTCGCTGGTTGCCAGCGGCCCGCTATATGGTGCGGCCAGCCGCTTGCGAATGCAATGACCCGCGTTGTTTGTCGACTGTTTTTTCCACCGCTCATATCAGGGAGTTTGATCATGCCGGGAAAGATTTTTTTGCCGATTGGCGACGGGACCGAAATCATGGATACAATGTACCCCATCTTCCGGTTGCAGGAAGAGGGCTACGAAGTTGTCGTGGCAGGTCCCGAAGCCCGTGCATACCACGGCGTCATGCACGAGGTGCCACCTGATGGATCGATTCCCTGGGATATTACGCGCGAACAGCCCGCGTACCACGTTCGAGCCACCGTCGCATTCCGCGACGTGCGCCCGGCGGAATTCGTGGCGGCGTTCTTTTCCGGGGGGCGCGCTCCAGAATACCTGCGCTACGACGAACACCTGCTCGCCATCACACGGCACTTTTTCCAGGCCGGGAAACCGGTCGGCATGCTCTGCCACGGCGTCGAGATCCCCGCTGCCGCAGGCTGCCTCGTCGGGCGTACCGCCACCACCGTCCCCAAATGCAAACTGGATATCACACAATTCGGCGGCGCCTATGTCGATCAGCCGGTCGTCGTAGACAGGAACCTGGTCAGCTCCCGCGGTTGGCATGATAACGCCCACCTGTTCCGCGAATTCTGCCGAATGCTCAAACTTGTGTAGCTCGAAACTTGTCGTAGCTCGATACTTGTTTCGAGAATTTCGTGTTACGAAACTGGTTTCGTGCAGCGTGCCGCCGTGCCTGGGACGCCGTCGTGAAGAACTGCCGATGCTCGCATGCTCGTGGCGGCGCCAAGGCGAAGGGCCGGCCGACACACGACGTGACAAAACCGCGTCTGTTCGTTTGTTCTGACCGCGGGAAATCGTTGCGCTTCCGGCCTCGGCTGAGGAACGGGGCGCTGTCGGCTCTCGGGCGCGACTTTGAGGAGTGCTTTTGTGCGAAGAGGCCGTCGCTTGCGCGTTGGCAGCGAGGGTTTCGAAACAAGTTTCGATCTACGCGCTACGGCCCTTGTTTGACCGCGAACGCCACTGTATACAATGGTTTGAAACCGATGATTAAAACGCTTGTTTACTTCGGTCGTTTGTGAGCGAAATACTGCAGGAATCCGAGTCGACGCGCCTTCGCATCATCGCTGCGGCGGGGGAGGTTTTTTGCCGACAAGGGCTTTGAAGACGCCACGATCCGCGAGATATGCCAGCGAGCGAGTGCGAATATCGCGGCCGTCAATTGCTACTTTGGCGACAAAGAAACGCTTTACGTGGAAACGCTGAAGGCGGCCCACGAGTGGCGCATGAGTCAGGCCAGAATGCCGGAATGGCCGGCGGGAACGCCGGCCCGGGTGAAGTTGGCCGACTTTGTCACGACACTCGTCCGACGCATGGTGGTCGGGGATTCGGCCTGCCATGTGCGGCTGCTGTTACGGGAGTTACTGCGCCCCGATTCGGTCTGCGCGGACGTCGCGAGGGACTACATCCAGCCGGAATTCGAATCGCTGCAGGGGATCCTCCGGGAACTGGTTGGACTGGGGATGCGCGATCAGAAACTGCGGATGCTGGCTTTCAGTGTTGTCGGCCAATGCCTGCATTATCGTGTCGCCGACGCGCTGGTGCACAAGTTGGTGAGCGACGAGGAGTACGCAAGTTACACGCCGGAGTCTCTGGCGAGTCACATTATCGAGTTTACTCTTCACGCGATTTCCGGTTATGCGGCAGGAGCGCAGCCTGAGTCAGGGCGGGAAAGACGCGAGCGATGAACTGGATTGCGTTGAAAATGCTGATGGGAAACCGGGGCAAGTATTTCGGCATGATCGCCGGAATTGCCTTCGCGTCGTTGTTGATCGCGCAGCAGGCGTCGATCTTTTGCGGGCTGATGCTGCAGACGTCGGGTCAGGTGCGCGACATCGGTGGCGCGGAGATCTGGGTCATGGATCCGAACGTGCGATTTGTGGACGACGTCAAACCGCTTTCGGACACCGACCTTTATCGGGTACGTGGCGTGCGCGGCGTCGATTGGGCGGTGAAGTTCTACAAGGGGCTGGCTCGTTCGCGGTTGGAGGACGGCAATTTCCAGCAGACGATCCTGCTCGGCCTGGACGACGCGACCCTGGTCGGCGCGCCGCCGAATATTATCCTTGGTACGCTTGCCGATCTGCGCAAGCCGAACGCGGTGATTATGGACCTGGAAGGTTACCAGTTACTGTGGCCCGGCCAGGAACCTCATATCGGCAAGCGGTTCGAGATGAACGATCGCGAGGCGGAGATTGTCGGAATCTGCCGCGCCTCGCGGACGTTTCAGACTTTTCCGGTGGTCTACACGCGTTACTCGCAGGCACTGCAGTTTGTTCCGCCCGAGCGGAAAGTGATGTCGTTCGTGCTAGCCAACGGCCAGCCGGGAACCAACCCGCAGGCCCTTTGTCGTCAGATCGAGCAGCAGACCGGGTTGCGCGCCGTGACGCAGAACGAATTCGCCTGGATCACGATGTGGTATTTCATGGGCGCGACGGGTATTCCTGTCAATTTCGGGATCACCGTGGCGCTGGGATTCGTGGTAGGCACCGCGATTGCCGCGCAGACGTTTTATCTGTTTACGTTGGAGAATATCAAACAGTACGGCGCGTTGAAGGCGATGGGGGCTGGAAACCTGAGTCTGATGGGGATGGTGATGTTACAGGCGGCAGTGGTGAGTCTCATCGGTTATGGGCTTGGCGTGGGGGCCGCGGCCTGGTTCGGCCAGATGAGTCAGAACTCCGGATCGAAGCTGGCTTTTTACATGCCGTCCGTGGTTCTGGTCGGCACGGGACTGGCGGTCTGCCTGATCAGTGTACTCGCCAGTCTGCTCAGTCTGCGGCGCGTACTGGCTTTGGAACCGGCGGTCGTATTTCAGAGTTAAGTAGCGGTTAGGTGGCGCGCGTGTCGAAGGTCGAACAGCAAGCACTGGTTTCCTGTCGCGGTCTGGTAAAGAACTACGGGACCGGCAATGCGATGGTGCAGGCGTTGCGCGGCGTTGATCTGGATGTGTATGGCGGGGAATTGACGATGCTGGTTGGTCCCAGCGGATGCGGCAAGACGACGTTGCTGTCCATTCTGGCGGCGATTCTGCATCCGACGGCGGGCGAAGTCTGGGCGCTCGGGTCGAACCTGACGGCCTTGTCGACCGCGAAGAGGACTGCCTTCCGCCGGACAAATGTCGGGTTCGTTTTCCAGCAGTTCAACCTGTTACCGACGTTGACGGCGGCCGAGAACGTGACGGTGCCTCTGGTGCTTGCCGGATGGTCGAAGCGGGCCGCACTGGACGAAGCGTTCAAGCTGCTGGATCGCATGGGGATGCGCGAGCGGGGCGATCATCTTCCCGGGCAGTTGTCGGGCGGGCAGCAGCAGCGCGTGGCGATTGCGCGAGCGCTCGTCCACCATCCTCGTGTTCTGGTGTGCGACGAACCGACCTCGGCGCTGGACCATAAGACCGGGACGGCGATTTTGCAGCTGTTGCGATCGATCGCTGTGGAGGGAGATCGCGCCGTGATGATCGTGACGCATGATTCTCGGATTTTTGAATTCGCCGACACGATTGCGTCGATGGACGATGGTCAGATTATGAAGGTCGAGCGGGATCGGACGGCGTTCGTCGCGCTCTCGCCGCCCGCGGACGCCGTGCCGGCTTCGGCGTCGAGTCAACCGTGACCGGACGTTGGTGAGACCCCGCTTGGCACCGGCGCGGGACAGCGCCGACCGCTGGCGTAGAGGCGATATAACTTGAAGAGATACCTACGATGTTGACTCGCATTGGCTTGCCGCTGTTTGCTCTGGGCTTGTTGATTTTCGCCGTGGTGCACGTGGCCGAATCGCGCCGCGACATGCCGTCGCTGCCGCCGCCGATCCAACCGGCGCGCAACCCGTTCCCGAACACCCTGGCGGGCGCCGGGATGATCGAGCCGGAAACGGAGAACATCGCGATCGGCTCTTCCTTGCCCGGCGTCGTCGCCGAGGTGTTCGTGGTGGTCGGACAGCGGGTGCAGCCGGGCGCGCCCTTGTTTCGGCTCGACAACCGCCAACTAACCGCCGAACGGGAAGTGCGACAGGCGCTGGCTCGCTCGGCCATCGCGGAACTCGAACGGATCATGAACGAACCACGGCCGGAGAAATTGAGGATCGTTCGCGCGCAACTCGAGGAATCCCAGGCCCGACTGGCGGACGCGCGCGAACGCTGGAACCGAACGAAGCAGCTTTCCGAGCAGCGCGTTTACAGCGAAGAGGAAGTGGTCACGCGCGAGCAGAATTTTCATGCCGCCGTTTCTCAGGTCGAAAAGGCGCAGGCGGAAGTCGCGATGACGGAAAAGGGAGCTTGGGAATTCGACAAGGCGCTGGCGCGTGCCGCCGTGGAGGAAGCCGAAGCCATGGTGCGGCAAACCGATACCGAGTTGGATCGGCTTACCGTTCGGGCGCTGGTGGCGGGCGAAGTGCTGCAGGTCAACGTACGCCCCGGGGAATTCGTCGGCGCTCCCGCTTCCCAGCCGCTGGTGGTGCTCGGCAGCACCACGAACCTGTACGTCCGCGTCGATATCGACGAATATGACATTCCCCGCTTCCAACAGGCCGCACCGGCCCGCGCCACGCTGAAAGGACAGCCCGGGCAGGAACACTCATTACGCTTCGTGCGCATCGAACCGTTTGTAATTCCCAAGAAATCGCTCACCGGCCAGAACACGGAGCGTGTCGATACGCGCGTCCTGCAAGTGATCTATCTGCTGGAGGTCGAGGGCGGGCCGTTCTTCGTCGGGCAACAACTCGACGTCTTCATCGACGCGCAAACCGACTGAAACGGCCTCCCGCGGCGACAAGATCCGACGGAAGGAACCGGCGGTCAGTCCACGAAAGCGAACTCGTTGGACAGCAGCAGGGCGTGCACCAGTTGTTTCCAGGCCAGCGGGTCCGGGTCGACGCCGAGAAATTCGCGCGCGATCGATCGTTCGCTGTCGCGGACGGGGCGGCTGAACAGCAGTTGGAACAGCCGGTCGATGTGCTGATCGGTGTCGTCGCCAAGTTCGGGACGCCGCAATACCTGTTCGGCGATTCCCAGCAGCATCCCGTTGTTCATCAGATACAACGATTGGGGTGCAACGGTCGTCGACTCGCGCTGCGGGCTGGATTGCGACGGATTGGGAAAGTCAAACGTCGTCAACAGCGGCGAGACGTCCATGCGATCGATAAAGCCGTAGAGTGTTCGGCGCGGGACAATCGTGTCGCCGAAGATCGGTACCGGCGGTCCGCCGATCCGCCGGTCGAATTGATCGGAAACGCTCAGCAGCGAGTCCCGCAGAGCTTCGAATTCAAGGCGTCGGGCATTCATGCGACTCAGCCAGCGGTTCTCCGGATCGACGGTGGCAAGCTTCGGGTGTTCGGCGCTGTCTTGCTGGTAGGTGGCGCTGAGCACCAGTTGACGATGCAGCCATTTCCACGACCAACCGGCGCGATTCCGGAACTGATCGGCGAGTTGATCGAGCAGTTCCGGGTGGGAAGGCGGCTGGCTTCGAAGGCCGAAGTCGCTGGGCGTTCGCACCAGCCCCTGTCCGAAATGCCAGAGCCAGACCCGGTTGACAATCACGCGCGCGGTCAACGGATTGTCGGGATGCACGACCTCCCAGGCCATTTCCAATCGTCCGCTGCCGCGCTGAAACGGGGACCTTCGCGGATTGGCGACTGCCAGGAACTGGCGTGGCACGGCGTCCCCCGGTTTCAGCGGATTTCCACGCTGGAATATCCGAGGTTCAAACGGGTTCGCCGCGTCCAGCAGCGGCATGGAGCGGGCCGGGGCGCCGGCGCCGGTCATCAACCAGCTTTCCACTTCCTTCAGCAGCTTCTGGTATTCACCTTGCGAGGCGCGATCGGGCAGCAGGTCGAGGAATCCCCAGCCAAAAACCGGCGGGACGTCGGGGGGCGCCGTCGGACCATAGAGCACGCGGCGCAGCGACTCGGTGTCGTCGTCTTCCAGGCTGACGGGCGGCGGTTGTCCTTGTTGCGTGGACTCGGCCAGCCGCTGCTTCCAGGTGCGTTCCACGTTGGCGAACAACTCGCCGTAAAGCTCCGTGACGCTCTTCATGTCGGTCACCACCGTCTGCGATTCGAATCGCTTGCGCACCAGCCGGTGTACTCGTTCTCTCGGGGCGGCGATGATTTCGGCGATAATCGGCGGGGAGAACTCGGCCAGACGCGAGGGTTCCACGGCGGCCAGCCGGTGCCAGGGGTACCAGATCGGGTCCTGGTTGTGTTCCGCGCGCTCCAGCGCGTTGCGCCAGCGCTTGATCATCGCGGGATTCACATCGGTGGTATCGGCGATGATCATGAAATCATCGGTGGCGGGCTGGTGCCGCGAAGCGTAAACCGCTTGCAGATATTCGGCCACGCGAGTGCGCCCGCCATCCAACAGCTCGCGATGTTTGCGCTGCACGAATTCGTTCAGTTTTCCTTCCCGCGTGGCCAACTCGACTTCGAAGGCGCGATATTCATCGGACTGCGGAGGCGGGTCGAACAGCGGAGCCACCAGCGGCTCTTCGCAGCCGCGGAAAACGCCATACAGCGAGTAATAGTCTGCCTGGGGAATCGGGTCGTATTTGTGGTCGTGGCAGCGCGCGCAGCTTACCGTCAGGCCCATCAGTCCGCGGGTCACGACATCGATCCGGTCATCGACGATATCGTGGACGTTATTCATGAAGTGTGCGCCGAGCGTGAGAAATCCGAGTGCCCTTAGCGATCGGGGGTCGGCACCGGCCGGCAACTGATCGGCGGCCAGTTGCTCCAGCACGAATTGATCGAACGGCAGATCGCGATTCAGTGCCTCGATGACGTAGTCACGATAAGCGTACGCCCAGGGATAGTTCTTCTCTTCGAAGAAGACATAGCCCTTATTGTCGGCGTAGCGTGCGACATCGAGCCAATGGCGGGCCCACCGTTCGCCCAAAGCGGGTGAGCACAATTGTTGATCGACAAAACGCTCGATTGCATCCGGGGCCTCTGTGCCTTCCAGCGTGGCGATCTGGTCCGGATCGGGTGGCAGGCCGAGCAGATCGAAGCTGATCCGCCGGGCCAATGTCCGCAAGCTTGCCGGCTGCGACAGCGAGAGACCGAGTGGCCGCTGCTTTTCCCGTACGTGGCTATCGATCATTCCGCGGCACGCTTCCTCGCGCACGTCAGGAGCGTCTGCCGTGCGGAGCGACTGAAATGCCCAGTGATCGCGAGGGCGGGCGTCGGCCGGCTCCGCGCTCTCCGGCCACGGCAGTCCCATCCCGATCCATCGCCGCAGCGCGTCCACCGCGGTGCCGGGCAATGCCGTCGCCGGGGGCATTTTCAAATCGCCCACGCGCTCGACCGCCGCCATCAATCGACTCGACTCCGGATTTCCAGCCGCCACGACGGCACCACTGTCGCCGCCGCGAAGGACGGCCGCCCGGCTATCCAGTCTTAATCCCGCCTCCTGCTTTTTCGGACCGTGGCACTCCCAGCACGATTCCGCGAGCACCGGCCGCACCTGCTTCTCGAAGTACTCGATCGCTTCGGGTGAAAACCGCATCTCCTCCGCGGCGTGAATCGCCGCATCCGGCACGCGCCAGAATGCTCCGGCAGGGATGCCGGCGGCGAGGCCGCTCAACACACCGCAGATGCCGATCGTCATCGCGATCGATCCGAAATTCCGAGACATCGTTTGCGTTCCCAGGTTTCGCCGTGCCGCGCAACTTCCCGCCAGTCTAACCGAAGGGCAACGTGCCGCCAGCCGCACCCCGTTTGTTTGTAGGCGCTGTTTGTCGGCACAGGCCCGAGCATCACCATCGCGAAATGCTAATCGGATCGCAGAGCGGAAACGATCGCGGGACGCACGGCTTCCCGGACCGTCGCCAGCCCTGTTCCCCAGCCGACAAAGACCACCGCCGCGAACATCAACGACAAATCGCGCCAGGGAACCGACGCGCCACCCGCCACGGCGTGCGGTGCTACCGCCACCATCGCGGCGACCAATCCGACGCCAAGTCCCAGCATCAGAACGATCGAATGTTCCAGCCCGATCAGGATCGCGATCCGCCGGTTCGTGAATCCCGTGGCGCGCAAGACGGCGAATTCGGCGATCCGTTCCAGAATATTCCGTAATTGGGCCGTGGCGACTCCCAGCGTGCCGAGCAACAGTCCCAGTGCCCCGAGACTCTGAAACGTACTGAGATAGGTATTCTGCACCGCCAGCAGATCGGTCAGCAGGTCGGCCGTGGACCGTACGTCGAGACCCTGATCCCCCAGTGACTCTTCGAGCAGGTCGGCGACCTCGGCGTGTCGGCCCGCCGGCGCCCGTGCCAGAAAGTAGCGGTAGCCGGTCACCTCGGGGAACGCACGCACAAACTCAGGTTCGGAGACGATCAGGCTGCCCTGCAGCACACTGTTGGATAACAGGCCCACCACCCGGAACGTGAGCGGAGGTCGCCCGTCATAGGTCAGCGTAAACCGTTCACCGATGCCGCCGTACAACTGCAGGCTGTACATCGCCGTGTTCTTATCGATGACCACCGGGATCGCATCGTCCGATCGGGGAGCAAACAGCAGTCGCCAGGGATTGGCCGGTGATGACGGGGCGCTGGCGGCCGCTGACGTCGATGACTCGTAGGCAGCCCAGCCGAACGAGCGACCGCTCTGCGGATCAAAAAAGTCACGGAAAGCCGCAGTGATGCCGATCACTCGCGGCTGAGATGGCTTGTACAGATTGTTGCAGCTGGCGTCATCGCCCGGTTTGAAACGCAGCCCGTGAATGACCGTATCCCGCAAGGCGGCCGACGAAACACCGAATCGCTCCTGGCGCACCGAATCGAGATTCAAGTCCTCAAACACCGGTTGCGAGGCGATCCCGATCAGATCATAACCGCCGCTGCCCGTGCTGCGTGGGTCGAGTCGAAAGGCGCTCATGGCAACGATCAGGAAGGTCGCGCTGGCGATCAAACCGACGATCAGCACGCTCCGTCCTGGTTTACGACGAATGTTGTCGGCAGCCAGAGCGGGCAGGGAGAACCGCTCGAGTCGAATCAGTGACGCTGTCTGCCGCAGTCTCCATCGCACGAGCATCAGGCACGCTGCCAGAACCATTGCGCCGGCGCCGACAAAAGCGCCGGCCTGGGCCTCCCCTGCCAGCCCCGTGGCGGCGATGCCACTCATCACGGCCAGCAGGAGCATCCCGGCTGCCAGCTTGGGACCGACCACGGCGCCGGGCGTCGAACCAACCGTTGGTGCGACCATGGAACCGGCGAGCAGTTGCCGCGGGGCGATTCTCCCCATCCCGCGCACGGTCCAGGCGATCACGGCCACGGAGAGCAACGCGCCACTGCTGGCGCCGATCAGCAGGCTTCGGGCCGTGAGATGCAATTCCAGGAACGGCGTGGAAACCGCTCCCAACCACCAGGTCCGCAATCCGACGAGCATCAGCCAGGCATATCCGACGCCAGCCAGCGCCCCCAACAGCCCCCCTGCCCCGGCCAATCCGATCGACTCACCGATCCAGATGCGGCGCTGGATCGATCGCGACAGGCCCAAGGCGATCAGGGTTCCAAATTCTCGCGCGCGGCGTTCCATTCCCAAACGGAACAGCAGCCCCACCAGCATCAGCGCGGACGCGATCAGAAAAAAACTCAACCCCAGAAACAACAAATCAAACGGCGTCGTTCCCGAGGAGGAGGCGAGACTGCGGGCCTTGATCGGCTGGAATTCCATCCCCATGCGTATCTGGCGTTCGCGCAGCACCGCCAGCAACTCTCGCTCCAATTCAGCCTGTTCGACTCCCGACGCCGGCACGCGGATCGACGTCGTGGCGCCAAAACGGCTGCCGAAATACTCGCGCGAGGTGGCTAACGGTACATAAGCTTTTGGTGTGGTGCGGTGCCGCGTCCAATATTCGTCGTCCTGCGGCCTCAAACTGCGCTTGTCGTAAGGGAACGGCGGATCCCAGTCGTCGATCGTCCGCTGGTCGGTAAAGCCCTCCACGGTCGGGGTCAGATCGGGATCGTTCGCTCGGGTTGGCGGACGATCAAATTCCGCGGCAGTCTTGCGATCGTATCCGCGTACAGGTTCGGTCAGCGCCACAACATCGGCCAAAGTGAACTCGCGCGACGTCAGGACCGGTTCGCCGTGCGTCGTTTCCGGCTCGAAGTAAGTTACCAGAATCCGGTCGCCCTTTTCCGCGCGCAGGTCGGCTGCCGCCCAGGAATTCAGCACCAGTTCGTTCCCGCTCGTCCATGGCAAAGGTGTCCCGTCGGTCTGCTGCAGCGGGCCAAGTTCCACCGTCGAGTCGACGCCCGTGATCAGCGAGACCGGAATTTTCCGCTCGGGTTCGACCGCTCGGCTGATCGACATCGCCAGATAGGTCATCACCGCCTGCGGCTGATGGCGATGCCAGCACGCGGTCGCGGCGGACACCACGTCATCATGCAGCAGCAGGCGGTCGGTCGTGAGTTGAAAGCAATCCTGGATCAGTTGAGGTTTCCCCTCGGAGCCGGGAAACGACCTTGAGATTCTATCGATGCGCAAGCCAAAATCATCGAGCGACAGCGGCAGTGCATCGGAGAGTCGGTGGGCCGTTTCCCACGAGCGATATTCGGCGCTCTTGCCGGCCACAAACAAGGCATTGATTCGCCCGTCGAGCCTCAACTCCGATTGAATCGTCTGCAGCGGCAGGTAGGCATTGCGCGGCAGGTGCTGCGTGGAACGGAGATCGAAGCGGCCCAGTCCCGCGGCGGGAAGGATCTGTTTGACCTTGAGTTGTGCCAGGCTGCGGATCCGATCACTGCGCCGACCCAACGGGCTGTCCGCGGGCACCCCGTCGCCGCTGGGAAGACGAACGACGATATCGTCGCCCACTTTGGCGTCCAGGTCGTCAGCCAGCGGTTGGTTGAGAACGATCTCGCCTTCCTCGATCGGCGTCGTCGGCTGGGATCCGCCCAAGCCCAGACTCCAGAAGGAATCGTCCAGTCCGAGCAGCAGCACATTGGCCGATCGAGGGCTTCGCGATCCGCTGCTGAGCTCCACCGTACACGAAGGCATGACGATCGCCGGCGCAATCTTATCGATGCATTCCCGACCTGGAGCGGTCGCCAACAGTTCATCCTTCAGTTCCGAACGGAAGAACCGATCGGAAACGAGCATCTGGTCGATGGCGGCAAGGCGGTCGAGTACCAGGCCGCGTAAACTGCCTCGCACGGAATCGCCGACCAGCAACGCGCCGACCAGGACGGCGGTGCCCGCCGCGACTCCCAGCACCACGGCGACGTGGGAGCGCCAGTGGAAACTAAGTCCGCGTCGGACGACGCGACCGACAGACAACGCGGGACCCGTACTCACGATCCGCTCCCTGTCGCCGACAACTCGCAAAGGTTGCCCTCGTTCAGCTCCCAGCGCCGCTGGAAGAGGTCGGCGATCTCGAGGCTGTGGGTAACGACAACCATCATCGTCGATTCCGCCTCATGCAGTTCGCGCAACAGGCAACCGATCGAACGGGCCGTGGTGCGGTCGAGACTGCCTGTCGGCTCATCGGCCAACAACAGCGCCGGCCGCTGGATCAGCGCGCGAGCCACCGCGACGCGTTGACGCTCGCCACCCGAGAGCTCGGCGGGCCGATGGTCGACGCGGTCGCCAAGTCCTACCCGTTCGATCAGCCAATGAGCCCTCTGCAGCTGCTCGGACGACGGCCGCCCGTCCGCCAGGGTCGGCACGAGTATATTCTCCAGCACCGACAATTGGGGCAACAAATGGTGCTCCTGAAAGATGAAACCGATCCGCTGGTTTCGGAATCGGGCGAGTGCGTCCGGTCCAAGCCCGAACGGATCGACGCCGTCCAGGTGCACGCTGCCGGTTGTGGGCCGCTCCAGCGTGCCCAGGATCTGCAGCAAGGTGCTCTTTCCCGACCCGCTGGGCCCCAGAATGGCTGCATTTTCTCCCGATTGCATCGCCAGCGTGACGTCCCGCAACACCGTCAATGGCTCGGCGCGCGTCGCGTACTGTTTGCCTAGGTGATTCACGGACAACTGCATGAGTGTAACGTCTCCGTACCGATCGGTCGTATTACGCGACGATTCAGAGTATAACTTCGGCAGCGTTCGCCAGCTAAGGGTCTTCCGATGTTCGTCGCGCTCGATTCGAATCACTCCCCCCCATGACGCAGCCTCGCCGCCAATTAAATCTGCTCGACGTGATCTGCATCAACGTGGGCATCGTGATCGGCGCGGGAATCTTCGAGTCCACTCCCTTCATCGCATCCAACACCAGCGGACCGGTGTACTTGATCGCGCTTTGGATAACGGGGGGAGTCGCGGCGCTGCTGGGAGCGCTGTGTTACGCCGAGCTGACGACAACATTACCCCGCCATGGCGGCGAATATGCTTTTCTCTCCGAAGCTTACGGAAAGAATGCCGGTTTCCTCTTCGCATGGGCCGACTTCTGGATCATTCGACCTGGAAACATTGGCAGCATGGCATTCGTATTCGCCAACTACTTTCAACAGCTGTGCGGTATCACCCCGACCATCCAGACGACGCTGGTATGCGCCTTGGGAAGCCTGGCCGCCCTGACCGCGACCAATCTGCTCGGCGTTCAGATGGGCAAATGGACCCAGAATCTGCTCACCCTGACGAAACTGCTCGGCATCGCCATCATTATTGTGACCGGACTGTTGTTGCTGCCGGCCGCGAACGTGGGCGGCGCGGTCCTCGAACCTCCGACTCCACAATCGCTGAGCGCCCACAGTCTGGCGATGATTCTGATCATGTTTTCGTATGGCGGCTGGAATGAAATGTCGAACGTCGCCGCCGAGATGCACAACCCGCGTCGCACCATCGTCTGGGGACTCGTCGGCAGCGCCGTGACCGTCGCCGCTGTTTACGTGCTGGCGAACATAGCGTTCATTCGCGCTTTGGGCTTCAACGGCATGGTCCATTCCACGGCCGTTGCGACCGACGTGATGGCAATCCGATTTGGCAGTCCCGGCCGGATCCTGATCAGCCTGCTGATCTGCGTTTCCAGCCTGGGCGCGATGAACGGAACGCTGTTCACCGGCCCGCGTATTTATTACGCGCTCGGCTGTGACCACGGCGTCTTTCGTTGGCTCGGACAATGGAACGTCAGCCTCGGAGTTCCGGCGCGAGCCTTGCTTTTGTTGTCGATTGTCACGGCGTCGATGCTGGCTGTGTTCGGAGTCTACCCCAACGGATTCAGCCGACTGGTCGAATTTACCGCTCCGGTGTTCTGGGGCTTTTTCTTCTTCGTGAGCATCGCTGTTTTCGTGCTGCGAAGGCGGCCATGCGAAACCGAACCGTATCGAGTTCCCGGCGGACCGATCGTCCCGGCAATCTTCTGCCTGATGTCGGCAGGAATGACCTATACAGGAATCCGCCGGGCCATCGAAGTCCGAGCCTGGGAAGCTGTCTGGTCGGTCGGAATCCTGACAATCGGCCTGGCACTGGTGTTGTACTGGTGGTACAGGCAAGCTGGGAAAAATGGACTGCCTTCGAAAGTACGCAATTTGTAGCGATTCTAACGGGAGTCCTCGCCTCTGTTTTCCCGAAAATAGAAATGGGTCCCTATCCATTTCCGTCGCTGCAGGTTCCGGACGTCGATGAGCACCTTTCCGCCGCTCGACAGCCATCCCACGCCAGGCGCCAGGCCGGTTCCGCCGTTCGTGCCGGGCAGCGACGAACCGCCACCGTCGCCGGAACTGATCGAACAGACCAGGAGCCAGATCCGGGCGCTGGTTCATGAAATCACACAATTAGCTCAATCCGACATCGATTGGACCGGGTTCGCCGAAGGGTTTATGAGCCGTGTCGGAACGGCGCTGGCCGCAGTGGGCGGCGCGCTCTGGCTGCTGGAGGAATCCGGCACGCTGCGGTTGCAGTACCAGTTCAATCTGGCCAAGGCGAGGCTGTCTGAAACGGTCGTTGCCGAGCAACGGCATCAGCAATTATTGCGCAAGGTGGTGGAGAGTCGCCAGGCGGTGCTGGTGCCACCTCAATCCGGCATCTCGACCAGCGGTTCCGGCGCCGCCGTGGCCGGGGCATCTTGCCCCGGCAGTTCGGAAGTGGTCAGCGGCGCGGGCAATCCCAGCGACTATCTGCTTGTGCTGGGTCCGTTCCTCGTCGAAGGCAAGGTGGAGGGGATTGTCGAAATCGTGCAGAGGCCGGACGGCGGCCCGGCGACGCAGCGAGGTTACCTCCGTTTTCTGATGCAGATGTGCGACCTGGCGGGTGACTACCTGAAGAACCGCCGATTACGCGATTACCAGGAACAGCATTTGTTTTGGCGCAAGCTCGATCGGTTCGTGCAGTCCGCCCATCGGCCGCTCGACCCGACCGCAACCGCCTTCACCGTGGCCAACGACGGACGGAGTCTGATCGAGTGTGATCGCCTGAGCGTCCTGCAGTTACACGGACGTCGCGCGAGCAAAATCAAAGCGCGTCTGCTCAGCGTGAGTGGGTTGGACGCGCTCGACCGGCGCGCGTCCGAAGTCCAGCGACTCGAGCAGCTTGTCGAACTCGTCGCCAGAACCGGGCAGCCATTCTGGCATTGTCGAGGCAGCAACGAACACCCGCCGCAGATCGAGACGCGCCTGCAGGCCTACCTCGACCAATCCCATGTCAAGGCGCTGGCGATCATCCCGTTGCATGCCGCCGACCACCAAGTGACCGATCCGGCGTCGCCGGTCACGTTGCCGAGTGTCCCGCCAAAATCGGCGCTGGTGATGGAGCAACTGGCGGACGACGCCATCCGCGAGACAACGCGGCACCGGCTGCAGGCGGTTGCCGCACATGCCGCGATCGCGATGCTCAATGCGCAGGAACACGGCAGCATCCTGTTTCTGCGAATCTGGAAACTCCTGGGACGACTGACGCGGTCGCTTGCGGTCCGGCACTGGCCGGGTACCGCGCTGGCCGTCGCCGTGATCGGGACGATCATCGGCTCATTGATCTGCGTCCAGGCACCATGCGAGATCGCGGTGCAAGGAAAACTGCTGCCGCTGGAACGGCAGGAACTGTTCGCGCTGGTCGACGGTACCGTAATTGAACTCGCGGTGCGGCACCAATCGCGCGTTCGCGCGGGGGATCTGCTGGTAAAGATGCGCAACGAATCGCTCGATGGCGAAATCCTGGCACTGCTGGAGCGGGAAACGACCACGCACGAACAGATCGAATCCAAGCAGATGACTCTGGTTAGCGCGAAGTCGCTGTCGAGCGTCGACGAGAGTCTGTTGTCCGGGGAATTGGCGCAGCTCAAGGAAATCGCCAAGAGTATTGAGCAGCAATTGGAGCTGTTGCGGGAAAAACGCCGGCAGTTGGAGATCCGCAGTCCGATCGACGGGCAGGTGCTGACCTGGGATGCGGAATCGACACTGCTGCAGCGGCCGGTGCAGCGCGGCCAGACGCTGCTTTCGCTTGCCAACCCCGACGGCGACTGGGAACTGGAACTTTACGTGCCGGAGCGGCGCGTGGCCACGCTGCTTGCCGCCGCCCAGCATGGCGAAAGCGTGCCGGTTCGCTTCGCGCTCAAGAGCCGCCCCGGCGAGGAGTTCCACGGAAGAGTGATTGATATTGAACGGTTGGCGACGGTGCGTGGCGAGTCGGGAAACTCGATCGCGGTGCGCGTGGCGATCGACAAACACCCGTTGCCGGAAACGCCCAGCGAGTCGACGGTGATCGCACAATTGCAATGCGGACAGCGGGCGCTCGGCTATGTCTGGTTCGGAGACGTCGTCGAGCGGATCGCCGCGTTCCGATTTCGCTGGTTGCCCTGATCGACCGTTGGGATTCGATGTTCGGAGGGAGTTTCGTATGATGCGACTGGCCCCTTTGCTGATCATACTGCCGGCGCTGGTTTCGACGACTGCGGCCGAGCCACCCTCGGCCGATCGTTCGACCGGCTTGACCGTGGGTGTTGGTACCGCTCCGGCGCGACAGCCGGTTCGTCAGGTCGCGGCGGAAAAGGACCCGCGTGACGAACCTACGTCATCCGGCGCGGTGCGGCGCGGGTCGGTTGCCGCCGTACCGAACGGATCGACAAGTGCCAGGGATGGTGCTCCGGCCGGTCGGCCAGGTCGCAAGGAGGAAGCTGCTCCCGCCGCGACGCCACCGCGGTCGACCGAACCGCCGCGCTCGGCCGCCGCGCCCCGTTCACGCGTGGCCCGCATCTGGCCCTGCCAGGTATCGCTGATCCACGAGGTGGATGTCCCGGCACCGGAGACGGGCCTGATCGTGTCGATGGAGGTGAGCAGCGAGCAGGCCGTGGAGCAAGGACAGCTGTTGGCCACGATCGACAGCCGCCAGCAGGAGTTGCAGCGCGACGCATCGGAACTGGAGCGCAACGCCGCGCGTACCAAGGCCGCGGATGATGTGGAGGTGCGGTACGCCGAGGCGTCGTACGAAAAAGCATCCGTGGAACTCGACGATGCGCTGGCAATCAACAAGCGCAACGAAGGCTCGGTAACGCAGGCCAGGATCCGCGAGTTGCGTTTGGAGAAAGAGCGGGCCCGATTACAGATCGAACGTAGCAAGCTGGATCTGAAGGTTGCCGGAATGACCGCCTCGGTTCACGACGCCAAACTGCGGCTCGCTGAAGAGAACGTCGAGCGTCGCAAGGTGGTTGCCCCGTTCGACGGCGAGGTGATCTCGGTGAACGCCCAGCCCGATGAATGGGTCAGCGCCGGCGACACGGTCTATCGAATCATTCGGCTCGATCGGGTCCGCGTGGAAGGACTGGTCAGCGTCAAAGAATTCGACCCGTCCGAGATTGAAGGCCGCGACGTGACCGTCGAGGTCGAGCTGGCGCGTGGCAGGCTGGCCCAGTTCACCGGCCGTGTCACCCACGTCAACCCGATCGTGAAGTCGAATCTGTACCGAGTGCGAGCGGAAGTGGATAACCGCCAGCAGGACGGATTCTGGCTGCTGCAGGCCGGGCGGGACGCAACGATGTTGATCCACCTGGAATGAGCGAACCGCACCATGGTTGACGTGGCGGCAGTACCGACTTCTGGCGCGGAGCGTCCGCTGGCGATCCGCATGCGGCCCGATCTGGAAATCCGCGCCCAGCAGTTCCAGGGCCGCAACTGCTGGGTCGTCAAGGATCCTCTGGCGGCGAAGTATTACCGCTTCGAGGCCGAGGAGCTGGCGATGTTGCGGATGCTCGACGGTCACAACAGCGCGGCCGATATTCAGCGCCGATTCGAATCCGCGTTCGCGCCGCAGCGGATCGACATCGCCGAAATTCAGCGGTTGATCGGCATGCTGCATCGCAGCGGACTGGTGATCGCCGACGCTTTGGGGCAAGGCAGCCAGTTGTTGACCCGCCGCCGCGAACGGCGCGTGCAGGAGACGGTTGACTTCCTGGTCAATCTGCTGGCGATCCGACTGCGTGGCGTCGATCCCGATCGATTCCTGTCGGCCTTGAACCGATCGTTCGGCTGGCTGTTCCATCCGCTCGCCCTGTTGGCCGGATTACTGTTCGGGATCTCCTCGCTCTTGCTGCTGTTCACGCAGTTCGAGACCCTGCAGGCTCGCCTGCCGGCGCTCGAGGAGTTCTTCTCGCCGCGCAACGGACTGCTGCTGGCGATCGTGCTGGCCGGCACCAAAATCGCGCACGAACTCGGGCATGGCTTGAGCTGCAAACGGTATGGCGGGGAATGCCATGAACTCGGCGTGATGTTCCTCGTCTTCATGCCCTGCTTGTACTGCAATGTGAGCGACGCCTGGATGGTGCGGGGAAAGTGGCGGCGCGCGATGATCGGCGCCGCGGGGATGTATGTCGAGCTGCTGCTGGCGTCGGCCTGCAGCTACCTCTGGTGGTTCAGCCAGCCGGGCCTGTTGAATACGGTCTGCCTGGACATCATGTTCATCTGTTCGGTTAGCACGCTGTTGTTCAATGCCAATCCGTTGATGCGCTACGATGGTTATTACATCCTGGCCGACCTGCTGGAGATCCCGAATCTGCGCCAGAAGGGCGCGGATCTGATCAGCGCGTGCTGCACTGCCTGGTTGTTTGGCGCGGGGCGATCGCCCGATCCGCTGCTGCCGCAGCGGCATCGATTCAGTTTCGCGGCATTCGCCGCCGCCTCGACCGTCTACCGTTGGCTCGTGACGCTGTCGATCCTCGGGTTCCTCTATAAAATGCTCGTCCCTTATGAACTGGCCGTGATTGGCCACATTCTGGCGTTCGCCAGCCTGGCTTCGTTGATCGCCCAGCCCGCCTGGCGAATCACGAAATTCCTGCAAGTCCCCGGGAGGTTTCAACAGATGAGGAAGACGCGATTCGCGGCCGCGGTGATCTTGTCGGCCGCCCTGCTGGCCACCGTGCTGGCCGTGCCGTTGCCTTACCGCGTCGTGTGTGACGCCATCGCGCTGCCCGCCGACGCCGCCTCGATCTATGTCGAAGCGGCGGGCACTCTGGAGCAGATTCATGCCCGACCCGGCATGACCCTTCGCGAGGGTGAACCGATCGTGACACTCGCGAATATCGAGATGCGACTGACCCTGGAGAAACTGTGCGGAGAACGTCGGCTGCGTGGGACGCGTGTGCTCAGCGTCCAGCAACGAGCCCTGGCAGGCGATGAACGGGCGGCGGCCGAAATCGAGACGCTGCGTGAGTCGCTGAGAATGATCGAACAACAGATCGCGCAGGTGGAGCAGGATACGCGTCGCCTGCGGATCGTGGCGCCCCGCGACGGCTGTCTGATTCCCGTGGCGCTGCGCCCGGCGGCACCCGCCGATACCGGACAACTCGCCGCCTGGAACGGCTCCGCCCTGGAGCCCCGGAATACCGGCGCGTTCTTGCAGACCGGCACGCCGGTCTGCCAGGTCGGTGACCCATCCCGGCTGCGCGTCGTGCTGGCGATCGACCAACGCGAATTCCCGTTCGTCGAACCGGGACAGTCCGTCCAGCTGCTGCTGCCAGGCCGTTGCGGAACGACCATCGAGGGAAAGATCGACCGTGTCTCCAACGATCCGATGCGGAACGCCGCCCTGGCGCTCACCACCAAAGGCGGCGGTCAACTCGAATCACGCACCGACTCCGCCGGCATCGAGCGGCCGGTGAACACGACGTTCCAAGCCGATCTGCCGATCGTTCGCGCGGCCCAGGACGTGCCGCCCGGAACAACAGCGATCGCCATCGTCCGCGCTGGCCGACAGTCGATCGGACAGCGGCTCTGGCGATTTGTCGTCCACACCTTTCGCGTGGAAATGTAGCTGGCGGGAACCGTCTACGGCTTGACGCGCACCAGCTTCGTCAGCCGGCCCGAGACGTTCCAATCCTGAACGTACAGATTTCCGTCCTTGTCCCAGTACGAGCCGTGGGTACCACTGAAGACTCCCTCGATCCACTGATCCTGCGGGATGTTGAAGTTCACGCGCTTCGCCGGGTCCGGGTTATGTCCCAGCACCGCCATGATCGTGTTGTTCTTGTCCAGGATCACCAGCCGTCCGTGCAGGTCCGGAACGGAGACATAGTCGCCGAACACGCTGGCCGAAGTCGGCATGCCCAGTCCCGTGATCACTTCCTCGATAAATTCGCCTTCCAGGCTGTAGTGCAGCAACCGGCCTTTCGGTTCGTGGTTGCGATCGCAGACGAGCAATCGCGGTGGATCGTAGCGCGTGTCGATGGTCATGCCGTGCGCGGTGTTGAATTCCTTCAGCCCATTGCCTTTCGCGCCGAAGTGCATCAGGTACTTTCCCTGCTTGTTGTATTTGAAGATGTGGTTGCTGGCGTATCCGTTGGAAAGAAAAATGTCGCCGTTGGGCGCAACGGTGATCGCCGTCGGCTTGAATTCGTTCGGTTTCAGACCGAGTCCTGACTCTTCGGGATACTTCAGCCGCAGCACAATCGTGCCGCTGGATGCGTCGAATTTGACGCCTTCGGCGGCGTTGTTTCTGGCGCCGTAGATAAACTCGCCGCCTTCCTCCTGCCGAATCTCCATGTCATGCAATTCGGTGAAGTCCTTGCCGAGAAAAGTGTGGACGACCTTTCCTTCCGGCGAGAACACGAAGACGCCCTGGTTGGCGCTGCAGTAGATATGTCCGGCCTTGTCAATCACAACGCCGCCGTGGGTCGGCCCTAGCGGCGATGAGCCGTCCTCACGCATGCCCCAGCCGGGCACCGTGTCGAAGGTCATGGTCCCGCAGCCCATGCGGACGGGTTGCGATTTCTTTTGCGCCTCGGCGCGCGGAACCGCCAGCAGAAAACAGACAACGACAGTCAGACCCACGGCAAATCGCATGGCAAACACCCCCTGTATTGAATGGACGGATGGGACACGGTGATGGAACGAGCTTAATTGGCGGGCGCGATCATCCAGAACTGCCCGAAAGCGTCGGTGAGATAAACTTCGTCATGCATATCGGTCCCGAACGCGATATACGGCATCAAGTCGGCTTTGAGCGAGTAATTGGCGATGAACTGCCTTTGCTGTTCGTCGTATTTCAAAGCCCATACCCGGCCGGTGATGTAGTCGGCGTAGAAATAGCAACCGACTAAAAACGGAGTCTTCTTGCCACGGTAGACGACACCGCCGGTAATCGATTTGCCGACCTCGTGGTGGTACTCCCAGACCGGATCGATCAGATTTTCGTCGGGCTCCGAACCTTTCTTGCCGAATTTGTGCGCCGCTTCACGCAGGTTCCAGCCGTAGTTGCCGCCCTTGGTCACAATGTCGATTTCCTCCCACAGATCTTGACCGACGTCGGCCACCCACAACGAACCGGTCACCTTGTCGAATGACATCCCCCAGACATTGCGGAACCCGTAAGCGTAAATCTCGGGCGCGGCCTTGGTGCGGTTCACAAACGGATTGTCGCGCGGTATCGCGTAGTTCTTGCCGGCATCTTTGCGATTGACGTCGATTCGAAGTATCGATCCCAAAAGCGTCTCCAGATTCTGGCCGTTACCAAACGGGTCGTCCCGTTTGCCGCCGTCGCCCAGCGCGATGTACAAATATCCGTCCGGACCAAATGCCAGTCCCCCGCCGTTATGATTCCAGAACGGCTGCGGGATCCGTATCAGCTCTTCCTCCGTCGCCGGATCGGCCGTGTCGGGTGACTCCTTCGATGTCCGGAATCGCGATACAACCGACGTGTGCGGCGGCGCATCCTTCCTGGTGTAATGGACAAAGAATTCCCCGTTCTCGCGGAACTTGGGATGGAATGCCAGGCCCAGCAGACCCTCCTCGTTCTCTTCCTTCGTGTAAACCAATTGCGACTCCAGGTCGCAGAACAGTTTGAGATTTTCCTCGGTCACGTCCTGCTTGTTCGGCATGATCTGGATCTTTCCCAGTTGCGACGCGACGACCAGCCGGTCGGTGCCATCGCCGGGATGGGTCAGGACGATCGGTCGGTTTAATCGCAGGTTGGGAAACGCCCGCACAACCTGGTAGCGGGACGGTGTATCGGCCAGTTGCGCGCTGCCGATCGCCGGCAGGAGGAAAAGGCCTAGGAGAGGCACGAGGCTGCGAATCATCATTGAAAATTCACTCATTGCGGATGGTAAAGAACAGAATCGGCCCATTATTTCCCGCCGGCGCTACCGTTCGCAAGGTGGAATCCGGGCGGAAGCCATGCTACGCTTGGCCAAATGATTTTCGACGTGCACAGCCACACCTGGGATTATCCGCACCACTTTGGCGATGAATTTCTGCGTCCGCTTAAACGAGCGCGGGCGGGAGTGGAGGTCGATCTGTCGGTGCGTTACGAATCCTACCGCGAGCAAGCGACACCGGATACGCGGACCATCGTTTTTGGCGGTAAAGCCAGGCGATCCGGGGTCTGGGTCCCCGATCGGTATGTCGCCGAGTACGTGGGACGGCACCCGGAGTCGCTGATCGGGTTTCTCTCCGTCGATCCGACACAGCCGGGCTGGGAATCGGAACTGCGGGAAGGCCACCAGGAATTGGGCCTGTGCGGCGTGAAACTCCTGCCGATGTATGCCGGCTTTCGACCGGATGATTCGACCCTGGCGCCGTTCTGGAGATACGTGCAACGCCATCAGTTGCCAGTGCTGTTGCATACCGGGACGACCTTTATCCCTCAGGCACCGCTCGAATGCACCTTGCCGCGCCATATCGATCCGGTCGCCATGCAGTACCCGGATGTCAAGATCATCCTGGCCCATCTGGGGCACCCGTACGAAGGCGAATGCGTGGTGGTGATCCGCAAGCACCCCAATGTTTTCGCCGACATCAGCGCGCTGCATTATCGTCCGTTCCAGTTCTACCATAGCCTGATGCTCGTCCAGGAATACGGGGTCTGGGACAAACTGTTGTTCGGGACGGATTATCCGTTCACTTCGGTCAATGCCACGATTCGCGATCTGCGCAAAATGAACCAGATGGTGGAGGGAACGAATTTGCCGAGACTTGATGAACGAGAGATCGAAGCGATGATCGCGCGCGACTCCCTGGCGCTACTCGGTATCGAGGGGTAGCGCCGAGCGTGTGCCACTTGCGGGGCGGCGAACGACCCGATTCAACCGGCGAAATACCGGTGGAGAAGCGAGGACAGTTGTTTGCAAATTGCTCGTACGAGTTTGCGCGCAAATAATAACCTGTTCGCCCCTCTCCCAGTCCACCATTCCGGGCCGCGGCGAATGACATTGATCCCCCAAAACCGCGCGGTCCGCGGCTCCGTGTGCAACGGTTTGTTAGCCCCTGATTTCTACAGATTGACCCGTTACGACTTACTTAGGGCGAGCCATGCATTCTCTTGTCCGCCAACCATCAACTTTGCTGCATCCTCCAAGTCGACATCTGGTTCATTCGCTAGACAACGTGCGACAATCTGGCCGACCGCATGACTCTTGAGATTCAGTGGAAGAGAATCAAATGATCTAGATGGAAAATCGGGGCATTCCCCCGCGCAAAGCACAGCCTGTTGGAGAAGAGTCCATTCTTTTCGATCAAGTCCAGTGCCGTAAATATTTTTATTGGCAAGCTTTGCCCTCCTTCTGTAAAGGAAGAGAGCCAACCCGGATAAACCGATGACTGTGGCAATCAACAACGGGAACAGTATCTTGCTTGTTGTCATGTTAAACAGCAAATGTAGCGGGGATATCCGGGAAGGAATAGGGGCTGCCGTCCTGTCGTGTCCCTTCCACTACCGGGCCAAAGCGTGTGCCCCACTTACTTCGTTCTTGGCCGTTGACCAGCGGCATTTGAAGGGCTGCGATTTCAGCGAAGCTCGCCATGCGTTGATCCTCACTGATCTCGCCACATTCTTCCAACACTCGTTCCAAAACGAAGCTGACGTCGGCTTCATCAAAGTCGTCGGGGCAGGAATCCTTTTCTTGTAACACGCTCGCGAGCGGTGCGGGGAGTTCCAGGGTTGGTGTGGTTGAAGAGGACATTGGCGAATCCCTGAGCGTGGTGGCTCAAATCTGAACGTGGCCGAGATGCGCTAAGCGGAAAATAAGGGCCTGGGTGCTGACACCGTACATCGCGGCCAAGCGAGTCAGCGATTCCTCGTCTTCCAAATCAACCGGCACGACTTTGGCTATATCGGAATCCAAAAAGCTATTGGGCAAGAGCAACTCAGCCGAAAATAGGTTCGCTTCTTTCTCTTCGTCGTCTATCCCCTCGCTTGATTTTGCGTTTCGTAGTTTTATCTCGAACCGCCGATCAATATGGATGCCTTCTTGGTCGTGGAGAAGATAGTGGCCTAGCTCGTGTCCAATGGTGAAGCGTTGATCGTGTTGCTTCCCAAGGAGATGTACCGATAGCAACTACCGACGAGCCGCAGAAGGACGATGGTGTTCCAATGCTTATCTATACTGTGCTGAATGTACTTGCCCAGAATGTGGCTGGAGAATCCCTCTTGCTTCTTCGTGGGTGATCGCTGAAAAGACGAAAGTTATCGCAACATTACTCCTGCTGCCCACCGAGAAGCGATTCGATTTAGACGTTCGAGAAAACGTCTCTGCGGAGGCTATGGCCAAAGCCAAGAAAGGAACTGTCAACGAAGATTCGGAACTCGTATGCCCAAATCCTGCCTGTAAGGCAAAGACACCTATTAAGGCAATACGTGGTGACGGTCGGCACATTAATCATACTTGTGATTTCTAGTTAACTGATCCACCTTATGCCGATGCGGTTAATTACCCTGAATTGTCTGAGTTTTATCTAGCTTGGTATGATGGTCAGATTCGACACCAGTTTCCCGATTGGACAGCAGATAGCAAACGCATTTGGCAGTTTCCGGAGACGGCGACTCCTTCTTCCGATCAATGGTGGATTGCTATAGTCGCCTCGCGTCAAAAATGCCTGAAAATGGCTTGCAGGTGGTAATGTTCACTCATCAAGACGCAGGAGTGTGGGCTGAACCAACAGCGCTTGAAACGCCTCAGGTGCTGCAGCGATATAGGCGTCATGGGCTTTGAAGTTTGTCATGTTGAAGGTCGCTCGAAGCGTCTATTAAACCACGGAGGGCACAGATTCCCCAGAGGCCACTGAGCCATGAACACCCAGAAACCACGTCACACCCCGCTGTCTTCTGCAGCGTCTGGTTCGGCGTCTTGCACCCACAGAAGGCGAGAAGTGACGACAGAGAAGTGAGAAGTGAGCGGCCGCATCATGGCGACGACGGCTCGGCCTTCAAGCGTTGCGTCATGGCGCGCAGCAGCGACATATTGCCGGGCTTGTCCTCGAAGGTCCAGGCTTCGTGCATCGTGATACCATCGAAGCTGTGTTTGCGCGTCGTGTCCGCCCAGAAGGTCAAGAGTGGTTCGAGCTTTCGGGGGTCGGTCTCCATCCATTGGGAAAAGAGGTACAGGCGCGTCTTCCCATGACAGTAGGATTGGTATTCGCGCGACGCCCAGTCATACAGGTCTTCACCCTCGCGAAGCTGGATATCGGGTTTCACGCGCCAACCGCCCTCGCGCACGTTCTTCCAATCCGTGCCCTTCACGGCCTCGTAATCACCCAGGATTAACTCATCGGCAATGCCCTCGTCGACCAGCTTCCTCCAGTGATTTGAGTAGCGCAACACGACATTCGTGCTGAAGTAATCGTCGACGGCAAACTGCGTATGGCGCCCCAACTGCAACCCGATGCAGAGTTTCTTGCCACGGCTGTGGCAAAGCCCGGCCAGATCACGATAGAGATCCAGCATCGCCTCGCCCTTCAGATCGTGCCATGCTGCCCTGTCAAAATCCTGGGTCGCGCGAATGTCAATGCCGTATTTCCGCTGGAACGCCTGCACAATAGGTTCGCTGTAGCCGTAATAATCCTCGTCGTGGGTGTTGGGCAGGTGCCTGGCATGGGACCTGGCGGAGCAATGGATGCCGTCGACGCCGCGATCAAGAAGTTCGCGCGCTTGCGCCACGCGGAAAGCGCGGGCCTCGGGCCAGGCATAATCCCACACGCCCTTGAAGTAGGTCTTGCCGTCCTTCCCCACCCATTGGCAATGGGGATGTTCCTCGAGAAACTTCGAACGATAACCGGGCCAACCCCCGTCGAAGAGGTCAATCCATGCATACACTTTCATACCCTGCTGGTGCCCCGCGCGGATGAATGCCGTAGGCGGATCGAAATCGTTGTGGATGATGTCCGCGAAGCGGTTGTTCCACGCCGTGTGCTGGGCAATGTACGATTCGAGATCTGTGCCAAGCTCTTTCGGGAAAGGAGTGATGGCATTCGCACGGGCATGTTCGGGGTCAAACCGGAACGGATATTCCAACGCGCTGCGGTAGGGGAATGTCCCCAGACAGCCGCAGGTGACGTGCAGTCTTTGACAACCGGCCTCCTTCAATTGGGCGACCAGCTGATTCACGTCCGCCTCGGTCATTTTGTGTTTGCGCATCCACACTTCGTCAGCCACCCCAACGTCGACAATCACCTCGGGGGAGCGACTACCCTGGGCCAGGGCGATGCGCTGGCTGCAAGCCGCCAACAGGATCGTCAGTGTTACCGCGCCAAGTCTCAAAGCATGTCACTCCTGAGTCGTTCGTCCAAGCACCACGCGGCAAATTTTGAATACAGGGCGGCCGCCGTCAGCTCCTGCGTTCGGTTAACTTAAGCCACAGGGGGCACAGAGTCCACAGAGGTCAAGCTTACAGCGTGGAGCGATCAGCCAGTCGCTCCGCGATCAGATCGTACAAGTCGAGCAATTCTCGTTCCTGCTCGATGGAATGTCGAGTCCGTAACTTGGAGGCGACTTCCTCGCTTTCCACACCCAGGGTCTGCAGGACTTGTCGAGCGTCGTGCCAAGTGGGTAGCCACAACATCATACGTTGGAAGCGTTCAACGCCACCTGCCTGTCGCATGAAGTACTCGTAATTGAGGGCAAATAAACGCCTTCCTGAAACGGCGACCCCTTTGTGCAGAAACCTGTTTCATCGAATACGTAATGTCCTGCTTGTGGCTCCCAAGGCAGGCCAAGCCGCCGTCGACGCCGATGACCCGCCCCGTCACCCAGAAGTTCGACGGGTCGAGGAGCCAGGCGATCAGCGAGGCCACATCGTCGGGTTCGCCAAGGCGGCCCAAGGCATGCATTGCCTGCGAGGCCTCGGCGGACTTGGGATTGTCCCAGATTCGCCGGGTCAATGCCGTTCGCACCAGACCCGGAGCGACCGCGTTGACGCGAACTCCCTTCGACGCGTAAGTCGCGGCTGCCGACATTGCCAGACCGATCACGCCAGCTTTGGCCGCGGCGATCGCTTCGTGATTCGCCAGTCCGATCCGCGCCCAGAATGAGATGTACTACGGAATTCGCTGAGCGATTCCTCGGTTGCTCCTGTTTATCGCTGATTCCTCCAACGCCGGCGCCGCCCCCGTCGCGGTTAATTGTCGCTGTAGTCAGTGGGGCGACGGCCACGGCCACGCGGCGCGGACTTCGCGGTCGACAACTCGGCCAACAGCAACTCCGCTCGGACCCCCGGATTCGGTTCGGCGAGCAATCGAAGTTTCAGTTCCGTCGCCAGGGGCAGGTGGAACGAAACAAAGTCGGTCAGTGCCGCCACCGACACGTCGTATTTCAACAGTTCCTCGATAAAGGGCCCCGTCGCGGGCAAGATGCTCAGCATTTCTTCGGCCAGCTTAACGGCCTGCCGACTGCCTGCCGTACCGGCTGGAGAAGGGAGACTGCCGAGCGCACATACCTTGGCTCGCCGATACGCGCGCACAGGCTCGACCTCGTGCTGGATCCGTGCCCGCTCCAACCCAGCCAGCGCCAAGTTGTACGTGCCCTGAGGGGTTTTCTCGTGCGACAGGACTCGACCGATACACACGATGGGTGAGATCGGAGGACGGCTGTAATAGTCGTGTTCAAAGCCGGGGATGAGTGTCGCCATCGTGACCATTTCGTCGCCGGCAAGTGCGTCTTCCAGCATTTCCTTGTACCGGCTCTCGAAGATGTGCAAAGGCAGAACGATACCGGGGAACAATACCAAATTGGACAGCGGAAACAGACGAACTTCTCCGCAAAAGTCCGACGGCAATGCGGTCGTGTCGTCTTCCATCGTAGGTCACCCGGATGTTGCTAAGGACAGGCACGGCGATTTGTTCCGCCCGCGTGTACGGTATTATTCCGCCAGGCTCGAAGCTGACAAGAGCGACCCCAAGGTGCGAACTCAGTCCCGGATTACGACCCCAATGGGCAATCGGGTCGAGACATTGGGGGCAACACTCGATTTTGTCGCCCAGTTGACCAGCTTCCCCGGTCCCTACAATACAACAGTAAACCGGAATTTGATCCGATCGAATGAAAGGGACCCGCATGAATCTGCTTCGCAAAGCGGCGATTTCACATTACTCCGCAAAACGAGACGAGGCCTTGGCGACGCTCGAAGTCTATTTCCAACGAGCGGCAGGGATTGGGGAACATTCGAAGTTGCTCGCCGAAGTCACCCAATGGACGGAGGTTCTCGCGAACGCAGACGACTGCCTGCAGGCTCTGGACAATCATTTCGACGCTGACGGACGCGTGGTCGGGTGAGTCAAGGGCCATCTCGATCCGCGCTACTCAGCGTCCTCGCAGAAAGGGTTGTCCGGCAATCCGTCGCATTCGAGTGCGTCGGGCCTGCAGGATAGGACCAGCAGGCGGAAAGGGTTCGCTTCGTGTCCGAGGGTCCACAAGTGTTACGGAGAACGGAATGGCTCGGCCGATACTTGTTGGGCCGCAAGGTGCTGCGCTGCCTATCGGCCCACACCGAAGTCCCTGCGGAGTCCCTCACCGGGCGACAAATCCGGCGAGCCTTCTGCAAGGGCAAGCACATCTTCATCGAGTTCGACGGCGACTGCTACCTCCACAACCACTTGTTGATGCGGGGCAAGTGGAAAAAGCTGGACGGGAACCAGTTGTTCCTGCCGGACGACGCGTGGCTCGGCCTGTACGTCGGCCCGTACACGATCTGCAACCTGAACGGGCAGTTACTCAAACTGGTTGGCCAGGAAGAACTGGCTGCGAAACTGGCCTCGCTGGGGCCGGATGCCATGAGTCGGCCGTATCCGGCTGACGAAATCCGCGCGGCTCTGGCGGCAACACTCTGCAGCAAAGAATGTAACGATCCCAAGGGCGAGCGGCAAACTGAGGGCATTCAGAATCTGCCCAATCTGTCTCTCACGTTCAATTGATTGTTCGTCGCGTCTCTTAGGTTTGCACGCCAAGCATGCGCAGGTACCAAGGCCCTACGCCCGCGACAAGGAACAGTAGTGGAACGATCCCGTAGCGCACGAGAAACAGGTCAAACCGTGTTGGATGCATTGGCCGTCGGAACAATATGATCCAGACCATGGACCATTGGCAAACGAGCGCGACCCAGAATGCACGATGCGTTTGGCCGGGAGGGAAATCCAGGACGAGCTTGGTCACGATTGCGAGCACAGCCTGAACCAGAATCGCCGTCTTGAACGCAACGTTGTATTTCGGCGAATAGTCCGTCCAGTTCCTTCTCAAATCCGGCAATGTGCCCAGCTTTGCCAGCGATCGAGCATTCGGTGATCGGTGCGGATTTTCGATGGTCATGACTCTATTGCCAAGCGGTACGAGCCGAGCGACGAACCCTCCCGGCCTTTGCGGATTCTATCCGATGCCTGTGGCGTTGGGGTAGCTTTTTTCTGGGAATGTTGGGGGAAGTTACGCGCGTTCGCGAGTCGAATCACGGAAACCGCTATTGCTGTCGGACCTGACTACCAGCTATACAGCGCGGATTCCGCGAACTGTTAGGAACGGCCAAGAGTGAATATCGCAATCCTGCTGCCGAATTGGATCGGGGACGTGGTCATGGCCACTCCCGCGCTACGAAGCCTGCGAACGCATTTTCCCGCCGACCGGATCCTCGGGGTAATGCGGCCGTACGTGGCCAGAATTCTGGATGGAACGAGTTGGCTTGACGAAGCGTGGCCCTTCGATCGCCGCGCCGCGGATCGCGGCATTCGGTTCTGGCCTGTTGCGCGGCGATTGCGCCGGGAAACGATCGGCCTGGCGATCGTGATGCCGAATTCGCTGTCTGCAGGCCTGCTCGCGGCCGTTGCGGGGGCAAAAGAGCGCGTCGGTTTTGGCGGCATCCTCCATCGAGGGCTGTTGACCCAGCGGCTGAGTCGCCCCCGGCAGCACGGAATGCCAACGCCCTATTCCGCGGTCGATCATTACCTGGCGCTGGCGCAGGCCGTCGGCTGCCCTGCCGCGAATCGTCGATTGGAACTGGCTTTGACGGAACAGGATCAACGCGGCGCCGATGGAGTCTGGCAAAAGCTGCAATGGGGGCCGTCCGAATTTGTCGTGGCGGTGAATACCGGTTCGGCGAATTCCCCGGCGCGCAACTGGCCGACCGATCGATTCGCGGAGGTCATTCGCACCCTGGTGGCTCGGCCGCGAATACGGGTGCTCGTGCTGGGAGGTCCTCGCGAAAAGGCGGATGCGGAACAGCTAGTCACCCAGGCCAACCACCCGGCGGTGCGCAGTCTGGCCGATATCGACACATCCCTTGGCGTCATGAAAGGCTGCATCGCGCGCTGCAACGCGATGATCTCGACTGACAGTGGGCCTCGGCACATCGCCGCTGCGTTCGGTGTCCCCACAGTGACAATCTACGGATCAATCGACCGGCGATGGAATACAAACTACAATCCGCGCGAATGGACACTGCAGCCGCACGTCGCCTGCGGTCCTTGTGGACGAAAGAGCTGTCCCTTCGGACACTACGAGTGTTTAAGAAAAACAACCGTCGCGGATGTAATTCGGGCGTTCGATGAACTCATTACGACGACGTCGCCGGAAGGCTTCGCCGCGTGATTGAATCCGACGACCCGCCTGTATCAGTCCACTTGAATGTGATTGATGACGTTGGTCTTCGGAACGGCGTTGCGCACTAGTTCCTGAGCAACCTGCTTGAAATAGAACGAGGTGACGCGTCCTTTCAATATCAGGCCGTCTTCATCCCTCTCCGCACGCAAGTCCCGCAATTGAAAAATCGGACTTGTCGAGAGTGCCATCTGCGCTCGGATTTCGATATCCGAATTCAACAAAGTCACGTTGGCCATCGGTCGGGCCTCCTACCGTTATGCGTCGCGCAGCCAAATTATGCAGAGCGACCAAACAGATCCAATTTACGGCATATCCCTGTGCCGTCTGCCAAGAGCCATGAGTGATGACCTTAAATGTAGTCATGGAGAGAAGCATGTCAAGTGAAGTTGGACGTAATACGCCGACGCGTCGGACATCAACAAGAATCGACGCTTCGCGGCATGCAGGCATGATCGCCGAGCGGCACGCTAGCAATTGTTGCAGGGAGTGGTCCCGCAAGGATTGGTCCCCCAAGGAAATGGGCTCGTCGCCACTTTTTCGCACGCCGCGATGGAGTTCAGCGGTGCGTGTTCTGGAAATCTCAGGGCGCCTTCGGTTGTTCCTCGATCGCGCGCCAAGTTTCCCCGAGTCGCCAGGCCAGCCAGCCCAGCATGCGGAAAAACAGAAACGCATTGGCGACCGCCAGGGGGGCAATGATCACCAGCGCCTGCAGATCCCCCGTGACGATACCTCGTCCGGTCATATACATCACAATGCCGCAGAGCAGCGATACCTGGTAAAAGGTCAACCAGTATTTGGGCATCAGGTTCAGGCTCTTGACGACGGTCAGCGACAGGAATTTGACCGTCGATCCGTTATAGAGCATCGAAAGGAACACGATCGGGAAGACCGACATCGTGCAGAGCACGACCAGAATTCCCAGCAGATGCAGGTTCTCGGTCAAGCGTCCCGCGCCGCCCATCAGTAATCCCACAACGATCGCGGGAAGGGAACTGATCACCATGGCGGCCACGACCCTGATTCCGTCGAAAAGCCATTCCATGAAATTCGCGCCGGGCCAGCCGACTTCACGGGATCCGTCACCGGTGTCCTGCACCAGGGCCACGAGGCCGGCTGTGAATGCCACCACCCAGATCGCGCCGGCCGCCGCGACGATCGGTACGAAGAGTGCGGGGAGAAGCGTCAGCTTCTCCGCGCGCAGTCCGCCGAGCGCGATCAGTGCCTCCACGATCCACAAACCGACGGAAAAGACGATCCATCGAGCCAATGTCTCGGGCTGAATAGCGAAACGAAAAACGTCCGTGAGGTCGCCGAGCGCTTTCTTTTCGGCCTCCTCCGATTCTTCCTCATCCAGGGTCTGGGCCGCTTTGGAGAGATAATCTCCCGCCGATTGCTGCAATCCTTGTGCGATCGGGATCGGTGCGGGAGCGGCCGTGTCAGGGTTGAGTTCCAAAGTGGTGCCGTCGTCGAAACCGCGTTCGTCGTGGCGCGATCTGAACTGCGTCGGCTTGGGATGCGGCACAACCAGTTTTGAGTGGCAATCGGGGCAATCGATCGTCTTGCCGACGTCGGCAAGCGTGCAGTCCTGCGGCGTGCGACAGACATGACAAGGGAAGGTGAACCATGCATCACCAGAGGGCACCGCAGGTTTTTGCGATTTGTTGGCGGAGGATTCCTCGTCGCCGGTCGTATACACAAGCAGACTGGCCGGCAAGCGTGGCCCTGACGGATTGTTCCCCATGTTCGCTTTGGGTAACGGTTCGTCCTTCGCATCGGGGTCGCCCAGAATCTCGTCATCCAGTCGCAAGGGGCCCAGGTCGGCCGGGCTGGATTGCGGCTTTGTTGGATGGGACGCGCCTCTTGGTGGGGTGGATGGTGCGGACGGCGCGACGGTGGAACTCGAGGGGCGCTGGGGTTCGTTCGGCAAAGTATCGGGCACCAACCGGTACAGGCCGTCATCTTCATCTTCGATGTCGTTGTTCGCGGCGGGAGATACCGCAGGTCCGCCGGCTGCCGCGGGTGCGCCGGCCGTTGCGGCGCCGGGACCGATCGCAGGGGGCGCAGCGGGAAGGTCGGCGAGAAACGCATGGCCGCACTTGGGGCAGCGCAGCTTCTGGTTCGGCTCCGAAGAGGTAAGTTTGAGTCCCGCGCCGCATTGGGGACAAGCGACGCGCGGCGGGGAGTTACTGGACGACATGCGGATTCCTCGTGCGGCTCGCCTTTCGGCAATGATTCAGCCAAGAAAATGCTGGAATGGCAACGGGTAATGGGGCGCCCAACCCAGCGGCAGATTGACTCCGGTGATCCAGTGTCCTTCACTCGATGCCAGAAATGCGACGGCGTTGGCGACGTCATGGGGTGTGCCAATTCCCAACGGATGGCACGCTTCGACTTTGTCCCGTGCTTCGGGTGTCCACCGGGCAATATGTTTGAAAACCATCGGGGTGTGGATCAGCCCCGGAGAATCGGCGACCACGCGGATGCCTCGTGGCGCCAGTTCCCACGCCAGGGACTGTGTGAAGCCGATCAGTCCGGCGTTGCTGGCGCTGTAAACGGAATAGCCTGCACAGCCCCCGATGCTCAGCGTCGAAGCGACGTTGACGATCACGCCGCCGGATTTCATCACCGGCAGCACGGATTGACTCATCTGAATCGCACCCTGCAAATTCACGTCCAGCAGTGCCTTCCATTTTTCGATCGGAACTTCCACCAACCGACCCGCCGATTCGACCCCGGCATTATGGACGAGAATTTCTAGGCCTCCCAATTGATCGACCGTCCACTCCACGGCGGCGGTGATCTGGGAGGACTGGGTAATGTCGCAATTGATCGAGCGGGCATCGCATTCGAGCCGGTCGAGCAGTTTGAGCAGCTTGTGGGGTTCGTGGCGGCATAGCATTGCGACCGAGGCGCCTTCGCGCGCGAGTCGTTCGGCGATCGCGCCGCCGATCCCGCGATCACTGACGCCGGTGATGACGGCGACTTTGTCGGTAAATCGGCGAGGCTGTACGGAACGAGCGGTCTCCGCCGCCGGCTGCGAGGTATTGGAGGAAGCGGCGTTGGAATCCGAGATCATGGAGCCATCCCTGAGGCAAGGAGCGGAACTACTGAATTGTGAATCCTGCTAGCGAGTCCGTCAACGGTCGTTGTCGACCAATTCACCTGGACATTGGCTGCTGAATTCGTTACTTTCCGCCCCTCTTCGGACCAAGGACTATTCGAAATTGACCGACGCCGGCTCCGGCGAGAACAACGAACAATCCGTATCTTCCTGGCGGACCATTCAGGCAGGTTTTGATGTCTCGAACACAGCGGTGGCAAGAACTGGTCGTCCCGGTCGGGGTGATCACCAGCGTGCTGGTGATCCTGGTCCCGCTGCCGCCGAGTCTGTTAGACCTGCTGCTTTCCTTGAATATTTCCGTTTCGGTGGTGGTGCTGCTGTCCACCTTGTATGTGCGGACGCCGCTCGAATTCAGTGTTTTTCCTTCACTGCTTCTCTCGACGACCCTGGCTCGTCTGGTGCTGAACGTGGCCTCAACGCGCTTGATCCTTACGCGCGGCGGTGTCGATGGGCTGATGGCATCGGGGGGGGTGATTCGTTCCTTCGGCGAATTCGTGGCGGGGGACAGTCTGGTCGTGGGGGTGATCATCTTCGCGATCATTATCGTGATTCAGTTTGTCGTGATCACCAAGGGTGCGACCAGGATCAGCGAGGTGGCCGCGCGATTCGCTCTGGATGGCATGCCTGGCCGGCAGATGGCGATCGACGCCGACATGAACGCGGGGTTGATCGACGAGCGGGAAGCGCAGCGTCGCCGCGAGGAAATTACGCAGCAGGCCGACTTCTATGCGGCGATGGATGGTGCCAGCAAGTTCGTGCGCGGCGATGCGATCGCGGGCATCATCATTGCGCTGATCAATATCTTTGGCGGATTGATTATCGGCGTGTTCGACGCCGGCATGTCACCGCGTCAGGCCGGCGAGGTCTTCAGCAAGTTGACGATCGGAGACGGTCTGGTCAGCCAGTTGCCGGCCTTCCTGATTTCGATGGCCGCCGGTTATCTGGTGACCCGCAGCACGCAGCGCCAGAATCTTCCCAGCGAGATGCTGAAGCAAATGTTCGCCCGACCGATCGCGATGGTCGTGGCGGCCGGATTCCTTGGCATTCTGATTCTCACGAATCTGCCCACGATCCCCCTGCTGGCGATCGGTTGCGGCTGTCTGGGGCTGGCGGCGGTGATGAATCGTCGCAAGAAGACCGAACACGCGGCGCAGGCCGCACAGGAGCGTGCCCAGGCCGACTCCAAGAAGCGCGTCGAGGAGCGGATCGAGGATTACCTGGCGATCGATCCGATGGAAATGGAGATTGGTGTAGGCTTGATCCGGCTGGCGGATCCCAATCGAGGCGGCGATCTGTTGCCACGGATTACCGGTGTTCGCCAGGCCGTGGCGGCCGAGATCGGCATCGTCTTGCCCAAGGTCCGTATTCGCGACAATGTGCAATTGCCCGACCACTCCTACCGGTTGAAGATCGCCAACAACACCGTCGCCCATGGCGCGGTGTTTCCCGATCGGCTGCTAGCGATGGATTCGGGAATATCGAACGGTCGGCTGCCTGGGGAAGAGTCGCGGGACCCCGCGTTCCAGCGGACCGCTTATTGGATCGAACCGCAGTTGAAGGACCGCGCCGTGATGCAGGGGTTTACTCCCGTCGAGCCGACGGCCGTACTGGCGACCCATCTGCAGGAGGTCGTGCGGCGGCACGCCGACGAATTGTTGACGCGGGATGCCACGAAACATCTGATCGACGAACTCAAGAAATCCCAGCCCGCGGTGGTCGATGAGTTGATCCCGGGGGTGATGAAACTGACGGATGTGCAGCAGGTGCTGCAAACGCTGCTGCGTGAAGAGGTGCCGATCCGACAGCTGGGGACAATCCTGGAAACGCTTGGCGACCATGGTCCCAAGACCAAGGACCTGGTATGGCTGACCGAGTATGCCCGTCATCGGCTGGCGCGCACGATCTGTTCGCGGTATCGCGACAAAGACCAGCGGCTGCACGTCGTGACACTCGATCCGGCGATGGAGGACCGCATCGCGGCGGGAATCGAGCATAGCGAGCGGGGGCTGTTCATCCGCATGTCGCCGCAGGCGGTCGACCGCACGTGCGAGTTGATCGGCGAGGAAGTCGTGAAATTGACGCGGTCGAACCATCCGCCCCTGCTGCTGGTGAGTCCGCAGATCCGGCCCGGATTGAAGCTGATGACGGCGCCGAATCTGCCGCGACTGGTCATCCTGAGCTACAACGAGATCACTCGAGATACGCGGATTGAATCGGTTGCGATTGTCTCCGACCTTGTACCCCAGAAAGTATGAACGCCGCCGGGCCCAGGGCGGTATCGAACCACGTTGAAAGGAGGCTTCCGACATGGATGTCAGGACATTTCGAGCGCGGACCATGCACGATGCATTGCGACTGGTGCGTAACGAACTAGGCCCACAAGCCGCCGTGCTGCATACGCGCGAGTTGCCGCGTGGGTTATGGACCTGGTTTACCGGAGCGCGCGACATCGAGGTTACCGCTTCGGTCGAAGTGAACGTCCCGAGTCATCTCACCGACCTGCGGCCGCCGTCACGCGACGCCGACGATTCTTCGGACGAAGTGGAGCCGATGGAGGCCGAATGGCGCGGCGAGGAAACGGCCGCCGCGGCCCAAGTCCGCTTGCCGGCGCTGGGTGAGCTTGGTTACCGGTCCCGCTTCCGCGGAGCCCGCAAAGAACAGCTGTCAAGCCTCGATTCGCTCGTGGAACAGCTCAGCCGGGGACGTGAGCCGTCCCAGCGACCGGAACTTCCGGACGCCCTTTTTCGGCTGTTCACCGACCTGATCGATGCCGAGCTGAGCGAGGAGTTCGCGCGGGAGCTGATCGATCGCATCCGCGGCAGCGCGTCCGCCGACGACCTGAACGACCTGATGTTGTTGAAGGCTCGTCTGGCCCGGTTCATCGAAGAGGAGATTCGGGTCACAGGCCCGATCGAGCCCGCGCCGGGGGAGTGCCGTATAGTGGCGATGGTCGGCCCGACCGGCGTCGGCAAGACGACGACGATCGCCAAACTGGCGGCGAACCAGCGACTGCGCGAACACCGCCGCGTCGGCCTGATCACCGTGGACACCTATCGCATCGCCGCCGTGGAACAGTTGCGAACTTACGCCGACATCATGGACCTGCCGATGGAAGTGGTGGCGACGCCACGCGAAATGCGGGCGGCGATTCAGAAATTCTCCGACTTCGATCTGGTGTTGATGGACACCGCGGGACGAAGCCCTCGGGACGAAGTGCGGATCCAGGAGTTGAAATCGCTGCTGCACGAGGCCCAGCCGCACGAAGTGCATCTGGTGCTGAGCGCCGTGGCCAGCCTGCCTCAAATGCAGAAGGCCGCCGAAAAATTCGCACGCGTCGGCGTGACGTCGCTGCTGTTGACGAAACTGGACGAAGCGACCGGGCTGGGAAATCTGCTGCCATTGGTGCGCTCCAGCCGATTGCCGCTGAGCTACATCACCAACGGCCAGAATGTGCCAGCCGACATCGAACCGGCCGAACGCCGCAAGCTGGCGCGCGTCGTGCTGGGATTGGAACAAATCCATGTCTGATCAAGCCACGGAACTTCGAAAACTCGTGCTGTGCTCCTCGCGTGGACCGGGCATCGACGCCGGCCCGGCGCCGCGGTCGATCGTGCTTACCGGCGGCAAGGGCGGCCTGGGCGTCACGACCCTGGCGGTTAATCTCGCCGTCGCGATGGCCAATCAAGGTTCGCGGGTCGTGCTGGTGGACGCCAACCTGCGCCGAGGCGACGTCGCGATGCTGTGCGGTGTCACCGAGCGCGGCGATATCGCCGATGTGATGAACCTGCGACGCGACATTCACGAAGTGCTGGTGCGCGGACCCGCGGGCCTGCAGTTGGTCCCGGGGCTTTGGGCGCCGGGAACGCGGCACGATTATTCCTCGCGGCAACACAATCGGCTGCTGCAGCAGCTGCGGTCAATCGGTCGCCACGCCGACCTGGTCGTCGTGGATGTCGGTTGCGGCATCGATGAGTCCGTGCGACGATTCTGGGAAATGGCGCAACGAATCGTCATGGTAACCAGCTGCGAATCGTACGCCGTGATGGATACCTACGCGACGATCAAGGCGCTCACGCAAGGCAATATTTCCTTCCCGATCGGATTACTGGTCAACCAGTGTCCCGATCGGCGGGCCGCGGAGGATGTCCATCGGCGCATCGATCAGTCGACGCGACGCTTCCTGGGCCTCTCCGTGGAATCGCTCGGCTGGCTGCCGTGCGACGATGCGATCCCCGACGCGGCCCGGAATGGCACTCCCTTCGTGCTCGCCGCCACTCGCCAGCCGGCCGTCCTGGCCCTGGAACAATTGGCTGGCCGACTGGCACAGGAGGAATCATCCCGATCGCGGGAAAATCGGGCGGCTTGAGTTGACCGGTTGTAACGATCAGCGCGCGATGCGCGGTGCCGCAAATATACTTCATCGTCCAGATTGCGGGACAGATTCGCGGAAAAAGGAGAAATCACTCAACATCGACCTCGGCAATCGTCGATAAACGAAGGCAGCGAATTCCCAAGGTATTCGCCGGTTTCGATTCGCAGTTTCCCGGTACGCGATAGACGATGGTCGCAAAAAAATACGCTGGAATTCTCGGAATCGTTGCTTTCCTCACCATGCTCACGCGCGGTGCGATGCACGACGCGGGATTGGAAGGAACGGTGATGACGAGTTGCGGCGGAGCGATCGTGTTCGCGGCCCTGGGCTTTCTGCTCGGTCTGGCCGCCGAGTCGATCGTCACCGACGCGGTTCGGCGCCGATTCGTTGAAGAGATGAATCGCGCGGAATCGGCCGCGACAAAACCTGGATGACATCGGACACCCCGGACCGGTAATCGAACCGGCGCCGGGTGTTGTTGACTGAGATGGAACTCGAAAGTCAGTCCGCCGCTACAGCGGCGGTGCAATCACGGAGGATGGCATGGCGACGACGCTCGCGACAACGGCTGAATTAACGCAGCTCCCCTCGATGCAAACGGAAGTGCCCGTCGGCCCTCCGCCGGATATCGCGTCCCGGATCGACCAGATCGCCGATCAATTGGCAGAGTTCGACGACCAAGCCGAAGTACGCGTCAGCTCGCCAATGAACGAAGCGCTCGAGGCACTCTGGCGGCAATACAAGGAATCTCCCACCCAGGATACGCGCAACCGACTCGTCGAAAATTACCTTCCGCTGGTGAAATACAACGGCGAACGTATCTGGGCACGACTGCCCGAAGGCGTCGAACTCGACGATCTCGTTTCCGCCGGCGTCTTCGGACTGATGGACGCAATCGACGCCTTCGATCTCACCCGGGGTGTCAAGTTCGAAACCTACTGCGTGCCGCGTATCCGCGGCGCCATGCTCGACGAACTCCGGACCATGGACTGGGTCCCGCGACTCGTCCGCTCCAAAGCCAGCAAACTTCAGGAAGCCACCAAACGCCTGGAAGCTCGACTCGGAAGGTACCCCACTGAACTGGAACTGGCCGAGCAGATGCAGCTGCCGCTGGAAGAACTCGAAAAGATGATCCTCGAAGCAAACGCCGTCAACCTGATCAGCCTCAACAAAAAATGGTACGAAACCGACAGTTACAAGGACGTCCGCGAGATCGACATTCTCGAGGATAAGAAAGGCGAAGATCCCACGCGCCGCATCCAGAAAAATGACCTGATGCGACTCGTTACCAAAGGACTGAACCGCAACGAACGACTGATCATCATCCTCTATTACTATGAGGAACTCACGATGAAGGAAATTGGCGCGACACTCGATCTGAGTGAAAGCCGCGTGAGTCAGATGCACAGCAGCATCGTCCAGCGTCTACAATCGCAACTCGCCAAACGCCGGCCTGAGTTCGGAACGTGAACCCGGGGTTACGGGGAACGGGTCACGGGGAACGGGTCACGGGGAACGTGGACCCAGGAACCGGGAACGTGTGCCACGGGTGAGGGTAGTCCCGAGCCGGTGCCCAAGTGACAGAGTCAACGTTGAATCTTCGGTCAACGTCAGATCAGAAGCCGGTGACTTGGCTCCGATTCGACCTTCCTGCAAACTCCAACCTCAACTTTGTCACCTTACACGTGCTCGGGACGGCCCTCACCCGTGGCACCCGAATCAGCACGGGCCATTCCCCGTAACCCGTTCCCCGACATTGCTCAATTCCGCCGGGGCCTCTACATTCTTGTGATTGTTGGAGCGGTTTTGCGGGATCGTATGGCAAAGGGGGGGCGTCGATGAGTTGGAAGCAGTTATGGGCTCGCAAGTCACTCGACCGACTTCTCAAGGAGATGGAGGACGATAACCGGCTGCACCGCGCGCTGGGCCCTGTCGCGCTGACGTCGTTAGGGGTTGGAGCCATCATCGGCGCGGGAATTTTCGCGATGACCGGGCAGGTCGCCGCGGCGGATGCGGGTCCGGCGATCGTGATATCGTTCGTGGTCGCCGGGATCGCCTGCGCGTTTGCCGCGTTCTGCTACGCCGAATTTGCGGCGATGGCGCCGGTCGCCGGCAGTGCGTACACGTATACCTATGCGACCCTGGGCGAGCTATGGGCCTGGATCATCGGCTGGGATCTGGTGCTCGAGTATGCGATGAGCAGTGCGGTTGTCGCCGCGCATTGGGCGAACTACTTCAATCAATTCTTGAAGACGTTGTTCGGCTGGCAGATTCCTGAAGTGCTGTTGAACGACCCGTTCACTCTCGGCAAGGAAACGGGACACTCGCTGGCCTGGGGCTGCAACCTGCCGGCGATGTTGATTATTGCATTGGTCACGGTCGTGCTGGTACTCGGCATTCGCGAAAGCGCTGCCATGAACACGATCATGGTACTGGTCAAGTTGGGTGTGGTGTTGTTTGTGATCGGCGTCGGCTGGCGGTTCGTCAATTCGGCGAATTGGACTTCGGTTCCTGTTGCCCAGCGGCTACCGACCGATACGATCGATTTTCTGCATGTGCGTCCGGAGCTGAAAGAGCTGGTGCCGGATGGAGCGGTGCATGAGATGACGACCGGCGCGGAACTATTGAAGGCGGTGCCCGAGCTTGCCCGGCGACTGGACGAACGCGAACTGGTTCAGCTGCGCAAGATGCCGTCCGAAGGCGAAAAATGGGGCTTGCTGGGAGTGCTCGGATTCAAGCATCTGTTGCAGCCGATCGACGACCGGCTGCGCAGTCCGTTTTGTCCGTATGGTCTGTCTGGATTGATGGTCGGCGCGGCGCTGGTCTTCTTTTCTTACATCGGGTTCGATTCGATCTCGACGCATTCGGAGGAGGCGAAGAATCCGCAGCGCGACGTGCCGATCGGAATTCTCGCGTCGTTGGCGCTCTGCACGGTTCTGTATATGGCGGTGGCGGCGGTGATCAGCGGGATGGAACCGTATCCGGACATTGACCCGGAGGCAGCGGTTGCCACGGCGTTCAGTCGGCAGGCGGAGCGTACCGGCAGTGGCTACCTTCGCGCCTCGGCCGGATTGGTCGCTACGGGCGCTTTGGCGGGAATGACGAGCGTGTTGCTGGTGACGTTTTTGAGCCAGGCCCGGATTTTTCTGGCGATGTCGCGCGATGGACTGCTGCCGCCGTCGATCTTCGCGGCGATTCATTCGCGATTCCGCACGCCGCATCGATCGACGATCCTCACCGGAGCCGTGATGTGTGTCGTGGCCGGTTTCACACCGATCCGGATTCTGGAGTCGATGGTGAATATCGGCACGCTGATGGCGTTTGTGCTGGTATGTGCCTCGGTTTTGCTGCTGCGCGTACGTCGGCCGGATGCCCATCGGCCTTTCCGTTGTCCCTTTGTTTTTCTGCTGGCGCCGGCTGGAATCTTGACCAACCTGGTGCTGATGCTTTTTCTGCCCGTGAACACCTGGGTCCGTCTGGCGCTCTGGCTACTCCTGGGAATTGCGATGTATCTGATGTACGGGCGGCGAAACAGCGTGTTGGGACGGGAAATGGCCAAGGAATCTTCTTGAGAGTGGCGTCGATCGGGCGTGGCGAATTGGGCCGTTGATGAAGTTTTGATGAAGCCCGAGCGGCGGCTTTCGGGCGGAGCCATTGCCTCTTGCACCGCTGCTTCGCATCGTGCAGATTGAGGCTAGCTTTGCGAAGGGAAGAGACCAGCGAGGAGCGCGATGACGGAGTCAGGCAAATATTGGATCGGATTCGACTTGGGTGGAACGAAGATGATGGCGATGGCGTTCGACGCTCGCTTTCAGTGCCTGGCGCGCGAGCGCCGCAAGACCAAGGGGCACGAAGGAGCGCGCACCGGGCTGCAGCGCATCGAGCAGATGATCGAGGAGACGCTGACGGCGGCCAAAATTTCCCGCGGCAAGCTGGGAGGGATCGGGATCGGTTGTCCCGGCGCGATCGATCTCGATCGAGGCATGATTTTGGAATCGGCCAATCTGGGCTGGCGCGATACGAAGGTGCGCGAGCGGATCAGCCGCACGTTTGGTTGCCCGGTCGCCCTGTTGAACGACGTCGATGCGGGGCTTTACGGCGAGTATCGATTTGGCGCGGCGCGCGACGCGCGTTGCGTGCTGGGCGTCTTTCCAGGCACGGGCATTGGCGGTGGCTGCATCTACGAGGGCAAAGTGTTCCGCGGCCGCAAATACTCCTGCATGGAAATCGGCCATATCCAGGTCCGCGGCGACGGACGGCTCTGTGGCTGCGGCAGGATCGGCTGCCTGGAGACGGAGGCGAGCCGGTTGGCGATCGCGGCGGAGGCGGCGCGCGCCGCCTATCGCGGCGAGGCTCCCAATCTGATGGCGATTGCCGGTACCGATTTGAGCAAGATCCGCAGCGGGGCACTGGCCGACGCGATCCGCGCGGGCGATGTCGTGATCGAGCGGATCGTTTGCCGGGCCGCCACGTTCATTGGTACCGCGATCGGAAACCTGATGAACCTGCTCGCTCCCGACGCGATTGTGCTTGGCGGTGGATTGATCGAGGCCCTGCCCAAATTGATGGTCGACACGATCGAACAGGCCGCGCGGGCCCAGGCGATGCCGACCTTTTCCAGGTCCGTGAAGTTCGTCGAAGCACGGCTCGGCGACGACGCCAATGCCATGGGCGCGGCGGCCTGGGTCGAAGCGACGCTGACGGACGCCTCCGCGCCCCACAGAAAAGTACCATGACGCAGTCACGCGAAAGCATCGCCACGGCAAAATCGGTCCGCCCGGTCGCGGTGGTCGACGTCGGCACGACATCGATCCGAATGGCGATCGCTGAAATTGACGACAAAGGACAGTTCCGCACGCTGGAAAAACTGTCGCAGACCGTCAGTATCGGCAAAGATGCCTTTTCCAGCGGCGTGATCAGCAAGGAGACGATCGAGGACTGCGTGCGGGTTCTGAAAAGTTACAGCCGCGTATTGCGGGAATACCAGATCACGCAACACGACCAGGTGCGCGTGGTCGCCACCAGCGCGGTCCGCGAAGCCACCAACCGGCTGGCGTTCATCGATCGCGTCTACATCGCGACGGGCATGCAGATCGAACCGCTGGAAGAAGCCGACGTTATCCGACTGACCTACCTGGGAGTGCAGCCGTTCCTGCAATCCGATCCTGACCTGGCCGCGGGGCGCGCGATGGTGGTGGAGGTTGGTGGCGGGAGTACGGAATTGCTGGTGGTGCGGAGCGGTAACGTCTTGTTCTCGCGCACTTACCGCCTGGGAACGTTGCGCTGGCGCGAAGTGCTGGAACATATGCGGGCTTCCGTCGTGCAGCGTCGGCAGTTCCTGGAAACGCAGATCCACAAGACGGTCGAGCAGGTCGTGGCGGAAGTGCCTCCCGAAGGCCCGATGGATCTGATCGCCATGGGCAGCGACGTGCGGTTCGCCGCCGCGCAGCTCGTTCAAGACTGGAACCCCCACGCGCTGGCCCGCATCTCGGTGACGCGCCTGTCGCAGCTCACGAACAAGATGTTGAATTTGAGCGAGGACCAGATCATCCAGCGGTACCACGTGAGCGTGCCGGACGCGGAGACGCTCGGTCCGGCCCTGTTAACCTACGTGGAACTGGCCCGTGCGTTCGGTCTTTCCAATCTGCTGGTCACCAGTACCACGCTGCGGGACGGTTTGCTTAAGGAGATGTCGATCAAGGACGCCTGGACCGAGGAGTTCAGCGCGCAGATCGTCCGCTCGGCGCTCGACCTGGGCCGGAAATTCGAATTTGACGAGGCCCATGCCCGGCATGTCGCCGACCTGTCACGCTCCTTGTTTCGCGAATTGCGCGACGAGCATCGGCTGGACGATCGCAACGAAACGATCCTGTATCTGGCGGCGCTGCTGCATGAGATCGGACTGTTCGTCAGCAGCCGCAGCGCGCACAAGCACTCCATGTACCTGATTCAGAACAGCGAGCTTTTCGGCCTGAGCCGCCGCGACACGCTGCTGGTCGCGCTGGTCGCCCGTTACCACCGGCGCGCGTCGCCGAAGCCCGAACACGAGGGCTACATCACACTCGACCGCGATGGTCGTATTGCCGTGGCCAAACTTGCCGCCATTCTCCGCGTCGCCGTCGCGCTTGACGATTCCCGCAGCCAACGCATCCACGAATTTCACTGCCAGCGCGAAAACGACCGGCTGGTGATCGCCGTCCCCGACGTCGACGATTTGTCCCTGGAGCAACTCGCCTCGCGGCAAAGCGGCAATCTGTTCGAAGAGACATTCGGCATGCAGGTCCTGCTGCGAAAATCACGTCCGTAGTGCCCCGAGCGAGCGACATTCATGAGTGACTCCGAAGCGAAGTTCTTTAACCGCGAATTGAGCTGGCTGGAATTCAATCAGCGCGTTCTGGACGAATCGCAAGACGAATCGGTCCCGTTGCTGGAACGGCTGAAGTTCCTCACGATCACCGCGTCGAATCTGGACGAGTTCTATCGGGTGCGCGTCGGCAGTCTGGCATTGCGGCTGGCCCGCGGCGTAACCAACCCGGATCCCGCTGGATTGACGCCCCGCCAACAGCTGGATGCGATCGGGGAGCGAACGCGCCGTATGGTCGACGATCAGTACGCCGGGTTCCGTCACATCGATCTGGAATTGACCCAGGCCGGTATCCGCCGCGTGGCGCCTGGCGAGTTGCTCGACAGGCAGCGCAACCTTGCGAAACAGGTTTTCGAGGAGGATATCTACCCGGTCCATACTCCGCAGGCGCTCGATCCGGCCGGCGAGTTTCCGCTGCTGGCGAGCGGCTCGTTGAACCTCGGAATCCGTGTGCGGGCCGCCGGCGGAGCGGGCGACCGCTTCGCGATGATCCCGCTCGGCCGGTCGACGCACCGCTGGTTCACGATTCCCGCCGAGCGGGGTTACGCTTACCTGCTGCTCGAAGACCTGGTCGCGCTGCATGCGGGTCGGTATTTTCCCAACGAGGAGGTCCTGGAGTGTATTCCGTTCCGGATCTCCCGCAACGCCGACCTCAATCTGCGCGAGGATCTGGCCGCCGATCTGCTTGCCGACATGGAAGAAGTGCTCGATAACCGCCGGCAGGGAAACTGTGTTCGGTTGGAAATCGCGCAGGGCGTCTCCGACGAGCTGCTCGAATTCCTGGCTGGAAGGCTCTCCGTACCGCCGGTCCATGTCTTTCGTATCCCCGGACCGCTCGACCTTTTCGCTTTCATGCCGCTGACCGATCTCAAAGGCTTCGACGCCTTGCGTTATGAGGCATGGCCGCCCCAGCCTTCGCTGGACGTCGATCCGAAGGCAAGCATCTTCGAGGTGCTCGCGCGGCGGGACGTGCTGCTGCACCATCCCTACGAGAGTTTTGAACCGGTGGTGCGATTCATCGAGGAAGCGGCGAACGATCCCGACGTGCTATCGATTAAACAGACTCTCTATCGTACCAGCCGCAACAGTCCCATCGTCGCGGCGCTGGCGCGCGCGGCACAGCGGGGCAAAAACGTCACGGCGATCGTGGAACTGAAAGCCCGCTTCGACGAGGCCCGCAATATTGAATGGGCACGCAACCTCGAACAGTCCGATGTCCAGGTGATCTACGGCGTCAAGGGACTCAAGACCCACGCCAAAGTCTGCATCGTCGTGCGCCGAGAGCCCCAGGGAATCCAGCGCTATGTGCATTTCGGCACCGGCAACTACAACGAAGCCACCGCCAGAATCTACAGCGATATCAGTTTTCTGACCAGCAACGAAGCGCTTGGCGCCGATGCCTCCAGTTTCTTCAACGCCATCTGCGGACTCTCGCAGCCGCTCGGATTCCAAAAACTCGACGCCGCGCCGCTCGGAATGCGCGACAAACTGCTGGAAATGATCCAGAGCGAAACCCAGCGCCGCCAACAGGGCCAGCAGGCACAGATCACCGCCAAATTCAATTCGCTCGTCGACCCCGAGATCATTCAGGCCCTGTATGCCGCCTCGCAGGCCGGGGTCAAAATTCGGCTCAACGTCCGTGGAATCTGCTGCCTGCGGCCGGGCATCAAAGGCCTCAGCGACCAGATCAGTGTGGTCAGCATCGTCGATCGATTCCTGGAACATGCCCGCATCCTGCATTTCCATCACGGCGGCGATGACCGCGTCTATATTTCGAGCGCCGACTGGATGCCCCGCAACCTCGACCGCCGCGTGGAATTACTGATCCCGATCGAGGATGCGAACTGCAAAGCCCGGCTGCTGCAGATTCTGGAAACGTACTTCCGCGATACCGAAAAGGCCAAACGGCTGCTCCCCGACGGCCGCTACCAGCGCGTGCGCGGTTCCCGCGGAAAATCGACCGTCCGCAGCCAGGAGACCCTTTGTCAACTGGTGTGCCAGCGGGTAAAACAGGCGGAACAGGCCCAACGCACCGTCTTCGAGCCCCATCGCGCCCCCGGTAGCGATTAGGTTTGACGACTTGTGCGCACGCCGATTCCTAGGCATGCTGGTTAGAGGACCGGGGATTCTCCATATATGCGTACCTTGATGCTGATGCGACACGCCATGTCGAGCCACGAGGATGACTCGCTTTCCGACCACGATCGGCCGCTCGACCAGCGCGGCCGGATGGACGCCAATCGCATGGGCAGGTTTGTCGTCGAACGCAACGTCGTGCCACAGGCCTTTGTCGCGTCAACCGCCGTCCGCGCCCGCGATACCATGCGACTCGTCATGAAATCGGCCAATGTTCGCGGGGAAGGCGAACTCCAGGCCGAGTTGTACCTCGCCGAAATCACGCACTTCGTCAAAGTCCTTGTCAAACTCCCCGTCGAGTATGGCCGCGTGATGCTTGTCGGTCATTGCCCCGGGATCGAAGAGTTCCTGGCCCATGTCACCGGCGCCGCGCGACACCTGCCCACCGGCGCGATCGCCCACATCGAACTGCCGATCAGTGCCTGGAAAGATTTTTCCAGCGCGACGCGGGGTGAGTTGCTGAATCTCTGGCTGCCGAAGGATATTTCTTGAACGGGGAACGGGGAACGGGGAACGAAAGGGAGTTCAGCGTGATGTTTCGTTGCGCGGGGCGTGGAGTTGGCGGAGGATGGGGATGCCGTAATTTGGAGAGGCTCGGCCTGTGGCTGGTCGCGATTGCCGTCGCGGGGGGAGCCGGTTGCGGCGGTTCGCAGTCGCGATCGACCAACTCGGCATCGACCAGCCCGGCGCCGGCGGATTCCTTGTCCGGCGTGGCGGAGGACCAGGATCGTCGTGGGGGCGTCGGGAATCAATCGGGTACCGCCGCACAGGACGCGGTTGTCGGCCGCTCAGGGAGAACCGCCGAGGAGGATGCCGATCGTTCTCTGCCGCGGTCGTCGCCGTCGGGCCTCATTTCGCGGCGAACGATCTTCGGTAACCCGGATCGCGCGAGGGCTCGACTCAGTCCCGACGGTGCCCAGATCGCATTCGTCGCGCCGCGCGAGGGCGTCCTCAACGTCTGGGTGGCGCCGTTCGACAACCTCGAGGCCGCTCGACCTGTCACCGACGATCGGCGTCGAGGGATCGTGGAATTCCAATGGGCTTACACCAGCCGGCACCTGCTCTACACGCAGGACAAGAATGGCGACGAAGATGATCACCTCTACTGCGTGACGCTTGCGACGGGGGAGGTGCATGACTTGACGCCGATCGAGAGAATCGCGGCGCGGATCGAGGCGATCAGCGAGCATTCTCCTGACGAGATTCTGGTCGGAATCAACGACCGGGACGAGCGGTTCTTCCACGATCTCTATCGCGTGAATATCGAAACCGGGGATCGCAGGTTGGTTCTGCAGAATCCCGGCTTCGCCGGTTTCTTGATTGACGAACAGTTTCAAGTGCGTTTCGCCGTCACCACCACGGAATCCGGAGGGATGTTGGTGCTGCGCCGGGACGACGCGGGTGAGTGGATCGAGTCCGAGGCGATCGACGCGGCGGACGCGATGACAACTTCGCCGGTCGGTTTTGACGATAGCGGCGACCTGCTGTATTGGATTGACAGTCGCGAACGCGACACGTCGGCGCTGGTGTCGGTCAATCTGAAAACAGGGGCGCGGCAACTGCTGGCGGAGGATCCCCGCGCTGACTTGGGTTCGGTGCTCGTCGATCCCCGGCAGAAGCGCGTGCAGGCGGCCTCCTTCACCTACGCGCGCACGGAATGGCAACTGCTCGATCCGGCCATTCAGCCCGACTTCGATTTCCTGCGCAAGGTGGCCCCAGGCGAAATACAGATCACAAGTCGGACCTTGGATGACCGCCGCTGGACCGTGACTTACCTCGTCGATTCGGGGCCGGCTCGATTTTATCTCTACGAACGGGAACCAAAGCGGACCATCCGCTACCTGTTCAGCAGCAATTCGGCGCTGGAGTCTCTGGACCTGGTGCCGATGCATGCGGTGACGATTCCGACGCGCGACCAGTTGCAACTGGTTGCCTACCTGTCGTTGCCGGCGGAAAGTGACCCGCAGCGGACGGGGCGGCCGGCGCAACCGGTTCCGATGGTGTTAAGCGTTCATGGTGGGCCCTGGGCGCGGGATGAGTGGGGCTATGATCCCGAGCATCAGCTGTGGGCCAATCGGGGCTACGCGGTGCTGGCGGTGAATTACCGCGGGTCCACCGGTTTTGGCAAGAAGTTCATCAACAGTGCCAACCAGCAATGGGCCGGTACGATGCACGACGATCTTGTCGATGCGGTGCAATGGGCGATCGATCAGAAGATCGCCCAACCCGAAAAGATCGCGATTATCGGCGGAAGTTACGGCGGTTACGCGACGCTTGTCGGCCTGACGTTCACGCCGCGGCTCTTCGCTTGCGGCGTCGATATTGTGGGACCCTCGAATCTCGTCACGCTGCTGGAAAATCCGCCGCCCTACTGGATGCCGCAGATGCCCGTGATGAAATTGCGCGTGGGCGATATCACGACGGAGGAAGGCCGGCGGTTCCTCGAGTCGCGCTCGCCCTTGTTCCATGTCGAAAAGATCGAGCGACCTCTGTTGATTGCACAAGGGGCCAACGACCCGCGAGTGAAGCGAGCGGAGGCGGATCAGATCGTCGACGCGATGCGGCAGCGTAAGATCCCGGTTACCTACATGCTGTTTCTGGACGAGGGGCACGGGTTTGCGATTCCGGAAAACCGGTTTGCGTTCTACGCCGTGACCGAGGCGTTTCTGCAGCGGCACCTTGGCGGGCGTGCCGAGCCGATGCAAGACGCGTTCAAGGGTGCGAATTTCGAGGTGCCCGAGGGAGCGGACCAAATTCCCGGTTTTGATCCGACGCACGATGCGAGCCCCTGACAATGGAACAGCCTGCGACTCCGATCCGCGGCCCGAACAACGAGGTGTGCTGGATCGAAGCGGATCAAGCCGAATCGTATCTGCGCGCAAGCGGGTTTCTGCGACCGGACGAGCGGATTACCGTTCGAGATTTGGACGGGGGCGTTTCTAACCTTGTCCTGCGCTGCGATCCAGTTTCCCGCGCGCCGTTCGTGCTGAAACAGTCGCGTACGCAGCTGCGGACTGCCGAACCGTGGTTCTGTAGCCCCGAGCGAATCTGGTGCGAGATCGCGACGCTGCGTGCCTGCTCCGATCTGCTCGCGCGGCGACGGCAACAAGGCAGCGATGCCGTCGGAGTGATGGTCCCTGAATTGTTGATGGAGGATCGCGGCAATTTCGCCTTCGTCATGTCGGCGGTCGAAGAACCGCATGCCACATGGAAGTCGCTGTTGCTGGCTGGCGATTACCGCGAGGAAACCGCCGAGGCCTGCGGGCGAATGCTGGGTATCGTGCACGCCGATACCTGGCACAAGCCGGCGGTCGCCGCAGCGTTCGAAAACCGTTCCTTCTTCGATGCCCTGCGACTGGACCCGTACTACCGATTCTCGGCCGCTCAGGAACCGCGGCTGCGGGAGCGGCTGGAGGACCTGATCCAGTCCGTCTGGTCCCATCGACATTGCCTGGTCCATGGCGACTTCAGTCCAAAAAACCTGTTGGTCAGCGCGGCCGGAGTCACGCTGATCGACTTTGAAGTCGGCCACTATGGCGACCCGGCGTTCGATCTGGGCTTCTTCCTGACGCATTTGTGTCTCAAGGCGGCGCGAGTCCCGCGCGACGAGCCGCGGATTCTGCGGCTGATCGATCGGTTCTGGGACGCCTACCGCGCGCGACTCGAACCGGTCTGCACGGTGGAGGAAGTCGACATGGTTGCCGACCGAGGCCACCGCAATCTGGCGGGATGCCTGATCGCCCGCGTCATCGGCAAGAGCCGGATCGATTATGATGTCGATGTCCCGCGTGTACTGCGGATCGCGGATGCGGTCTTTCGACTGCCATTCGCTCGTTGGCCGGAAGTGCGGGCAACGATTGCAACTTCGACTTGAGCCGCCGCGGAGCGGCGGCAGCGCAGGGCTTGCAGCATGGCGATCATCGAGGAAATCCGAGCGAGAGAGGTTCTCGACAGCCGCGGCAATCCGACCGTGGAAGTGGAAGTCCGCGCCGCGGGCGAATGGGGCCGCGCGATCGTGCCGTCCGGCGCCAGTACCGGCTCGGCGGAAGCGGTCGAATTGCGCGATGGCGACCCGAACCGGTACGGCGGACGGGGTGTGCGTCTGGCCGTGGAAAACGTGTGCACCGTCCTTGGACCGGCGATCCGCGGTTACGATGCCCGCGAACAGTCACGGATCGACGCGCTGTTGCTGGAACTGGACGGCACACTGTCCAAGTCGAAACTTGGCGCCAACGCAATCCTCGGTGTCTCGCTGGCCACCGCCGTTGCCGCGGCTAAAGCCGAACGGATGCCGCTCTACCTGCACCTGCACAGCCTGTTCACCGACATCGCGACGACTCCCGCACCTCCGCCGCGGATCGCACTACCAATGACCAACATGATCTCCGGTGGCCTGCACGCCGGCGGAAATCTCGACTTCCAGGATATCTTGATCGAGCCCGTCGGCCCGATCGAATACCCGATCGCGCTGGAGTGGATCGTCCGTGTCTACAAGGCGCTCGGCTCGCTGCTCCACGAAGCCGGTTTCGAGGGCCGTCTCGTCGGCGACGAGGGCGGTTACGGGCCCCGGCTTCGTTCCAATCGCAGCGCCGTTGAATTCGTGGTCCGCGCGATTGAGCGGGCACGCTTGCTGCCCGGAGAGCAACTCGCCGTGGCCCTCGATGTGGCTGCCTCGCACTTCGTCGTCAACGACCAGTACCAACTCCATTCGGAAAGCGACCTGCGGCTCTCCTCCGCGCAGATGATCGACCGGCTGGAAGATTGGACTCGGAGTTTTCCCGTTGTCAGCATTGAAGACGGTCTGGGCGAATCCGATTGGGATGGATGGAAGTCGCTGACTGAACGCCTGGGACAACGCACCCGGTTGGTCGGTGACGATCTGTTCGCAACCAATCCGGCTCGGATCCAGCAGGGAATCTCCAGGGGCATCGCGAACAGCGTGTTGATCAAGGTCAATCAGATCGGTACGCTGACCGAGACGTTTCAGGCAATCGATCTGGCGCGCGCGGCAGGCTACAGTTACGTCTTGTCGGCGCGCAGCGGCGAGTCGGAAGACGACTTTCTGGCCGACGTGGCGACCGCCACCGCCGCAACGCGAATCAAGATCGGATCGATTGTCCGCAGCGAACGACTGGCCAAGTACAACCGGCTGCTGCGCATTGCCGAGGAACTCGAAAGCTAGGGAGCGGAACGATGTCAAACTCGAAATATGTGATGGATGCGTCCCAAGGTTCGCAACATGAAATTTTTCCCGGTGTCCGGATCCACTCGTTCTGCGCCGAGAAAATGATGCTCGCCTTTGTGGAGCTCGACCCGCATTCCGTCGTCCAACCCCACGAGCACCCGCACGAGCAGGTGGGTATCCTGCTGGAAGGTGAATTGACTTTCCATATCGGCGACGAGACCCACCATGTGCTGCCTGGCCAGATGTGGCGCATCCCCGGTGGCGTCCAGCACAGCGTCATTACCGGCGACAAACCCGCGCGTGCTCTCGATGTTTTCCATCCAATCCGTGATGACTATCGGTGAAGCGGGGTTACGGGGAACGGGGCAAGGGAAAAGGGAGAAGGGGACGGCCCTCACCCGTGGCACACGGTCCGTTCCGGTTCGCCCGTTCCCCCGTAACCCGTTACCCTCTTCCCAGGATTCCTTGTCGTCGCAGTTCCCCGACGACGCCTTCGACGATACGCGCGACCTCTTCTTCGTTTGCGGCTTGGCCGATTGGGCAACCGCAGACCGGTTCGTTGGTGAATCCCTCGGCGGCCAGCAGGCACTGAATCTGGTCCGAAATTTTTTCCAATTGCAGTTGCTGGTTGGCCGATTGGGGCTGTCTTCCTTCGCCGGTTTGAAATCCGCGCAACCGCAGCGCCGCGCGCACCCCTTCGGGGAACTCGGCGGAAAACAGCATGGCGTCAAACAGTTTCAGCAGTCGATACTGCAGATCGAGCGCTTCGTCGTAGCGTTTGGCCTGGGTCAGATCGAACAGTTTCCGCGTGATTTCCGGCACGATACCGCTGGTGGCGTTGGTGCCGCCGTCGCAGCCGATGAGCAACATCGGCAGCAATGCCGCGTCCCAACCGGTCAGGAATGCGAAGTCGGGGCGTTGGGGTCGCACGGCGGCGATCATTCGCATCATATGGGGCAGGTCGCCGGACGAGTCCTTGATCGCGACGACGCGCTCGCATTCCTCGGCCAGCCGCTGCACGGTGGGGACGTCGATGGGGGAGGCGAACAGCGGGATGTTATAGAGCGTGATATCGATCGGTGAATTGACGGCGATTTCCTTAAAATAGGCATACACGCCGGCGGGGGTCAGTTTGTAATAGAACGGCGACACGATCGCGACCGCGCGGCAGCCGAGCGTATGGTAATATTCGCAGGCTTTGATCGTCTCCCGCGTGTTGGCTTCCGCCGCGCCGGCGAGGATCGGGACCCTGCCGCGGGTCTGATCCGCGATGATTTCGATGATTCTTCGGCGTTCCTCGGCAGTGAATCGCGTGAATTCACCCGTCGATCCGTTCGGGTAGAGTCCATGCACGCCCCGTTCGATCAGCCAGTCGACGTACCTGCGAGTTTCCGACTCATGGATATCACCCTGTTCGTTGAGCGGCACAATATTGGGAGTAAAGATTCCGGCGAGACGCTGTTGCGACATGGGTCCTGATCCGATCCGGGGGACATGAAATGTTGAGTTTGCGTTACAATCATAGCTTGGTGTTTCCCGGACGCAACGTTGTCGTCGTTGCCGTCCCCCACGGATAATCGTTACTTCAGCTTCGATCGTTGCCACACGAATCGCGACCCATGGCAAACTTGAACCCTGCGGAACGCGATTCGGGCAATCTGGTTCGGGCCCTGTTGTTGGCGATCGCCGTCTACGTCGTCTGCTTTTTCATGGTTCCGCCGCGATCGGGCTGGCTGGCGTTGGCGTTATTGCCCGACGTTATCGTGCATGAATGGTTCAGCGGCGGCGAGTTTGGTCGAGCGTTGTTCGAGCGCATCGGGCCGTTAACGATCGCGATGTTGATTGTCGCGCTGGGGTATTCGCTGGGGCGATGCATGCTGGGGGCGTTGGAGATTCGAGTCTTGTCCGGATGGGAGCGGACGGCGTTCTCGACAGGCATTGGGCTATGTGTTGTCTCGAACTACACCCTTTGGATGGGGCTTGCGGGGCAGTTGCGGAATCGATTGACGATGCTGTTGCCTCTGATGTTTCTGGCGGCCGCGGCCGCTCTTTCCTGGCGTGCGGATCGGGCGTCCGCCGGCGGCACTGGCGACGAACGTACTGACGGCGACGGTCAGGATGGACGCGGTGACAGGGCGGATTCGGAGCAGGATAAACCATCGGCGGTGCGGCAGCGCGCGGCCCTTCCCGCCGCCGCGGACGGGCGGTGGGCATGGATCGCGATCGCCGCGTTTGCGATGGTGATCGTTCTGGGTTGTCTTTTGCCGCCGTGGGAATTTGATGTGTGCGAGTATCATCTGCAGGTGCCGAAGGAGTGGTTCCTGGATGGCAGCATTCGTTTCCTTCCGCACAACATCTACGGCAACATGCCGTTGGGCGCCGAGATGCACTCGTTGCTGGCGATGGTGATGCACTGGGGCGAGGACGCCTGGTGGTGGGGCGCGATCGCCGGCAAGACGGTCACCGGCAGCTTCAGTATTTTGACGGTCGGTCTGATTTACGGTTTGGGCCGGCGCCTGTTTTCGCCGGCGGCGGGTCGTGCCGCCGGCTTGATTTATCTGTCGACCCCCTGGATCGCGCACGTAAGCATGACGGGGCTGATCGACGGCGTGGTTGGCTTCTACATCATGGCGACGATTGCCGCGGTCTATCGCTGGTCGCTTGCGGCGGTCAACGAATCGGCGACGCGGCGGGAAGTCTGGGGATGGCTGCTGCTGGCGGGCGGGATGGCTGGCGGCGCGATTGCCACGAAGTACCCGCCCGTGGTGCTGTTGGTGGTTCCCGTGGCGATCTGGATCGGGATGCGCTCGCAATCGGCGGGGCGGCGGGCGATCTCGGTAGCCGTGTTTCTGATTGCCACGTTTGTCTGTGGCGGCAGTTGGTACGTGAAGAACTGGGTCCAGACCGGGAATCCTGTCTATCCTCTGGCCTATTCGATCTTCGGTGCCGCGGGCCGGACGCCCGAACAGGATCTGCAATTTCGCGAAGCGCATCGCGACAAGGATGCCAAGGGCCGCAGTTTTACCTTGGAGCGATTCTGGGAGTCGGCGTCGCGGGTGTTGTTGCGCAGCGCATGGCTCAGTCCCCTGGTGATTCCGTTCGGCTTGCTGGGCATCAGCATCGCCCTCCGCCGCGCGAAGCGCGGACCGGCGGTGTCGATCGGCCTGTATTTGCTCGCGTATTTCGCCGGCTGGTGGCTGTTCACGCACCGCATCGATCGTTTCTGGATTCCGGTCCTGCCGTTGATCGCTGTGTTCGCCGGCTACGGTGTTGCCGCGTATCGACAATCGATCTGGCGACAGGGAACGGCGGCCATTCTCGTCGCCTGGGTGGTGATCGGATTGGTGGTGTTCGGGACCCGTTTCTCCGGCGTGGTCGCCGACACCAGCTTTTTCGTGCCGTTGTCGAAGCTGCGGTCGATCGCCCCGCACCCCATTCATCAGTTGCTCAACCGGCGTTACGCGATGGAGCTGGAGCGCGAACGGGAGTCGTCGATGCGCGTGCTGCTGGTCGGGGACGCGCAACCGTTCGCGCTTGTGCCGCCCTCGCTTTACAACACCTGTTTCGACGAGTGCATTTTCGAATTGTTGTTGAAGGGAAAGTCGCGTGAGGAGCGGCTGGCGGCGTTGCGCGAGGCCGGCATAACGTATCTGTTTGTGTATTGGCGCGAGATCGAACGGTATCGAGCAACCTACGGATATTCGCCGTTTGTGACCAAGGAGTTAGTCCGCGGCGAACTGGTGCGCGAGCAGCGGATTCTGGAAGTTGTGCCGCTGGAATCGGATCCGCAACTGGGCGAGCTATTCAAGGTCCGAACCGACTGAACGATCGGCGGCGAGCGAACCGGTTTCAATCGTCACCAGTTCGCTGGTCGCCCGACGAGGAGCGTTCAATCCGATGGGCCCCTGCAGCGCGTGGTCCGCGTGCGGGGAGGAGCGACGCGACCGGTTGGACTCGGGCGGCACGGATTCCTCGATCGGTTCGAATCCACGCAGGCTGATCCAGGCCGATCTCAGCAGGCCGCGAGAACTCCCGAAAGTCGCGGCCACCGCCGACGGTTCGTATCCGCAATGCACCATGCAGTCGCGGCACTTGGGATTGCCACTGGATTGGCCGTACCGGCTCCAGTCGGTCGTCTCCATCAACTCGCGAAAGGTCTGGCAATACTCTTCGTCCAGCAGATAGCAGGGCCGTTGCCAGCCAAAGATGTTGTAGGTCGGATTTCCCCACGGTGTGCATTCGAGTTCCCATTTACCGCGCAGGAATTCGAGAAACAGCGGAGTATGGTTGAAACGCCAGCGGGGGCTGGGATTCCGCAACAGTTCGCGGAACAGTCGCCGCGTCTGGTTGCGGGCAAGGAAGTGCTCCTGGTCGGGCGCTTTTTCGTAACGATAGCCCGGCGACACCATCATCCCTTCGACACCCAGTTCGGACATCTCGTCGAATAATCGACGGATGCGTTGGGGATCGACGCCGACGAACAGCGTGGAATTTGTCGTGACGCGGAATCCGCGGCGGCGGGCGGCCTTGATCGCGTTGACGGCGATGTCAAACGTCCCCTCTCGGCAGACCGCCCGATCGTGTTCCTCGCGGGGACCGTCCATATGCACTGAGAACGCCAGGAACCGGCTGGGCTGGAACTTGTCGAGTGATTCCTCGAGTTTGAGTCCGTTCGTGCAGAGATAAACGAATCGGCGACGTTGCACGAGCCCAGCGACGATTTCATCGATCCGGGAGTGGAGCAGCGGTTCACCGCCGGGAATCGAAACGATCGGCGCACCGCATTCGTCGGCGGCGCGGAAGCAGTCCTGCGGCGCCAGTTCGCGGCGCAGGATCGACGCTGGAAACTGAATCTTGCCGCAGCCGCCGCAGGCGAGATTGCATCGAAACAGCGGTTCGAGCATCAGGACCAGCGGGTAGCGCTTGATCCCGCGTAACTTCTTGCCCAGCACGAAACGGGCGACCGCGATCATCTGGGACAGCGGAACAGTCATCGGCGCTTACTCCCGGGCCAGACGCGCCCATTGCGCCAAGGCCAGTGTGGGAAAATACTGCGGGTAGAGGTGGTACCGCAGATAGAAAACTCGGGGAAATCCGGTACCGGTGAATTCCGGTTCCGACCAGGAGCCGTCGGGTCGTTGCCGTTCCAGTAGGAAGGACACGCCTCGTCGCGTCGCCGGATCCGCGTGCATTCCCGCGGCGATCAGGCCCAACAGTGCCCAGGCGGTCTGCGACGCTGTGACCGGTCCCTGGCCTCGCAGCGCATCGTCGGCGTAACTTGCGGGGCTTTCGCCCCACCCGCCGCTTGGCTGTTGGTAGCGCAGCAGCCAGTCGACTCCGCGCGTGATCGCTCCGTCGTTCTGCGACAACCCGACCTGTCTCAAGCCCACCAGCACCTGCCAGGTGCCATAGATATGATTGACACCCCAGCGGCCGTACCAGCTTCCGTCCGACTCCTGGGTCGCGCGGAGGTACCCCACTGCCCGCTCCACCGCGCTGTCGGCGCGGGTGAATCCGTACTGGCCGAGCATTTCCAACACGCGGCCCGTGATATCGGGAGTGCTGGGATCGATCATCGCGTTATGATCGGCGAATGGCACGTGACAGAGAAACTTAGCATCATTGTCTTTGTCGAAAGCTCCCCAACCTCCGTCACGATTCTGCATGGCGAGGGTCCAGGTAATTCCGCGCTGGCAGGCGGCGGTGAGCCGCGCGATTCTGTCGACGCGCTCGTGGCCCCTGGCCAGCGAGCCGACGCGATCCAACTCGACAAAAGACATGGCCGGTGCGGAGTCAGCCGACCGCGCGCTGGGCCAAACCGCTCGTTCCAGCCAATCGGTGGCGGCGCGAATTGGAGTGCGATGGGATTCCGAGCGAATCGGAGCCACCTGCAGTGCGTGTTGATTCTGCTCGCGCAATGCCATGAGCACCATGATCGTGTCATCGATATCGGGATAGAACGCGTTGCGGTATTCGAAGTACCAACCGCCCGGTTCGGCGCGCACCGTGCTCGCCCAATCTCCTTGCTGGCGAACTTCCTTGCTGAGCAGCCAATCGACGCCCTGCTCGATGGCCAGTTCGCTGGCGGGTGCGTTGGTCGCCGTCAGGGCTCGAATCGCAAGCGCCGTATCCCAGACCGGGGATTCGCAAGGTTGCAATCGGATCGAATCGTGTTCGTCGATCATCAGGCGGTTCAGTTGTTGTTCACAATATTGCACTTGCTCACTTTGTTCCGCGAAGCCCAGGCAGCGCAGCGCGATTGCGCTCCAGATCATCGGCGGAAAAATGGCGCCCAGACCATCGCTGGCTGCGAACCGCTCCAAAACCCAATCCCGCGCCACGTCGATCGCGCGGCGGCGTAATGGCCGCCACCCTCGTCGTTCCAGTCCGCGCAGCCCGGCATCGACCATCAGAAAGAACCGACGCCAGAAACGGGCTGCGCTCTGCCCGGAATCGCCAGGCGAACGCAGCGCGGGCCAGTCGTCCGGCGAACGCAGAAACAACTCCCCAATGCCCTGCTCGGTATCGATCTGGCGTACAGGCCGATGGGCCCAGACCAGTGCGAGCGGCACGAAGATGGTGCGCGACCAGGCGCTCATCCGGTAAATATTGAACGGCAGCCAGTCGGGCAGCAGCACCATTTCGGGCGGCACCGCCGGACAAAGTTCGTAGGAAATCTGCCCCAGCAACGCCAGATAGAAACGCGTGAAACTGTTGACGGCGTCGGCGCCGCCATGAGCGCGGATCGCCGTTCGGGCACGCGTCAGCGGTTCGGAATCGGCGGCGTGCCCCGCGAGCTTCAGTGCGAAATAGGCTTTGACACTCGCGCTGATTTCCAGCGAACTGCCGGGGAACATTCCCCAGCCTCCCTCCGGCAGCTGTTGACGCAGCAGCGTTTCCGCGACTTTGCGGCCGACCTCCGAATTCTCCCGGCCCAGCCAGGCCAGATAGAGCAGGTACTCGCTCTGCAGGATCGAGTCACCTTCCAGTTCACCGCACCAGTACCCCTGCGGTGCCTGCCGGTGCTGCAGCCACTGCGCACCGCGACGCGCGGCGGCCGCGGTCCGCATGGCGATTTCGCCGAATCCAGCGGCGTGCGAGGGGCGTTCCTGCCGCATGTCCGCGTCGGTGGAATTCCGTCGATCCATTCCCGTCAATTTCCATCCTTGGTTTCCGCCGGCCGCCTTCGCGAACAGGAGATTTCACGGCCTCCAGCGTGTTGAGAACTTAGGCGATTCGCGGCAAGCGTTCAAGGCCAAAGAACACCCCTCGCCGCCGCTCGCCGCCGCTCGCCGCCGCTCGCGCCCCTCGCCGCCCGTGCCGCTCGCCAACGCGCCTCGGTGCAGGTCAAGCAACCCCGGACAATTCGAGGTGGGCTGTCGACCCGATCGTGCGGCCCGCCGATTCCAGGTTCTTTCGGCCCGACCGCAGGCGACGGGCATTTTGAGTAAGATAGGGGCCAGCGGTGGCGGCGGAACTGTCGCTGCGGCAGAGGCCGGAGTCCCCGAGGATCGGAAAAGCACTATGTTCGTTCGATCGTTGCTGCAACAGTGGATGCGGCAGAATGCGGAACAGACGATGCGTTCCTTGCTGGATCGCGGTCTCAAAACACGCTCGTTTCCACCTGCCGACGGCGCGGAAGCCGAACCGCTGCCGTCCGTCGAGATCGCCGTTTGTTGCGCGATGCAACTCGAGGCCGGCGGCATCCTCGATCTGCTGGCAGACCTGCAGTCGACGCGCTGCCCGTCGCTGATCGAACATGTCGGCAATCTGGCGGGGATGCCTGTCGCGGTCGTGGAGACCGGCGTGGGGCGGGTGGCGGCGGCACGAGCCGCGCGGGAACTGATCGCCATGCGTCGTCCCCGCTGGATCATTTCGGCCGGATTCGCCGGGGGGCTTATCGACGCTGTGGCCCGGCAGCATCTGGTGCTGGCAACGTCGGTGATTGACGAATCGGGCCGGGAGATTCCGATTCCCGGCAACTGGGGCGCTACGTCGGCCGGTGTGCATCTGGGGCGTCTGCTCACCGTCGACCGCGTCGTTCGAACGGCGGAAGAGAAACGGCTGCTGGCCGAAAAATGGTCGGCCTGCGCCTGCGATATGGAAACGTCGGCGGTACTGGAGGCGGCGCGGGAGCAAGGCATCGGCTTGCTTTCCGTACGCGTCGTCACCGATGATCTGTTGGACGAGCTTCCGCCGGACATCGAGTCGATCGTCAGCCAGAAGTCGTTCGCTTCGCGGCTCGGCGCCGCGGCAGGCGCCGTCCTGCGACGCCCGGCGAGCGTCAAGGAGATGTGGAATCTGAGGGAGCGGGCGATTGTCGCGTCCGATCGACTGGCCCGCGTGCTGCAGGGATTGATCCCGGCTTTGGCGCGCCGCGAGGAGTCCTGAGGCGAGCGCGTCGACGCACCGCGTCTCGAAGCAATTGGTGCCGGCTCTGGCAGACTCGAATCGGCCCACGCGCCGTGGGGCTGGGGATCACGTAGCAGCGGTGGCCATGGTTGCCGAGCATGCCGCCTTGCGCTCCGCGGCCAGGATGCCATCCGCGGCGATCATACCGCTGCGAACGGCGCCTTCGAGCGTCGCCGGCCAGCCGGTACGCGTCCAATCCCCCGCCAGAAACAGGTTAGGGACCGCGGTCTCCTGCGCCGGACGCAGGGCATCGATTCCCGGTCGATAGGAGAACACCGCTTCCGGCTGACAGACCCAGCGATGGTCGAGCAAAGTTGCGGCGCCGAATTGCGGCCAGATCGCCGAGAGTTCCTCCAGTACCTTGCGCGTCAGTGCGTCTTTGTCGTCGACCTCCGATGTGCGGAAGGCACTGATCACGACCTGGTGGTGGTACCGTTGCGGCTGTTGGTCGCGGGCCCCGACTTCGTCGTGGTCGCTCCGAAAAACCCATTGGGCCAGCCGATCGACAAGCACGGCGTGCGGAATGGGCAGGCAGGGACGGTCGAGCCAGAGATGCAGGCTGGTGATGGGCGACGACGGTATTTCCTCCAGGCGACTCAACGAAGGGTCGAGCGTCGACGGTGCCTGGCGAAACAGCGGTTTGACGCGCCGCCAAGGGACAGCCACAACGACATAATCGACGGCTTCGTGGTTCAGGTCCGAGCGTGTTCCGACAATGTCGCGCCAATCGACTCCGCTGGCGATTCCCTCGCGGAAGCTGACCTCGGTGGCCATCGCGGATGTGTGGATCGTCGCGCCCCGCGCGGTCAGCCAGTCGTCGATTCGGCGATAGATCTCGGCGAGCGGCACGCGGGGGACGATCAATTCGTATCCGTCGCGGTCGTTCAGAAATCCATCCACGATCACTTTCCGCGCGGCGCGAAGCGACGCATGTTCCAGCGTCTCGCCCAGAGCGCTCACCAGAACGGTGCTCCAGAATCGGCTTCGCGCCTGCTCCGATGTGCCGCGACGACGCAGCCAGTCGTCGATCGTTTCGTCGGCGCCGTCCCCGCGGACATCGAACGCCTGCATCTCCCGGATGCGGCGGACGATCGAAATCCGATCGGAGAGGGAAAGGTAATGCGCGCTGAGGAACGAGCTTCCCAAGTGGAGCGGTGCGGGCAGCCCGGGGGTTGCCGCCATTGTCGCGGTGCGTCCGTCGGGGCCGATGAACGTCAGTCGTCGATCGCGGCGGAAAAGGTCGGTGATCCCGACCCGCTCCAGCAACTCAATCAGGCGCCGGCAGCAGCCCATTCCGACATGTTGGCAGTGATCGATTTCCTCGCCGGTATCGGGGAGTGTGAACGATCCGGCCCGTCCGCCGAGCTGTCGTCGCGATTCCAGCAACGTTACCACGAAATTCTGTTCGCAGAGCTGGACGGCGGCGGCGAGACCCGCCAGTCCTCCTCCGATGATCGCGACGCGAGGTCGCGGCCGTGCCGACCCTATCCAGAAACTCGGTTCGCTCTTCCGCCCTGGCGACGTACCCGGCGGCGTGTCCGCCGATTTCGACGGTGCAGCGGAGGTCGGGGTCCTGCCCAGCAGTGCGGAAGCCAGGATCGACAATTTCGAGGTCAACGCGATGCGCGCCCGGCGGCCCTGAAAGGGGTTCCGCTGCCGGCCGATTTCACGCAGCAGTAACCGGTAGCGTTGGAACATCAAATCGAATGCGCGCTGACCGTCCCGCGTCAGAAAATCGCGGGTCGCCTGTCCCTCCGCGAACCAGCGCTCCGCGCGCTGTAGCTCGAATCGAAACAGGGCGTTGTGCTGAGCTGACCAGTTCTTGGATCGCCATTGTTCGGGCGTAAGCTCGTGATCGCGCAGGTCGGACAGTGGCAGGTAGAGGCGCCCGCGCGGCGCGTCCTCGGCCAGATCGCGCAGGATGTTGGTCAGCTGGAACGCCCAGCCGCAGCACCGCGCCGGCGCGAATGCCTGCGTGCTGCTTACGCCCCATACGTGCAGGCAAGCCAGCCCCACGGACGACGCGACTCGATCACAATAACCGATTAACTCCGCCAACGATTCCGGAGGCCGATGTTCGATGTCGAGCGCGACGCCGTCCAGGAGTTCGTGGAATAGTTGGGGCGGAATACGGAAACGGATCATTGCGTCATGCAGCGCCGGAAAGAGCGGATGGAGGAATTCCTCGCGTAACGACGCGGTGAATGCCTGGCGCCAATTCCCCAAAGCGTTCCGCTTCTGGCTTGCCGACTTGTCGACGTCGACAAGATCGTCCGCGACGCGCGCGAAGGCATAGAGGGCGTACATCGCGCGCCGTTTGGCGCGTGGCAGCACGTGGAACGACCAATGAAAACTGGATGCCGCGCGGCGCGTCTCACGACGGCACCAGGCGTAACTTGATTCGCGGTTCCACCGTCGTTCGCTCATGGCCGGTCCTTCGCTCCGAGCGATTTCGGAGTCCGCGATTCGCCCTGGGGTGTTCCCACGCCCGGGCAGCTCACCGTCGGTGAACCATGCTCCGTATCGACGCGACTCCCCTCCCTCGACTTGCCGGCGTCCCGCCGCGGATGCCGGGCGTACGCCGGGAACCGACGACGAAACCAGGCGCCGGCCAGCAACCGCAGCTTCCGCCACTTGCCGACGACCGGCCTTCGTCGCCAGACATCGTAGCCCTGGCCGCGGATCCGATCCAGGATTGCCAGACCGCCTTGCACGAACAGTTCGACGTCGATCGCCAAGACGCCGGGCAGCCGATCGACCAGCGGCCAGCCGTGCCGCAGCGCCGCTTCCGCCCGTTCGACCTCCGCGGAAAGCAGCGATTGGAACGCCGGATTGAACTCCCGCCGTTCGAACATCGCTTCGATGTATCCGTGAGCGCGCCAGCATTCGACCGGCAGATAGATTCTGCCGCGCGCGAAATCGCGAGCCACATCCTGGCAGAAGTTGGCGAGTTGCAAGCCGGTGCAGATCGAATCAGAGAGGTCCAGGTTCGTCGCGTCGACGCTGCGGCCCAGGTGCAGTACCAGCCGGCCCACAGGATTGGCCGAGCGGCGACAATAGTCGAGCAATTCATCGACGGCAAGATACCGCGTCTGGCGCTGATCCTGGCGAAAGGCGCTGAGCAGGTCTCGGAACGGCTGGGCCGGAATCTGGAATTCCTCGATTGTCTCCGTCAAGGCAACGAACACCGGGTGGGTCGCCCGGCCGCGATAGGCGTCGTCGAGCTGCTGCTCCCATTGGGCAAGCTGTTCCAGCGCGGAGCCGGTATCGGGCGACGTGTCGGCGAGATTGTCCGACCAGCGACAGTAGGCATAAATGTGATAGAAATGTCTTCGCAGTTCCCGGGGCAGGAAAAAACTGGCAACGGTGAAATTCTCTTCATGCTGCCGGGCGTAGCGCCGGCAGAAATCGTTGGCCGCGCGCAGGCTCACCGGTCGGCGGTCGACATTTCGCGGGTCCCATGCCGTCGAACGGGACTGGCCGTCATCGGACGGAATCGGATTGGGGGGCATTTCTGGGGAAGCCTCGTCGGTGAGCATCGCTGTTCAGGGAGACTCGTCGACAGTATGATGCCCAGGGAGGAAAAAGAGAACCATGAGGTTGATCCTGGCGAGCCCTCGCGGATTCTGCGCGGGGGTCAATATGGCAATTGAGAGTCTCGGCTTGGCCCTCAAGGCGTTCGGGCCGCCGGTCTACGTCTACCATGAAATCGTACACAACAAGTTTGTCGTCGAGTCGTTTCGCGACAAGGGGGCCGTATTTGTCGACAGCATGCAGGAGGTACCGCCGGGGGCCAACCTGCTGTTTTCAGCGCACGGCGTTTCCCCGGAGATCCGTCGCCTGGCCGCCGAACGCCGCATCAATGCCATCGACGCCACCTGCCCGCTGGTCACCAAGGTGCACTTGGAAGTGATTCGATTCGCTCGGGAAAAGTACACGATCATACTGATTGGCCATGAGGGGCACGACGAGGTCGTCGGCACGATGGGGGAAGCCCCGGAATCGATCGTGCTGGTTGAGCAACCCGAGGACGTCGACCGGCTCGACCTACCCGCCGACGCTCGGCTCGCCTACCTGACGCAGACGACGCTGTCCGTCGACGACGCCAACCGGATCATACGACGACTCAAGGAACGCTTTCCCCAAATTGCGGCGCCTCCCAAGGAGGACATCTGCTATGCAACGCAGAATCGGCAGGAGGCGGTCGCGATTCTCTCGAGTGAAGCCGATGTGGTGCTGGTGCTTGGAAGTCAGAATAGTTCCAACAGCCAGCGGCTGAAGGAGCTGGCTCTGGAGCGGGGAGTGCGGGCTTACCTGATCGACTCGGCCGCCGATATTTCGGACGAATGGTTTCAAGGTCACGAAACCGTCGTGGTGACGGCCGGAGCGAGCGCGCCGGAATCGAAAGTCGCGGATTGCCTGGAATTCCTGCGTCAACGCTATGGTGCCACGCTCGAGACGCGCACCATTCGCGAAGAAGAGGTCCACTTCCCTCTGCCGCGCGAGCTTCGTTCGCTCACTCCGATCTCCCGTTGATCGTGGTTCCCCGGGCCTGAAGCACCACGGGCCTGAAGCAACGCCGATTTGCAAGCCCTCGCAAATTCCGGTCTAATACCGGCGTAGCGCGGTGTTTGCGGTTGTGCCGGCGCGGGTTGTCTCGGTTTGACAAGATTGGGGGGAGCATCCATGGGTTCTCGGGAGCCGTTTTGTCCTGATTGTGAACGTGAATCAAGTGAAGTTGGCCGGCGCGAATTCCTGCGATTGGCGAGCATCGGCGCCGCGGGAATTGCGGCCGCGGGTGCTACGGGGGCGCCGGGCTCCCGATTGCTGTCGGCTCCTGCGGAGGCAACTCCCACAGGCACCGCTCCCGAGTCGAGCGTCAAGGAACTGTTCGACCTGCTGACGCCCGCCCAACGTAAAGTCGTCTGCTTCGATTGGAATCATGTCGATCCGAAACGGGGCCTGTTGCGGTCGCGGGTTTCGAACAACTGGCAGATCACCGAGCCGTCGATCCACAGCGACTTCTACACGCCACAGCAGCAGCGACTGGTTCGATCGATTTTTGAAGGCATCGTCAACCCGGAGTGGCACGCGAGAATCGACAAACAGCTGAAGGACGATACGGGCGGCAAGCCGTTCGGCGGCGACCAGAGCCTGGCGATTTTTGGTAAGCCCGGAGACGCGAAATTTGAATTCGTAATGACGGGCCGGCATATGACGATGCGATGCGACGGCAACAGCACGGAGCATGTCGCTTTTGGCGGTCCCCTCTTTTATGGTCATGCCGCCAGTGGTTTCGACGAAAAGCCAGGTCACCCGGGCAACGTATTCTGGGAACAGGCTTTGGCTACCAACAAAGTCTACGAGATGCTTGATGGGAAACAGCGGGCGATCGCCGAGGTGGCCAAGTCGCCGCAGGAGTCGAGCATCGCGTTCCGTGGTCTCGCCGGCAAGTTCGACGGCCTGCCGATCGCCGAACTGAGCGGCGATCAGAAAGGGCTCGTGCAAGAGGTGTTGCGGAAGTTGCTCGAACCTTACCGGCAGTCCGACCGCGACGAGGTTGCCCAGTGCCTGACCAAACAGGGAGGGCTGGACAAGTGTCATCTTGCGTTCTACACCGACCAGGATCTGGGCGGCGACAAGGTCTGGGACAACTGGCGGCTCGAAGGTCCGGCGTTCGTCTGGTATTTCCGTGGCGTGCCGCATGTGCATGTCTGGGTGAATATCGCGAATGATCCCGCGGTGAAGACCAACGCGGTCGGGTGACGACCAGATGATCTCCACAGTCACCACGGCTCCGCTGTTCCTGGTGCTGGCGCTGTCGGCAGCCCCCGGTTCATCACGAAACATGGTGGCGACGGTCCACCCGCGTGCGACGCGTGCCGGGCTCGATGTGTTTCGCGCGGGCGGAAACGCCATCGATGCGGCCGTAGCGGCCGCGCTGACGCTGGGAGTCGTCGACGGCCACAACTCGGGGATTGGCGGCGGTTGTTTTGTATTATTGCGTCGCGCGGACGGCAAGTTGTTCGCCATCGACGGGCGCGAGACCGCGCCGGCCGCCGCGCGCGCCGATATGTACCTGGTCAATGGCGTGGCGAAGGTCGAATGGAGTCAGACAGGCCCGTTGGCCGTGGCGGTGCCTGGCGCGCTGCGGGCCTATGAGCGGGCGATCAAGGAACATGGCCGGTGTAGTCTCAGCGAATTACTGTTGCCCGCCGCGCGGATCGCCGACAGCGGCTTTGCGATCGATGCCGTCTACGCCCGGAATATCCGCCAGTCGCGGTCGGCGATCGAGAAATTCCCGGAGACGCGCCGGATTCTGCTGGCCCCCGACGGCGATCCGCTGCGCGAAGGGCAAATCCTGCTCCAGCCCGACCTGGCAAAAACTTACCGTGCGATCGCCGAAAAAGGTGTCGACTGGTTTTATCAGGGGCCGTTCGCCGAGTCGGTCGGGGAATGGATGACCGAGAATGGCGGTATCCTGACCGCCGCGGATTTTGCCCGCTACGAAGCAATATCGCGCGAACCGCTCCGTTCCCGCTATCGCGAATATGAGATCATCGGCTTTCCGCCGCCAAGTTCCGGCGGAGTGCACGTGGCGCAGATCTTGAATACGCTGGCCCCGTTCGACCTGCGAGCCGTGCACTCGCAAGATCCCGCCGCCTGCTTCCACCTGATGGCGGAAGCAATGAAGCTGGCGTTTGCCGACCGCGCCTACTGGCTCGGCGATCCGGCCTTTGCACCCGTCCCGCGCGGACTCGCTTCGCCCGAGTACGGCGCCGCGCTCGCGCGCCGCATCGACCCGCAGCGGGCAACGGCGGTCGACGGGCATGGCGAACCGCCAGTGGCCCGCGAAGAGCTATTCCAGAAACACACCACCCACATCGCGGCCGCCGACGACGAGGGGAACTGGGTGGCGATTACAGCCACGGTCAATACCTCGTTCGGTTCCAAGGTCGTGGTCCCCGGCACAGGTGTCTTTCTGAACAACGAGATGGATGATTTTTCGCTGGAACCGGGAGTTCCAAACGCTTTTGGACTGGTGGGAGCGGAGGCGAATCGAGTGGAACCGGGCAAGCGGCCGTTGTCGAGCATGAGCCCGACCATTGTGCTGCGGGACGGGAAACCCCTGCTTACACTCGGCGCCGCCGGCGGTCCGACGATTATCTCCCAGGTTGCTTCCCTGTTGGTGCGGCGGCTCGACCTGGACCGCGATCTGGCCGATGCCGTCCAGGATCCGCGATTTCATCATCAATGGAGACCGGACGAGCTGGTAGTTGAGGAATCGGTGCCTCCGCGAACGGTGGATGCATTGCGTCAGCGCGGGCATCCACAGGTACGAACGCGCAAATCGATCGCGGTGCTGCAGGCGATTGAGTGGTCCGAACAGCGGCAGGAATTTTTAGGCGTGCACGACCCGCGCGTGCCAGGATTGGCGGAGGGGGAAAAATCGATCGCGGCGCTGCCTCGAATCGACGAAAATTCGATCCTTGGATTGCGCGCCGGTGATTGGCCGATGGAACAACTGCGATTGCGAGATGGCCGGCTGCTGCGCGGATTGTCGCTTGCCGAGCTCGATGACGAGTTCGATTTCGCCGAGATCACTCGCGCGCCGGGCAAAGCGGTTTCCGCGGTCGTGCACCCGCTCGCTGCCAAGGATGTCCAGGAATTCAAGCGATTGCCGGACGAGCAGCGCGGGGAACTGGTGGAACGATTCCGCTGGATCCGCGGTCGCGCGAGTATCGAGGCGGCGCGGATGGACCGCGTCCCGCTCGAGGAACGACTTCGCGGCGGGACCCGCTGGTGGGACTACCGTGGCCCCTGGTTTGAACTCGAAAGCACCGCGGGCGATCAGGCAACGCGTCGAGCCGTCGTTCGCATCGAGCAGGTATTCCGCGCGTTCCGGCAACTGCTTCCGCCCCGCAGGGCTCCCCAACGCCTGCTGCGCGTCGTGCTGCTGGGGTCCGAAGAGGAACGAGCCAGGGTCTTCGCCGATGCGGGGCTGGAGTTCACCGGTCCGGCCGTTTATGCCGTCGATTCGCATCAGGTGATCGCGGGCAGCGATCTAGCCGCGTTCAGCGAGCGATGGTCGGTCGTCAGGCAGGAGCTGGATGTCCAGCAGTGGCAGTTCGAGAAACGGCGCGCCGAATTCCCTTCGCGCATCGCCAACGTGGCACGTGAATTGCGAGCCGCTGAATTCAGCGACGAAAAGGTGCGCGAAGAACTGCGGCTGCGCAGAAAACTCTGGGGAGATGAATATGAAACAGCAATCAGCCGGATTCAGGAAGCCCGCCTAGGAAATGCTCGTCGATTCGATCAGCTTGCCCGGCAACTGTTCCAACGTCTGAACCACGAGCTTTTCCATGCCTATCTGGAGGACTTTGTTTACCCCGGAGATCGGTATGCCGTCCCCAGATGGTTGAACGAAGGGTTGGCTCAGATCGTCGAATCGAGTCAGCTCGACGACGATACGTTACGCATTGACGGGCCCGACCGAAGCCGCTTGCGGGAACTCCGGCGATTGCTCATGTCGCAGGAATACCTGTCGCTGACGGAATTGCTGCGGGCGAACGACCAGGCGTTTCTTGCCAGCCATGATTTGCCGGACTCCCATCGGCACTATCTCGTTGCCTGGGGTGTTGCCTACTACCTGGTTTTTCAATATGACCTGATCTCGGGCGGATTCCTTGACTCCTACGTTCGCCGCGGGACTCGCTCGATCGAACCGGTCGCGCGTTTCGAACGCTTTGTCGGCATGCCGTTGGCGGAATTCGAGGCCGACTGGCGTTCGTATATCCTCGGACTGAGCACAGGGCCATGACCCTCCACTGCAGAGGATCGTCGCCTTGTGTTATGCTGGGGCGAACTGGAACACGAACGCCGACTGGCTCCGTACCCGTACTGGGCTGGAATTCGTGTTCACGATCGACGGCAAAACAATCGGTTTCGCGGTGTGGTGATCGGGAAGTGTGGCGAATGAATGCGAATCTGCTTCGGACCACAATAGCGGGCCTCATCCTGGCGCTATTGCATTGCGGTCCAGGTACTATCTGCAGCGAGGCGGCGGAGCCGGCGAAGTTCTCCTTTCGCGAACAACAACTCGATACGCAACTCACCGTGGGCTACGCCGTCCGGCTGTTGGACATGAACCAGGATGGCAAACTCGATGTCGCCATCGTGGATTCCGAGCGGATTCTGTGGCTCGAGAACCCGTCGTTCCGCGAGCACCTGCTGATCGGTCCGGGGCAGACCCGAAAAGACAACGTCTGTTTCGCGCCGTACGATATTGACGGCGATGGGAAACCCGACTTCGCCGTGGGCGCCGACTGGAATCCGGGCAACACCAGTTCAGGCGGAACGATCCAGTGGATGCGAGCGGTCGCGGACCCGGCGGCGCCATGGACCGTTCATCCGATTGGCGAGGAACCAACGACGCATCGGATGACTTTCGCCGATCTGGACGGAACGGGCCGCGCCCAACTGTTGGTTTCACCGCTGCTGGGGCGCGGGTCGACGCGCCCGCATTTCGCGGAACAAGGCGTGCGGTTGCTTTCGTACACGATTCCCGACGACCCCAAGTCGGGGCCCTGGAAAGCCCGCGTTCTGGACGACGAACTGCACGTCAGCCACAACCTGCATCCGACCGACATCGATGGGGATGGCAAACTGGAACTGCTCGTCGTGTCGTTCGAGGGCGTGCATCTGCTTGAGCGTGCCCCGCAGCGTGACAATCCGCAGCAGCCACAGGAACCGCGGCGGCCCGGTGCTTGGCGGCGCACGCGAATCGGGACGGGAAACCAAGAGACGAGTCCCAATCGGGGCGCGAGTGAAATCCGACGCGGCATGCTGACGGGCGGTCGCGATTATCTGGCAACGATCGAACCGTGGCACGGGCATCAAGTCGTGGTTTATACCCGACCGGATTCACCGCGTCCCGGTCAAGGCGAATGGCTATGGAGTCGGCAGGTGCTGGACGAAGACTTGCAATGGGGGCACGCCGTGGCCTGTGCCAACCTGGACGACGACCCCGAGGAAGAACTGATCATTGGCGTTCGCGACGATCGGTCGGATAACTGGCGGCGCGGATTGCGGATCTACGATCCACCCCATGGAGAGAAAACGTCTTGGACGCGTTCGATCATCGATCCAGGCGGTGTCGCGATCGAGGATCTGGCCGCGGGCGACCTGAACGGCGACGGTCGCGTGGACATTGTCGCCGTGGGCCGGCAGACACATAACGTGAAGATCTACTGGAACAACCCACGGGAGTGAATTGGCGAGATTATGGAATTGCGACAGGTACCGCTGGATATCTTGATTGTCGACGACGAGTTCGATTTTCGTCATGCGGTATTGCGCCGCTTCGCGCGCTAGGGGCATCGCGTGGACGAGGCCCCCGACGGGCCGGGGGCGCTGGAGAAGATGAACCACCGCCATTTCGACGTGGTGATCGTCGATCTGTTCATGCCGGGCTAATCCGGACTCGAACTGCTGGCGAAGATCAAAGAGCTCGAGTTTGACAGTGAGGCCATCATTCTGACCGGGTCCGGCAGCATCGAGTCGGTGGTGGAGACGATGCGGCGCGGCGCTTTTGACTATCTGACGAAGCCGGCCAGCCTCGAGGTCTTGCTGGTCGCAGTCCAGAAGGCCGACGAACACGGCAAACTGCGTCAGGAGAATCGCACGCTGCGGACGGTGCTGCAGCGCAGCGGCGAGTCGAGCCGGATGCTGGGGGAATCGCCGGCGATCAAGGACCTGTTGAAGCTGATCGAGCGGGCGGGGCCCTCGGGCAAGCCGATCCTGATCCAGGGTGAAACCGGAACGGGAAAGGAACTCGTCGCGCGCGAATTGCATCGGGCCAGCCCGATCCATGATCGGCCCTTGATCACGATCAATTGCGAGGCTCTGCCAGAAACGCTGCTCGAAAGCGAACTGTTCGGCTACGAGAAAGGGGCGTTCACCGGAGCGGTATCGTACCAGCCCGGATTATTTGAAATGGCCGACGGCGGCACGTTGTTCATTGACGAAATGGGCGAAATGCCGGGTTCATTGCAGGCCAAGCTGCTGCGGGCGCTCGAAGACGGTTCGATGCGCCGCGTCGGTTCGGTGAAGGAGCGACGCGTCAATGTGCGGCTGCTCGCGGCGACCAACCGGCAGTTGGGAGACGAGGTAAAGGTGGGGCGGTTCCGCGAGGATCTTTACTACCGAATCAACGTACTGTACCTGGAGGTTCCTCCCTTGCGGTCAAGGCCGGGCGACGTGCGATTGCTGGTTCGCCACTTTCTTGGATCGCAATGGGCGATTGACGCCGAGGCGCTTGCCGCCCTGGAAGCCTATCCGTGGCCCGACAACGTGCGTCAGTTGATCAATGCGATCGAACGAGCGAAGATCATGGCCGACGAGAGAGAGGTGTTTCTCGAAGATTTCCCCGCGGAAATTCAGATGATGCCTGCAACGTTGCGCGACGACATTGTCTCCGGCGATCTGGCGTCGCTGCAGCGCGCCAAGATCGTCGAAGTACTGGAGTCCGAGAACGGCAACAAGGCGCGCGCCGCCCGCAGATTGTGGATCAGCCGACGGTCGCTGTATCGAGCACTGGAACGATTCGCGATCCAGTAGAGTTCGCCCCCGGCTTCTGGAATAAGACCGCGCGCTGCCGGGCCGCACACGCGCACTTCAAACCGGGTAATCTGTTCCGACCCGCAGCGGAAATGATTCCGAATTCGGGTGGAGGCGGTCGATTAATAAGACGTGCTATGGATTGGCCGAAAGGAAGCTGTGGATATGCGGACCATCTGCAAATGTGCGGTAGTGATCACACTCTTGGCAAGTGCGGTGACCGCGGAAGAACCAAGGTCGGTACAGGTACGGATCCATGATCTGAGTTCCTCCACAACCGAGGACCTGATCACACCGGAGTTAAGCGGCGTTGAGTTTGCCGATAATTCCGTATCTGAGGGCGAAACGTACGATGTCAGCCTGGCGGCAAGCTCCGAAGTTGCTGGACCATGCGCGGCCCCTTGCGAATGCGAGGCCTGCAAGGCAAAGCGTAATGCGTTGAAGAAAGCGGTAGCCGGCGCCTACGCGCCGCTGTTCTTTAACAACAAATTCAACTACCTCTGCGACCCGGCCTATTGCGACCACCATCTGGGCGAGAATCTGAAGCGGTTCTGCGTCGGAGACAATATGGTTCTCGATATCGGCGGCCAATACCGGGCTCGCTACCACGGCGAGCGCAACTTCCGCGGTCTCGGATTGACCGGTCGCGATGACGACTTTCTGCTGCACCGCACCCGCTTGTACGCCAACCTGGAAATCGGATCGCGCGTTCGCGTGTATGGTGAAATGATCGATGCCGAAAGCAACGGGGAGAATTTCGCGCCCCGCGGAATCGACGTGAATCGCGCGGACATGCTGAACCTGTTCGCCGACGTCGCGCTGTTCGATCTACTGGACGGCGAAGTTACCGCTCGGATCGGCCGCCAGGAGCTGCTGTACGGTTCGCAGCGTCTGGTTTCGCCGCTCGATTGGGGCAACACGCGACGGACATTTGAGGGCCTGGACTTCATTTATCGCTCCGCCGATTGGACGATCAGTACATTCTTGACGCGGCCCGTCGTCACCGATCCAAGGAATTTTGACAGTGCCGATGATCAACAAGCGTTCGCGGGCGTGTTCGGAAGCCACAAGCTTCGCGAAAACCAGACTCTCGATCTCTATTATTTCTATTACTCAAATGAAAACGTTCTCGCGCTGGCAGGCAATAACGGCATCCACGACAGCACCGTCGGTTCTCGATGGCAGGGCAGCCATGAATGCCTGCTTTGGGATTTTGAGGGCGCGTACCAGTTTGGCTCGAACGACGATGGCTCCGATCATAACGCCGGTTTCGCGGTCGCCGGTCTTGGGAGGAAACTCGATCGCCCTTGGAAACCGGTGATCTGGGCTTACTACGACTGGTCGAGCGGTGGCAACCTGCGAGGCCAGCGGCGCGGGTTTGACCATCTGTTTCCCTTGGGGCACAAGTACCACGGATTCATCGATCTCTACGCCCGCAGCAATATCGAGACTCCGAACGTGATGCTGGAGTTTCAGCCGCACGAGAAGTGGAAGTTGCTGGCATGGTACCACTACTTCTTCCTGGAGAACAAGAACGATTCTCCGTACAACCTGAACATGTCGGCGTTCAACGGAGCCACCGCGCCGCGCAGTGCCGACCTGGGTCACGAAATCGACCTGACTGCTACCTGGAAGCTGAAGCCGCGCATGGACCTGGTCTTCGGCTATTCACACTTTTTCGCCGGCGACTACTATCGCCTGACGCCGAACGTGCCGTTCCGGGGTGACGCCGATTTCTTCTACACCCAGTTTACCGTGAATTTTTAGCGAAGAAGTACCAGAGGAGGGACTTGAACCCACACGTCCTTATCGGACACCGGATTTTGAATCCGGCGCGTCTGCCATTCCGCCACTCTGGCTGCTTTCCGATCCTGCCTTGGCGCCGTTTCCCGGACGCCGGATCGACGGTGCTGATTCTAGAGCCAAGAACCGGGATCGGCAAGGCTGGCCCCCGGGACCGCCCGAGACGCCAAGACGGACGGGCAGGTGAAATTCGCCACGAGCCAGGGAACTCCGCGACGATTCGGCATCGTTGTAGATCACGATTCGGCATCGTTGGAGATCGCCTGCCGGGGTCCGGTGACGGTCGAACGTCGGCGCGACGCATGGACCATGACAAGGTCCAGTGATTAAACTGTTGGACTTTGTTCTGGCCTTGCGACCCCTGGAGGAGGTTCCACGATGGAAATGGACAAACTGGTCTCGCTGTGCAAGCGGCGGGGATTCCTGTTTCAGTCGAGCGAGATTTACGGGGGGCTGAACGGGTTCTGGGATTACGGGCCGCTGGGGGTGGAACTCAAGCGGAATGTGAAGGAAGCCTGGTGGCGCGACATGGTCAGCGGGCATGACGATCTGGGCGTTCCGGCCGGTGCTCCGGAGGCGTATGAAATGGTCGGCCTGGACTGTTCGATCATCATGCACCCCCAGGTCTGGAAATGTTCCGGCCACTATGACCTGTTTCACGATTTCATGGTCGACTGCCGCGAGTCGAAAAAACGGTACCGGCACGACCAGGTCAAAGGCCGCTGGGTGAGCCACGATGGAAAGCGCCTTTTCGTCGCGACCGCGGTCGAGGACGAACAACAGCGGTCGGACGTGCAACAGCGGGCGTTGAAGTACTTCAATTTGCGCGGCAAGGATGCGGGCGACCTGACCTGGGAGACCGATCTGGTCTCACTGATTACCGTCACGGATCTGGCGCAGGTCCTGGGTCCCGACGCGAAACAGCTGGGCACGCTGACGCCGCCGCGCGAATTCAACTTGATGTTCAAGACGATCGTGGGCGCTTTGGGCGGCGAGGACGACGCGGCGTTCCTGAGACCGGAAACCGCACAGGGCATCTTTGTCAATTTCAAGAATGTGCTGGATAGCACCAGGGTGCGAATACCGTTCGGAATCGCCCAGACCGGAAAGAGCTTCCGTAACGAAATCACGCCGCGAAATTTCACGTTTCGCTCGCGTGAATTCGAGCAGATGGAAATCGAGTTCTTCTGCCATCCCGACTCGTCGTTCCAATGGTATCAATACTGGCGCGACCGGCGGCTAAAGTGGTATGTCGACCTGGGGCTGGCCGGCGATCGGCTGCGGCTGCGCGAGCATTCTGCCGATGAGCTCAGTCATTACTCCTGCGGCACTTCGGACATCGAATACGCGTTTCCGTTTCTGAACTCCGGCGAGTACGGCGAACTGGAGGGGGTGGCGCATCGAGCCGACTTTGATCTGCGCAGCCACATGGAAGGCAAGCTCGACCCCAGTACGCGCCCGCTGAAGCTGGAAACCGGTCCCGACGGCAAACCCCGTTGGCGCGGCAGCGGCAAGGATTTGAGCTACCGTGACGAGCTCACCAATGCGCGATTCATCCCGCATGTGATTGAACCTTCCGCCGGCGCGGATCGAGCGACACTGGCGTTTCTCTGCGAAGCCTATACGGAGGACCAGGCGCCCGATGAAAACGGAGTGATGCAGACGCGCATCGTCATGAAACTCCATCCCCGTATCGCGCCGATCAAGGCCGCGGTATTTCCGCTCGTAAAGAAAGACGGCATGCCCGAAGTGGCGCAGCGGATCTACCGCGACTTGAAGAGGAACTTCAACGTATTCTACGACGAAAAAGGCGCGATCGGTCGGCGCTATCGGCGGCAGGACGAGGCGGGTACGCCGTACTGTATCACGGTCGATAGCCAGACGTTGCAGGATCAGACGGTCACCATTCGCGATCGCGATACTCTGCGGCAGTGGCGCGTCAATCTGCACGACTGCGTCGCCGAACTGCGGCAAAGACTATCGCCATGAAGCCCGCCATCAGTCAGGTCTCGTCGTTGCACGCGCCGTTCGAATCGGACATTGAGGAGTATGCGGCGGGCGATTGTCACGCAATCGATGTGTGGCTCACAAAGCTCGAGGACTGCCTGCGTCGACGTTCGTTGAACGAAATCCGGGAACTGGTCGACCAGCATGCGGTGGAATTGGCGGTGGCCAGTTATCAGGGGGGGATCCTCGCAAGCCAGGGCGAAGCCCGCCGCTCGGCATGGGAACTGTTCGAACGGCGGCTGCGACTGTGCCGCGATCTGGGGATCGCGACCCTGGTCATCGCCTGCGATGTAGGCGCCCCACTGACGTCGCTCGACCTGGAGCGGGTGCGGGTATCGCTGCGGGAGGCCGCGCGCGCAGCCGATGCTCACGGCATCAAACTGGCCCTGGAATTCCAGGCCTCGTCAGCTTTCGGTAATAACCTGCAGTCCGCCGCTGCCATGATTGAAGAGGCGGACTCCCCTGCCCTGGGACTTTGCCTCGATCTTTTTCATTTTCATGTCGGCCCGAGCAAAACCGAGGACCTGGAATGCCTCACGCGGGAAAACCTGTTTCACGTCCAGGTCTGTGATCTCGCGGGAATACCGCGTGAGTTCGCCGCCGACGCGGACCGTGTGCTGCCGGGGGATGGCGATATCCCGCGGGAGCCGTTGGTACGGCGATTGCGCGAAATTGGCTACCAGGGTTGTGTCGCGGTGGAACTGCTCAATCCCCAGATTTGGCAGATCCCCCCACGGCAATTCTGTCCCGCCGCCCTCGCGGCCTTGAACCGGTTTCTTGGCTGAAGCGGTTCGGTACATTTCTCTTGCTCGATTGCCGCCGACGGCGGATAATTCGTTGGATGCCAGCCGCGGGAAGGTGACGAGTCCGGTAGTTATTCCAAGGGAGTCGGCAATGCGATCACGACAATTTTTCATGATACTGTTCAGCGCAATGCTGTTGACGGGAAAACTTTCGGCGGATCCGGGTTGGCACGGGCGAGGCGGGCATCGGCACGTAACGCAGGGCGCGGTTGTGCGTGCGGGAATCGGGGTGGGCTTTCCGAGTTATTACTCAGTGCGTTACCGTTCGGACTACTCTTGTTATCCGCCGATCGATCCTCCGATCTACGCGCCGAATTATGCCTTCAGCGGTATCGGCTACTATGGACTTGGATATGGCTACTCTTCGGGCTGGGGCTACGGAGCGAATTACTTCGGCATCGGAGCCGGTGCGCCCTGGGGATTCGTACCGTGGGTCGATTACTACGCTCCGCCCGCGCCGCGGAATAATACGATCATCGTATTGCCACCGCTTGCCGGCGGAGGTGACGCGGCGGATCGGAACGCCGCCAGGGCGGATCATGCCGACGATGCAGTTGTCCCGCCGCGTCAGGCCGCCGACGATCCGCCCCTCGTGCTGAAACCGCGCGTGCGCGTTTCCCTTCCTGCGGCCCGCGATCGATGTCAACGCTATGCCGAAATCGGCGACCATCACTTTTCGCGGCAGAATTATGAGAGCGCCTTGCAGCAATACCAGCAAGCGTCAGCGGCGGCACCCGACCTGGCGATGCCGTTGTTCCGTCAAACGCTGGCCTATGTCGCGACGCGGCGCTACGACGCCGCACTGAATGCCTGCCTGAAAGGAATTCGACTCGACCCCGATTTTGTTCGAAACCCCTTCTCGCTCGACTCCGTCTACGGGCCCGACAATGCCGCGAAGAACTCGCACCTCGAAATGCTTGCCGGACGGGCCCTTGATCAGCCACGCGACGCCACGCCGATCGTCTTACTGGGCGTCATGCAACTGCTGGATTCCGATCGCGAGCGGGCCGAAAAATTCCTCCGCGCTGCCCTGCCCCTCGCTGGTGCAAAGGACGAACTGGTCCGCACGTTGCTCAAGCAACTGCACGACGAAGTCCCCGTCAACGCAGCCAACGACACCTGAAACCGAACGAGCGCGGCAAGTCGGATTAAAGCTGACGGCGTTCCCGGTCGGCGAGTTGTTCGGAGAGCAGATCGAGCTGTCCCTTGAGGTCGGTGAGCAGCAAGTGCGGGCCGGCACCGTCTGCCCAATGCGCGTAAAACGACTGGGCCGATGGCGAGCGGTGCGCGGCAATCTGCCGCGTGGAGTGCCGCAAGTGTTCAATTTCGCCGTCGATCTGCTGAATCGCTTCCGATGTCGCGCGGCTGCTCTGCCACAGCCGGTCCAGTTGCAATAGCAGACCGATCACAACCGCCGCCTGGCCGATCAGCGCCAACGGGAGACCAATATTCCAGAGATCCGGTCGGGGTGCCACGAGCGACCAACCGATCAAGACGCCGCCGCAGACCAGCGTGGTGATGCCGAAGCCGAGCGCCAGCCAGGCGATCCAGGAGGTGCGGCGGGCAGGGTAACGGTCAGGGGCGTCGTGCTCCGCTTCTGGCGTTTGCGTCCGTCTCGCTGGAGTCTGAGTCGGTGCATGGGCAGCATTGACTCGCCGCATCGCCAGTTCCGCTCGCCGTTGCTCGACGTCTGCGGTCAGCGGGTTCTCCAGCGGCCGGGCAGGTAGTCCAATCCGGCGCAATAAGTCGTCGGCGGCACGGAGTTCTTCGTCCAGCTTCCAGGTATCGAACAGCAGCCGATGGTCCTCGGAGCCAGACGCGGGGCGAGGAACGCCCCGGGCCTCCGTAACAGCGCCCCCACTTGCTGCGTTTTTTTCGGCCAAATCGCCGCCAGTCGTCAGTTCAAACCGCCGTTTGCAGCGCGCGCAGCAACGTTGCGGATCGTCGCTCCCAGGCAAAACGATGGCGGGCACGTCTTGTTGACAGGTGGAACACCACATGAATCGCTGCTCGGATCCGGGGCGCATCGCGCGATTTGGCTTTCCCATGATCGGCAGGAAACCGGGGCTGACTTTGCCGAATTCGCAGAGTTAAACGAAGCGGAAGCCGCTTGCCCCTCTGCTAGCACGCCACCCCGCTCGGCGGCCGAACGTAGCTCGAAATTTGTTTCGAGAATCTCCGCTCGACCTCGACCGTTGCTCCGAGCCATCCCAACGCGGCGCGACGCTGCGCCGAAAAATCGTGCCACCCATCCACTCATGCCTCTGCGCTTCGCGAACTCCCAGATTCTCCGACAACCCGTCAAGCTGGAGGGTCGTCGCACGATGCCGAACGCCGCGATGGTTTCGCAGGGGGATGGAATGTTTGCGGGGGACCGGGTGTGTTCGGCGCGTGAACGGCTCGAAACAAGTTTCGAGTTACGTTATTTGGGTTGTGCCGCCAGGGCTGCGGGGGCCTTGGCGTAGTCCGTATAGAGCGGGCCCTGGATCTCGATTGGCCGGATGTCGAGGTGGATATTCTGGATCGTCATATCGGTCGCGCCGTGGATTTCCGTTTCCCAGCCCAGGCTGTCGGACGCGCGATAGAACCGAAATTCAAAACCAATCGTCGAACCTTCCTGGGCCTTCGACCCGTCGAATGCGAGTCCCACGGCTGTCCCATCGCTGTGATCGATGATCCGTCGCAAGACGTCCAACAGCGTGGTGTTGGCCAGGATGTCGTTAAAGAAGAGCTTTCGACTGCTGGAGGGACGAAAACCGGGCGCATGCGGATCAATCTTCCGTTCGGCCTTGGCGGTCGAGGGGGTGACCTCCCGCGTCGCCAGGTTGATCATGTCTCCGCGATCCAGGTAGGTGAGCCGAGCATTCTGAACGTTGAAACTCCCTAACGCCTCGTCCGATCGGGCTTCCGACAGGTCCATCACGATCGCTCCGCGGTAGCCTACGACTCGAGCCTGGGTCCCCTTCTCGACCACGAGCGCGGTATCCTCATCGATACCGACGCCGAACGGCACCGACTGGGAGTGCATGGCGACCAGCGACCGCGCAAATCGGCCTCGCACCAAGCAGTGCTGATCGACGAACCAGTCCGGGGCGAGGAACCCCAGGCCGTGGTCGAGTTCCTTCCCCATTTTGACGCCGTTAATCATCGTGTTCAGCACGACGCCGGCTTCGCGGAACATCACCTGGCTCATGATCGCCGCCCCGGCGCTCGAGCCGGCCACGACGCCGCCGCGGCGGTAAACATCCCAGATGGCGTTCAGCAGAGGCGAATTGCGTCCTTGCTCGTCGACCAGCGTGTCCCGGATTCGTCCTTGCGAGCCGCCAAGAAAAAAGACCCCATCGGATGCTCGCACAACCTCCGCCCAGGAGTCATCCTGAGCGATATTGGGCTGCCAGGCGGGTTCAACATCCTTGGCCGCGACCGGCACCAGGAAGGCATCGGCGCCTTTCGAATTCAGGAAGGAAACCGTACGGTTGCCGCTGCGGAGCGGCACCCCGCTCGCCGTCGGGATTACAGCGATTCGCTTCCCGATTCCGCCGGAAAGCCGGATCATCTCCGCCCAGATTTCCTGGTTGTCGGTTCGCGCCGAGCCACCAATGATCAGCAGGGAGCCCATTGCGGAGTCGACCGGAGTCCGATCGGCCGAGAAAACCGTTTTCGCGGGCAGGCAGGCGAGCATCGCTGGGACGCCGACAATGCCACAAAGAAATGTGCGTCGCGGTTGATCCATTACTGTCCACCCCTTTCTAATCCATGGAAGTTGATCCGTCCCAGTGTTATGTCCGATGGGGCCAAATCATTCAAGAGAAATTTTCCCGGCTCCTTTTTCGGGAAATGCGACATTTCCCGCAATTTGATTCGGCTCACAAAGCGAGTCGGACGTATGATAGTAAATGGGTGCTATTTCCGCGGGCGGCTACACCACCCGGATCGGATAAACGGACATCGATCTGGACAGGATAGGCCGATTCAAGTAGCCTGCGGCATTGATCCATGGAGCTGATGGACTTTAACGTCCACCGGAAGCAACGGAGAAAAGGAGTTTTCCAATTCGGAGGGGGGGCCGGGCGTCGAACCGCTCGTCCTGAAGGTGATATGGAAGGTTACTCCCGAATGATCGATGGGCCGAATCTGGTTTCCTCGTCGTCCACCCGTTTGTCGCCGACTTCACGCAGATTCGCCACCGTACTTGCCAGCTTGCTGATCCTTAGCCTGACTGGCGGGTCAAATCGAGCCGAAACGCCTGGCGGCGCGACCCTCGACCGGCCCGAATCCAACAAATTGGTCAAAGGCTCGCTGGTGATCATCGGCGGGTCAGAGCGTTTCGACAATACGGCAATCTGGTCGACAATCGTGGAGCTTGCGGGGGGACGAGGCGGCAAAATTGCGGTCATTCCCACGGCCAGTGGGTACCCGGTCGAGTACGGCACCGATATCGTTCGGGTCTTGAATCAGGCGGGAGCCGACGCCTTTATTGTGCCCGTGGCCCTGCGGGGATTTGATCAGGACCACAAAGAAGTGGTGAGCGACCCCGATCAGTCCGACCGGGTTCGGCAGTCCGATGGCGTGTTCTTTATCGGCGGAGAGCAGTCGAGAATCAAGCAGGTCTTAATGGACGACGCCGGCAACAATACCCCCTTGCTGGATGCGATTTGGGACGTCTACCGGCACGGCGGCGTGATCGCCGGTACCAGTGCTGGTGCGGCGGTCATGAGCCGAATCATGTATCGCAATGGACGTTCGGTGCTGGGCACGATGCTCAACGGGATCTCCATGGGTAGAGAGGTGGATACGGGACTGGGGTTCATGGATCCCGATTGGTTCGTCGACCAACACTGCCTGGTGCGAGGCCGATTCGCTCGGGCACTCGTGGCGATGCAGAAACATGGGTTCCGATATGGCATCGGGGTGGATGAAGACAGCGCGGTGGTCGTGCAGAACGACGAGGCCCGCGTGATCGGCTACCGTGGGGCAATCGTGATGGACCTGTCGGAAGCCAGCAGCGACGACCGATTGGAACATTTCAACCTGAAGAACGCGAAATTGACCTATCTCGATCGAGGCGACTCGATCAACCTGGAAACGCTGGAAGTCACGCCCTCGCCGGAGAAGGCCGCGGATCGACGCGTCGATCCGCAGGCCCCCGACTTCCACCCGCTGTTTCGACACCGGGTTTTCTCCAACGACATCCTGGGCAATACCGCGGTACTCGACGTGATGTATAAATTGCTTGACAATCGGCATGACGAGGCTTTCGGGTTGGCGTTCGACGGTGCCGCGGCACGACTTGGGCCCGTCGACGGATTCGAATTCCGTTTCTTCCGCGATGCCGATACGATGGGTTGGGAGACCGAGTCGTTTGGCGGTGACGATTACACGATCGTCAACATTCACCTCGACATTACGCCGATTCGGCTCACCGGCCCTCTATATCTCAAACAAACCGATACCGCTCCAGAGATTCCGTAGGCAAACTGGCTCGGGAATTCCGAGCCAGTGGCCCCCCCCAATCCCACCTAGTGGGTATAATAATTTTCTATAAGATCTATCCTGACAATTCCTCCACGCCGTCTATTGCCGTCGGCACTGGCGGTCCGCCGGCGGGACTTTTCTGCAACGTGAGGTCGTTCCCGGCGGACTGCCAGTGGCACGCGGTGGGGTGCCACACTGTGGGGTGCCACGCTGACGGTTGCAACCCGTCGCATCGCGTGGTAGAAGTCGGGGAACTGTGCATCGGAGCAGGCATCCATTCGACTTCAACGTCAACTTGCAGGGGCAACAGTCGTGCAGCGCCCGTCGATGATCGTCGTCTTGTTGGGAATGGAGTGTTTGTCGATTTCTTTGCTGGCTCAGGAAGCTCCCGTTCTCAACACGCTGTTTCCCGCCGGCGCGCAAGCTGGAACGACCGTTGAGGTAACATCTGCCGGCACGGGACTGGCGGATGTTCGGCAACTCTATTCCGGCGAGCTTGGTATTCAAAGCGAACGTTTACCCGACGGCCGATTTTTGCTGCGAGTCGCTCCCAATGTCCAGCCGGGCCTGTATGACCTTTGGGCAGTCAACGATGCGGGATTCAGCGCCCCTCGCAGTTTTCAGGTCGGGAATCGCGTCGAGCGGATCGAGGTGGAATCGGCGGAACCTTCAGCCGGTTCGATGTCGGTACCCCTGAATGTTGTCGTCAACGGTCGCATCGATAAACCGGGCGATCTCGACCGCTTTCAATTCACGGCTCGGCGCGGTCAGCGGGTAGTGATCGAATGCTGGGCGGAACGCATCGAATCTCGTTTGCGAGCGGTGCTGGAACTTTACGACTCCTCCGGTCGGCGTCTGGCAGCCAATCGAGGCTGGTTTGGTATCGACCCGCTGATCGACTTCCGCGTCCCCGACGATGGAGACTATCACGTACAGATTCAAGATCTGACGGCTTCGGCGACCGCCGAACATTATTATCGCCTGGACATCGATACCGGCCCACGCGTGCTTTTTTCCGTGCCCCAGGTGATCGAACGAGGCAAAGCTGCGAACGTTACCTTGGTTGGCTGGAACTTGTCACAGCGGTTTCCGCCGGTCGAACCTGCCGCGGCGGGTGACCCTGGGCCGGTCCCGGGCCGTCCACCTGCGAACGAGCCACTGGATCAACTGCGAGTCGAGATCCCGGCGTCCGTCGCCCATCCCGCATGGCCACTTCGAGTGCCAATGCAACTATCGCAGATCGTGCATTCGGAATCGGCCTTCCCGTACCTGCCACCCGGAGCGCATGCGCCGATACTCATCGGGCTCAGCGACGTCCCGATCGTTGTCGACCCCGGTTTTGGCTCAACGTCGTCGGCGCCTTTGGGTAAAGGCGTGGGTGATGTCGTGGGTGAACGGGTCGGTGAACTGCCGATCCCGTGCGAATGGAGCGGTCAATTCGCGGCGGACGAGTCCGTTGCTTGGCATTCCATCTCGGCGCGACGCGGTGAAGTGCTCTTCCTGTACGGTATGGGCCAGCGAATCGCGTCCTCGGTCGACCTTCGGATCAGCGTCTTCGATGCGGAGCGGCAGAGCGAACTTGCGCAGTTCGACGATGATTTTGGAGATGGGATCGACGGATTGCCGACGCAGCATCGTGACGCGGAGGGACGCTGGGTCTGTCCACGCGACGGTCGCTACTGGATTGCCGTACGGAATTTGTCCCAAGGCAATCAAGATGCCGCGCGGCGCTGGTATCGGTTGGGTGTTCGGCGCGAGGAAGCGGACTTCCGAGTTCTCGCCGTACCTCGTCGCGACGGAATGAGTGGACTCTTTGTGCCGCGAGGCGGGCGAACGGCGATCGAGTTGCTTGCGCAGCGGCAGCGAGGTTGCGACGGTTCGATTCGAGTCACCGCGGAGCAGTTGCTGCCCGGCCTGCATTGCGACGAGGCATGGTTTGGTCCGGGCGTCGACCGCACCACCATCATGCTATCGGCAGACGCGTCGGCCGTCGGAGGAATTGGCGAGTTGCAGCTTGTCGCCGAGCTTGTCGAGTCTTCGTCGGCCGCAAAGCGGCAGGAGAAGAACGACGCGCCGGGAGCCTCGTCGGTCAATGAGGCGCGACGCGTCGTACGCGGCGCCACCGTGGTGCGATCCGGAACCCCGACCGGCTGGGCGCGCATCCCCAGCCGGCTGCCGTACATGACAGGTGGCCAGGCCAGCCTGCGCATCTCCGCGGACGCGCATCAGGTTGTGGAGCATCATCTTTATGGCAAACTGCACGCTCGCCATTCACCGGGTGGCATCGTCGACGTGGCGGTGCGCGTGGAGCGTATCGGGAACCAGCCCGCCGCGCCGATCCGCCTGCAGCTTGTCGGCCTTCCATCGTCGTTGGCGCCGCCGCCCGTTACCTTTTCGGCGGGTGAGTCCGCGGGTTACTTGAGCTTCTATCTTCCGTCGACTTTGCCTACGGGTCCGTATTCGTTTGTCGTTCGCGCCGACTCGTCCACAATAGGTGCCGATGGCAAGGTTGCCGCCGCGACGGTTTACAGCAACGCCGTGACGATCGATCTGCAGCCGGCGGCGTTCGTGGTGGAGCTTGCTCCCTTCACGGTAGCCAGGGCAAAGCGAGGCGAAGTGATAACGGTGGCGTATTCGTGCAGACGGGTGAATGGATTCATTGGTAAGATGCATACAGAGCTTGCGGTTCCCGGTGTCGTGACGAATGTCCCCGGGCTGCGCGGGCGCGGCGAGACGTTTGTTGGACAAGCGCAGACGGGTTCTTTGCAGATAGTCGTGAACGAGGATGCTCCCTTGGGAACGGCGTCGTTTCTGCGCCTGTTTACCGTTGGCGTCGTTGAGGACAGTCCGAGCTTTTTTGGCGGCCAGTATTTGCCCTTGGAGATCGTCGAGTGAATTGGCATGTCGGGATCGCTGGTTGGGTGCATGGCTCGACGCCATCTGGCCTGATGTCGACCCGCGCCTGGGCGACACTCGCGGTTGGAATCCTCGTTCTGGGATTGGCGGTTCCACTCGCCGCGGGCGAGACGGCAAACAGCGAAGCGAGGGCAGGCGGCTCCACGGATGAGGAACTCGCAGCCGGTGCGCGGCGGGTATTCTTCGGCACCGAAGTCGTGCCGGTACTGACGCGGCTGGGCTGCAACGGGGGAGGCTGCCACGGCAAGGCGACCGGGCAAAACGGGTTTCGACTATCGCTGTTGGGCTTCGAACCGGAATTCGACTACGAGTCCTTAGTCACGGAATCGCGCGGTCGGCGAATCTCGATTGCCGCGCCCGATCGCAGTTTACTGCTGTTGAAGGCGACGGCGCGGGTACCGCATGGTGGCGGCCGCCGGCTTGAGGAGGCGAGTGACGAATACGGAATCCTGCGTGGCTGGATCGCCCAGGGTGCGTTGCCACCTCACCCCGGCGATGCGCGGCCGCTGCGGATCGAAATTGATCCCGCCGAGCGGGTTCTCGATTCGAATGCCAGCCTGCAGTTGCGGGTGACGGTGTTCCTCTCCGATGGCAGCACCCGCGACGTTACGCGTCAAACGATCTACCAATCCAATGAACCGGGCATCATCAGCGTCGATACGGTCGGTGGAGTCACGGTAGGCGATCGCCGAGGCGTGGCGGCCGTAATGGCCCGATTTGGCGAACAGATCGCGACCTTTCGAGCGACGGTGCCGTTTGTGGACAAGCCCGAGGATCTGGCCTCGGCTCAGGCCGTCCTCGACCGACTGGATCCACCGATCCCCGACACGCAAATCAATCGGATGTTGATTCGACAATGGCGTCGGCTGGGAATCGTGCCCTCGCCGATGGCGGACGATGCCGCTTTTCTCCGACGTGTTACGCTCGACATCTGCGGCACCCTGCCGACGCCGGACGAACTGTCGGCGTACCGCGCGGACACGCGTGACGACAAGCGGGAGCGGCTGATCGATCGTCTGCTTGATCGCCCGGAGTACGCCAGTTATTTCGCGCTGAAGTGGGCCGACATTCTTCGTAATCGGGGTGCGGGGTATTCGACGAGCCAACAGCGGGCGGGGACAGCCTTGTTCGCGTCGTGGATTCGCGATTCGATTGCGTCGAATAAGCGATACGACCGCTTTGTGACGGAGATTCTGACTGCCGCCGGCAGGCAGAACGAAAACCCGCCCACGGTCTGGTACCGCACGGTACGCAAACCTCCGGAATTTGTGGAGTCGGTAGCCCAGGCGTTTCTTGGGGTGCGGGTGCAATGCGCGCAATGCCATCATCACCCGACGGAGCGCTGGGGTACGGCGGACTATTTCGGGCTGGCGGCCGTCTTTTCGCGGGTGGGGCGCAAGGGTGGTTTTGCCGACGCCGAGGTGCCGACCGACGAGTCGATCTTTGTCAAGGATCACACGGAGGTCCGTGATCCGCGGACGGGCAAGACGGTTCGCCCTCGACCGCTGGGTGGAACCGATTTGGACTTGAAGCCCGGCGACGACCCGCGTGAAAGTCTGGCGCGCTGGATGACCCGCGCCGACAACCCCTTTTTCGCGCGGACGATGGCGAATCGACTCTGGGCCCACTTTCTGGGCCGAGGCATTGTGCATCCGATCGACGACGCGCGCGACAGCAATCCACCAAGTAATCCCGAACTGTTGGACGCTCTGGCGTACGAATTCGTCGCCAGCGGGTACGATGTGAAGCAGTTGATTCGCGCGATTTGTAACAGCCACGCCTATGCGCTGCAGGCAACGCCTACCGAAAACAACATCGCCGATTCGCAGTCGTTTGCGCGGTTCTATCCACGCAGACTGCAGGCCGAAGTGCTGATCGACGCCCTGAGTCAGGTGCTGGATGTGCCGACGGAGTTTCCCGGCGTATCGCCCGGAACGCGGTCGATCGACCTCCCCGACGAGAATGTGGCAGCCCATTTTCTGGATGTTTTTGGCCGGCCGTCGCGACTGAGTGCCTGCGAATGCGAGCGGACCGATGCACCGTCGCTGGGGCAGGCGTTGGAACTCGTGAATTCCTCGGAGATTCAACGGAAGTTATTGCATCCCGCGGGCTACGCCGCCCGACTGGCAGCCCTCGACAAGCCCGCCACAGAATTGGTCCACGAGATCTTCCCGCGAATATTGAGCCGGCCCGCGCGCGACGAGGAACTGCGGACGGCCGTGAATTTCCTCGAATCGGAAACCGCCGACCGGGCGGAAGCCTGCCGCTCGCTGCTCTGGGCCTTGTTTGCGACAAACGAGTTCCTGTTTAACCACTGAGGCCACTGCGACCGATGATGCAGCTACCGAAACCTGGATGCGGGCTCGACAACCGACCCACGCGGCGCGCGCTGTTGCAGGTGGGCGGTCCGATTCTGGGATTGGGACTGGCCGACCTGCTGCGCTGCGACGCGCGGGCCACGGAGGCCGGTAAAGCAGCGTCGGGCAAGTCGATCATCGTCTTCTGGACCGATGGCGGGATTAGTCAACAAGACAGCTACGATTTGAAACCCGCGGCGCCAATGGAATACCGAGGCGCGTATCAGCCGATCGGTACGACGGTTCCCGGCATCCAACTGGGCGAACGCCTGCCGCGCCAAGCGGAAGTGATGCGGCGGGTTGCGATTGTCCGCTCGGTGCACCACGAAAACGGGATCCATGCGCCGTCCGCCCACTGGATGCAGACCGGCTACTTCGGACCGACGCTGGCGCGGAATGCGGCGCAAAAGCCGTCGTTGGGTTCGGTCATTGCGCGGTCGGTGGGCTCGCGGCGACCTCCGATGCCCGCGTATATCACGATCCCGCGGCTGGAGGCATTCGGCTATCAAGGCGCGGTCTATCTTGGAAAGGCCTACAACCCTTTCGAGGTCGGTGGCGATCCCAATGCCAGCGATTTCAAGGTGCCGAACCTGACTTTGCCCGGCGGGCTCACCGCGGCGAACGTGGCCAAGCGCCGCGGACTGCTCGACAGCTTCGATTCGCTTCGCCGTGAGATCGACGAATCGGGGGTCATGGATGGGCTCGACACGTTCAAGCGGCAGGCACTGGAAATGGTGTCGGGGGAACGGATGCGCGCCGCATTCGATATCAGCGTGGAATCGGCGGAGCTTCGCGACCGTTATGGCCGACACCGGTACGGACAGAGTGCGCTGTTGGCGCGACGATTGATCGAGGCCGGCGCGCGATGCGTCAATATCAACACCGGAAACTGGGACCATCACAACGACATCGTCAAAGGACTGGACGAACACCTCCCTCCGCTCGATCGGGCGATCGCCGCGCTGATTGTCGACCTTGAAGAGCGAGGAATGCTCGACGACGTACTGGTCTACTGCGTTGGCGAGTTCGGCCGCACGCCCCGCATGAACGGCCACTCCGGACGCGACCATTGGTCGGACTGCTTCAGCGTGCTGCTGGCCGGCGGTGGAATCCAAGGCGGCCGCGTCGTTGGCGCCAGCGAAAAATGGGGCGGCGGTGTCCTCGAACGACCCGTCTCCCCGCTCGACCTGCTCGCCACGATCTACCGCCAACTCGGAATACCGCTCGACACCCACTTCGAAGACGCCAGCGGTCGACCGGTCAGCATCGTCGGTGCGGGTCGGCCGATCAACGAACTGTTCTGACCAGGCTCCAGCGCGCGTCGATCGCGCCGGCGGCGCGAACGCCACCGCGGTGTCCGTCTCAGGTCGCCCAGGCGCGCTGGGGGCGAGTCCGCAGCAGATTGGCCTCTGGATCCCCGATGAACTCCTCCTTGACCGGGTCGATTCGCAGCTTGCGACCGAGAATCCAGGCGATCGCTGCGGCATGGCTGGCGATGTGCGAGCGTCGCATGACGTCTTGATTTGCGGCCGTCATGGTTCGTGAGCGTATGCAATCAAAGAAGTTCCGGGCATGCGCGGTCACATCCAGCCCCACGACGCGCTTCGAACCATCCGGCAACTCCTTCTGCAGTGATTCCGGCTGCGCGACAATTTCGCCGGAGTCGCCCGTTTCCACCGAACCCGCATCGCCGATGAAGCGTACCGGGCACGTGCCCAGTCGAGTGATATACTGTGGCGAGCGATCGCCAAACGGCTGCGGCAGAAAATCGATGACCAGTTTCACACCATTGGCATAACGGCAGACGATGTTGTTTTCGTTCGGTTCATATTCGATTGGCATCGTATCGTCGGCTTTATTGGCCCACTGGCACAGGTCAACCGTATGGGCGCCCCAGTCGAGTAAACGGGCGCCCGAATCAAAATCCCAATGCCCGCGCCACTTGCCGTCGCAATAGGCCTGATTGAACGGCCGCCACGCGGCGGGGCCAAGCCACAAATTCCAATCGACCAGTTCGCGCGGCGGCTGCGGTTGGGCAGGCAACCAGGTGTTGTCGAGCTGCGGAACGTAGACCGAAGCATGCATCGTGTGCAGCTTGCCGAGCTTTCCTTGATGGACCCACTCGACCGCTTTCTGGAAATTCAGAACGCTGCGACGCTGCGTGCCGGCCTGAAAGACCCTCTTCTCCTGGTGCATCGTGTCGGCCAGTTCCTGGCAGGCCGAGATCGTGATCCCGCACGGTTTCTCGCTGTAGACATCCTTGCCGGCCTTGGCGGCAAGGATCGATGCCGCCGCATGCCAGCGATCGCCGGTGGCGATCAGCACCGCGTCGATATCTTTGCGGTCCAGCAATTCACGAAAGTCGCGGTAGAGGCGGCAATCGGCGTTACGATAGTGCTCGTCGACCAGCTTCTTGCCGGCGTCGCGCCGCGACGCCTGGACGTCGGCGATCGCCAGGCAACGCACGTCGTCAAACGGCAAGATCGACTTCAAGTCATAGGTGCAGCGGGGGCCGATGCCGATAATGCCCAGTGCGATTTTTCCGCTCGGCGCGACCGAGCCATTGCGCGCCAGCACGTGGGACGGCACGACCGTCAAGGCGGCCGATGCAGTCAGGCTGTTCCATAGAAATTCACGACGTGAACGGGGGTTCGATCGAGTCATAGTTCCGCTCCTGATAATGGCCAATGGCTCCGGGTGCCGGGCAAAGTTACCACCATCGTAGAGCTCCGCAGCTCTCCGGTCATCAGGGGACCGCGGCCCGGTCTTACGCCTTTTGGCGCAGCAGTGGAATACTCTGGAGCCGCCGACCGATGTTGGAATGCGCAACGATTGTTTCGCGTTGGAGAGAACGGTCAGCGGAGGGTTTGTCACAGTTCGGCCGTCCATCCGGGAATGGCGGCCGGACCCCGAGCCGCCTCAGGCACAACCAGCCAGGAATCCACGGGCCTGCCGCGCCTGACGCACGACAAACCAGAGCCCAACTACCAGTGGCAGCGCACCCTGCAACAGCAACGGCGCGATCGCTCCGGTAAATCCCAGGCCGGCGGAAATGCTGTTCTGCCCCGTCACTCCCGTGTACTCGATTTTCATTGTCAGCGGAGCTGTCACTAGTACGACGAGCAGCGTCGCCATCAGCATCCAGCGCCAATTCAAGCCGAAACGACGCACGACCACGCCGTAAGCCACCGTCACCAGACTCGAGATTGCGACGAGTAAGGCCAAGAGGCCGATACGTATGCCCACCTGATGTTCGCTCATCGCCGTTTTCAGCCATTCGGGCAGTGTTTCGCGCGACGTGCCCAGCAGCGATCCAAATACGGCCAGTCCCAACCAACCGATCAGTCCCCACATGACGATCACCGCCGGTAACGGAAGTACTACGAAGCCAAACAACTTCGCCAGCACCGCCAGCCAGCTCCGTGATCCGCGCCGCCGCTGCGCCTCCGCCGCTGCGTTTGCGACAAGGCCAGGATCGCCCATACGTTGTTCGACAGAAACAGTGATGCTCATCGTCTCCTCCATGAGATCGTCCAGGTGGTGCGCGAGCTCCTCCAGGAGCCGCTGTTGATAGTTCATTGGCAGATTGCAGGGTGCCAGTTTTTCAAGCACCGACTCAAGCCACTGCCGGCTGTCCATGGCTTCCTCCTTGAAGCACACGTGAAATCCCTGCGACGATGTTCGACCACGAACTGCGGCACTCGTCGAGCCGCGCCCGGCCACTCGTCGTCACCCGGTAAACAAATCGCCGGCGTCCGGCGACCGACTGCGGACTGCTTTCCAGGAGGCCTTCCGCCTCCAGCCGATGCAGGATCGGATAGATGCAGCCCTCGCCAAAGTCGAGCGTCTCGCCGCTCGCCTCGCGCAAGGTCTTGACCAGTTCGTAGCCGTACCGAGGCCGCTCCGCCAGCAAATGCAGGATCAGCAGCTCGGGGACGCCATTGAGAAAGTCGGAATTGCCGCGATTGCGTTTCATGGTGCGGAGGAATACCTCAAGCCTCAAGGTATGTCAACGTCAGTATCGGCGAAAAGCGGGGGGCGACTTGAACCTCTGTCGAGGTTCACCACTCCGGGTGCCGGCGTTTGGCTTCGATCGCCAAATCGGGCAGGTACATCGGCGAGGACCCGCAGAGCACGGCGTCGGCGCCGGCATGAAAGAAGTCGGCGATATCTTCGATCGTCGAGGCGCCGCCGACCGCCGCGATCTGAAGCGACAGTTTTTCGCGTTCGAGGCAATTCTTCGCGGCGCGCACAATCTCCACCGACGGCCGATGGATCGACCGCCCCAGAACTCCCGCCATTCGAAACCGGGCGCCGAACACCGGTTCGCCATTGGGATGCAACACCGGGCGACTGAGGCAATTCACCATGGTGACGCCGTCCGCCAATCCGTTCACGGCGCGGAACAAGCGGACCATCGCGTCGTCCGACGGGAACGCGCCGAGCTTGAGCAGCAGTGGAACCGATCCGATCGCCGCACGTATGCGTTGGGCCACAAGTCGGCTGGCCTCGGCATCGTGGTACAACGTGCCTTCCGCGGAACACACGTTGGGACAAGAGAGGTTCGCCTCGATCGCATGCGATCCCGACGCGACCGCCCAGGCGGCGCATCGCGCGAAGTCGTCGGCCAACTCGTCCAAACCGTCTCGCGGACCGGGGGTGGCGACGACGGAGACAATCAGCAACTGTCCGGGAGCCAACCCCGACCTGGCCTGCCGTACGTCATCGCGCCAAATACCGGGAGCGACCGACGGCATCCCAAAACAGACGGAAGAACTGATACGCGTCGGATCATCGCCGATTCGATCCGTCACCGTCACCGGACCGGCTGGATCGTCGGGGTTCCCTTCACCATCGACGAATACCCAATTGGGAAGCGGATAGCATTCACGCGCTTCCGACCGCACCGTCTTGTAGGTCAAAATGTCGAAACCGCGTTTCGCGTAGGGTAATACCCAGCGACTGTTCGCCAACAAGCCGGCCGCGATCCCCAGTCGGCTGCGGACCGGCATGCCCAGGAAAGTCTTCCAAGGGCCATCGGGAACCGGACCAGCTGGTTCCAGGAACTGCGGGCCTCGCTGACAATTCTCCTCCCAGCTGCGCGTGATATCGTAACTGCACTGAATCGCCATCCGTTACTCCTTCCTTAGTCGCCGCGAGCACTCATCGCCTTGAGCACAATGTCCGACTGGGACTCGGTCACTGAAATTTTTCACATGCACATAGGACGAAACAGCGCCCTGCAGAGGGAATTCGTTGCGCGGCAAGCTACGGTCCGCATGACGGAAAGTATCGTAATCACGTAACTCGGCGGCCGCCTGCAGCCCTGCCGTCACCGGTCCCCAAATCAATTCCAGGGGCCGCCGTTCGCCGATCTTGATCGGAACCGAATTGGAGATCAGCTCCCCGTGCCACAGGCCCGTAAACCCTTTGTCGGGCCAGTGCTTGTGCATGACCGTCTGCGCCGCTTGGCTCGCGCCGAGATAACGGACTCGGATGGAAAACTCGCCGGACGGCAGCCAATGCGGCGCATCATGCCGCATTTTCAACGGCCGCAGCAGGCATACCATCGATTCGCCTGGGCCAAGCGATTCGACCTGGGCGCCACTGAGTTCCAGGAATTGCTCGTCGCGAGGCGTCCGCTGCGGCGTACTCACCCCCTGCCCCGCCGGCGTGAGGAAGTCGTAGCGAAACAAGGCCGGCGCGAAATGATCCGAATTGCTCCTCCCAATATACGGACCCGATACCGAATCGCCGTACCGCACGCCCATCAGCCGAATCGGCTTTTCACCGACATTCTTCAGTTCGGCCAAGAGCGTCACGGAACGCCATTCAGCAAATTCGGAGACGATCGCTTCCCGCAGGTCCGCTTTCTGCTCGTCGACGCCACTGCCAACCGAGATCACCCGCAGCTGCAAGCCAGAGGCGACGGGACTCGGCTGCGGTAATGCTCCCGGCACTGCGGCGTTCGAATTGTCGTCTCCGTTGGAGGATCCCGCTGATCCCGCAGCCGCCAGGATCGCGCCCAGCACCAGCGTGAGCAGGCTTCGAGTCGGTAATCGTCGATCCGCGAGAGCCCCGCGAACGATTCCCGCCGCGCGAGGGTTCGCGTTCAGGGTGACCCAAAGATTGGTGGTGCAAGGTCGAGCGAATTCGCGGATAATGGTGCGGATCGGATTCATGATCGGCGTGCTCCGGATGGTCGGACGGTCGTATGGAAATCGGGGTCGGTGGGTCGCGCGGCGATCAAGCGGGGGTTTGTTGCGGTCATGCTCGAAACAAGTTTCGAGCTACTTGTGGGGAATAGTTGTTGCGTGGCGGGTATCATAGCGTATGTGGCTTGAGGGCAACCGCGTGGTGTTCTCCTGCCTTACACAACGGCAGCTCATCCGCCTGCATTGCGCTGACGAAATCCGGCCTGTCGCTTTTGACGCGGTTGGGCCATCGATCGTTCCGGCCGAATCGCCAAAAAAAGACGTTCGCCACTATGAAAACAGCACGTTTCGCCATGTTTCTGGCTTTTAGCCTGGGAACGGTTGCCGAGGTACACGCCGATTTCGGCCCTAAGATCGGGAGTCCGCCCCGGCTGACGATGACTTGGGATGGAAACCCGTTGCGAGGCGAAAAGTATGCACTTGCCGTTCTGGACTGCAGCCCGTCGGCACGCGGGCACCGTGCGGAGAAGTTTTACGGCTTTGAGTCAAGTTCGCTGCCACCGGTCGACGACTGCCGCTGGATAACAACGACGCAGGGCGTCATCAAAGATGCGGTAAACATGCCTCAAGCGGCGGCGCCGCGATTCCGGCTGGCGGTCTGGCTTCCCGACCGAAAGCAGGTATTTCTTTCCAATGTGGTTGACTCGCACCCGATCCTCAATACCTGGTTTCTGAATCTGCGTTCCGACGGTTCCGCCGAATTGTGGCACGACGCCACCGACCAGGAAGTGATCGACTGGTTCATCCTCCTGGCCCGCCATGAAATCTTGACCGCGTTTTGTGTGACCTTGGCCGTAGAATCGATCGTGCTTGGCATCTTTGTCGCCCGGATCAAACCGACCAATGTTCGCGGTCTGTTCGTACGTTGCCTGCTGGGAAACACTCTGACGCTTCCCATCGTCTGGAGTGCGACCATGATCACCATGATCGTATCGGGGCAAGTCGGCCCGACAATGGTGATGCTTGGATTTTGCGAACTTGCGGCAGTCGTCGTCGAGGCGTTCGTCTTGACGTCCCGCAAGGCGTTCCCGCCCAGGATCGCACTGGCGTATTCCTCGCTTGCCAACTTGGCCAGCTTCAGCGCCGGGATGTTGATTCCTTTGCTGGGCTGAGAGTGAAGGGTGACCTCCGCTCTCGGCAATTTCACTCTTCACTCTTCAGCCGCTTGCAGGTCTCTTGAGGCAAGGTCATAATGTTTGGATGATCGGTCCAGGTTGGGCCTACGAGTGTTTTCGTCTGCCTCGACGAAGTTTCGGGGCTGGAGGATTCGGGGCTAATTGGCCGGTCTGGGCGGCAGACACGGCAGCGAACATTCAAGCCCCGCGAATCGAGCCTGATTTCGCGGGGCTTTTTTTGCAATCCACGGAGCATGTCATGATCGTCGTCATGGAAAAGGGAGCTTCCCAGGAACAGGTCCAGCATATGGTGGAACGGGTCGAGGGTCTGGGGTTGAAGGCCCATGTGATTGTCGGCACGGAGCGAACGGTGATAGCGGCCATCGGGGTGAAGCGGGAAGAGACCCGGCAGTCGCTGGAATCGGGGCCAGGGGTCGCCGAAGTGGTGCCGATTCTCGCGCCGTACAAGGTCGCCAGTCGCGAAGTCAAGAAGGACCCGACGCAGATTGTCGTCGGTGGCCTGCACGTGGGTGCGGGCGCGGTGGGGGTGATCGCGGGCCCCTGTTCGGTCGAATCCGAGGAGCAGATCGTTCAGACGGCGCGGGCGGTGAAAGCGGCCGGCGCCTCGGCGTTACGAGGCGGCGCATTCAAGCCGCGTACCAGCCCGTATAGCTTCCAGGGACTCAAGGAGCAAGGCTTGAAATTCCTCGCCTCGGCGCGCGAGGAAACCGGCCTGGCGATCGTCACCGAGGTGATGTCGACGGAGGATGTGGAGCTCGTGGCCAAATACGCGGATGTCCTGCAAATTGGAGCTCGCAACATGCAGAATTACCGGCTGCTGGAAGCGGTCGGTCACACCCGCAACGCCGTGCTGCTGAAACGCGGTCCCAGCGCCACGATGGAGGAATTGCTGCTGGCGGCGGAGTATATTCTCAACGAAGGCAATACGCAGGTCATGCTTTGCGAACGGGGAATTCGCACCTTCGAGAACCACACCCGCTTCACGCTCCCACTGGCTTCCGTCCCTTACCTGCATCACAAGACGCACCTGCCGGTCGTTGTCGATCCCAGCCATGGAACCGGACACACCTATCTTGTTCCCGACATGGCGGTCGCCAGCGTGGCGGCCGGAGCGGACGGTCTGATTCTGGAAGTCCATCCTGATCCCGAAAAGGCGATGAGCGACGGCTATCAGTCGCTCAGTATCCCTCAGTTCGAAGCGACGATGCTGCGGTGCCGCAAGATTGCGGAAGCGATCGGCAAGCAATTCGGTTGAGTGAAGGGCCGGCCGGCTCCATTGCTCGCGCGTCCAAACCGCTCTGCGATGAATTCAAGGCGACACGCCGTCGGCGCTCAGTCATCCAGCGAACCGGGTGCGCTGTCTCGGGTCGATTCCAGGAACGACGCCAGGAGGATTTGGGCCGCCAGTTTGTCGCGGCGTTGTTTTCGCTTCTTGCGCGTGGTCTTGGTCTCGGACATCAACGCGTCGGCCTCGACGGTCGTAAACCGCTCGTCGTACAGTTGCGTCGGCAACCCGGTGATTTCGCGTATCAAGATGGCGAAACGGCGCGACTCCAGCGACTTAATGCTTTCGCGTCCATTCCCGTGGATCGGCAGGCCAACCACGATACCACAGATGTTCTCCCGCTCGACCAGGTCCATTAACCACTGGCAATCCGCGTTCACGCTGCCGCGTTGGCGAATTTCCAGGGGCGAAGCGATACGCTGATCGGGATCGGTTACCGCCACTCCGATCCGAACCGTGCCGAAGTCGAACGCGGCGAGCCGCCCGCGCGACGGAACGCGGTCATTCACAGGTTGCCTCTTCACTTGGAAATCGGGGCTCGCTCGGATTCGCCGACGAAGAATCCGCTGGTGAGGAACCGCAGGGTGTAGGCATGCACCTTTTCGTCGTAAAGCAGCGACCGATGCCGGGTGGGGACGGTAACGAAATCGCGGGCACCCGGCAGCCTAGTTTCCTCGACTCGAACGATCAAGTCGTCATCGCCGCTGAGCAATGGATTGTGGCCCGCATCGTCGCCCACGGCGCCGGCGATAATGCCGAATTCGCAGTCGGGCCGCGCGAGCTGAGTGGTAAACTCCTTTCCCTCTCTTGCCAGACGCGTCGCGGCGGCGCCCACTAGCGGCTCCAGGATGGTGACATTCTTGAAGCGTTCCGCCAACTGCGCACCGTTGTTGGGCGGCGCGAGCATCACGATGCGGTTCAACCGAGCCAGAATCCGTCGGCCCGATTCGTCCTCGCGGCATTCGCCCAGGCAATATCTCAGGACGAGGTTTCCCATGCTGTGGCAGACGAAGTTGAACTGCTCGACATCTTCCAGACCGTCGAGCACTTCGCGAAGTGTCGCGGCATGGGCAGCAAAGTCGCCGCGCGTACTGGCGTACGATACGTTCAGCACGGTGAAGTCGCCCTGCTCGCGGATCTTCTCGCCGATCGGTTCGAGTCCTCGTCGGGTCGATCCGAGTCCGTGCAGTGTAATCACCACGCGCCCTCGCACGGCGGGAATCGACTGCTTCGCGGCGAGCAGGTCCAGTTCCTGGAGGCACTGTTCCTTTGTGCCCCAGCGCCGCCGGACATTGTGCTCGTCCAACAACCGGCAATGTCCGGTAAGTACGTTGCGCTGGATGCGCCAGTCGTGGCGAACGCGAATATCCGACCAGACCTGCATGCCTCCCATCGTTGGTGCTTCGACGTTTAGGTAGCGCGACACGATGCCGACGAGTGGTTCGGCGGCGGCGGCCTGCTCCGTGTTCAGCCAGGGGAATATCTGCAGCAACGCCAGCAAGGCAAGTGACAACGGGCCGCGGCCCAGGTTGCTGTCAACCATGTTCATTGAACTCCTCCATCCGAAGCCACTTCGACCGAATGCCACGCCAGGTCCGGTACGCTAAAGATACTCCGTCCAGCCGCGCTCCCGGACTATCTCCACGATTTTCCGAATCGACTCCTCGTCGTGCTTGTTGGCCACCAAGGTTGCGTCGGGAGTGCGGACGACGATGCAGTCCTTCATCCCCAGGGTGACGACCAGGTGATCGTCATCTGTCTTCACAATGCAGCCTTCACTGCGATAACCGACATGTTTTCCTACCACCGTGTTGCCATCGGCATCCGCGCCTTGAATGCGCGCCATCGATTGCCAGCTGCCGACGTCGTCCCAACGGAACGGCGCTTCGACCACGATCACGTGATCGTAACGCTCCATGATGGCATAGTCGACCGATTTCCCCTGGATCGCCTGGAACTGTTCGTCCAGCGTCGCAAGGAAACGGGAACTACCGTACGCGGATCCGATCTGTGCCAACCGACTCGCCATCTCCGGTTCGAATTTCGCCAGTGCGGCGCGAACGGCGGCAGCCTTCCATACGAAGATACCCGCATTCCAGTAAAATCGTTGCGTGGCCAGGTACTGTTCGGCGGTTGCCGCGTCTGGTTTTTCACGGAATCGCACGACCTTGAATGCCGGCAACGGCGCCGGGATCGCGTCGCCTCGCTCAATGTATCCGAACGATTCGGCGGCATAGGTCGGCCGAATCCCGAAGGTAACGAATCGCCGAGCATCGGCCGCGACCAGTTCCGCGGCGGACGACAAGGCGGTTTGAAAGGTCGGGGTCGGCGAGATCACATGATCGGCCGGCAGAACAACCATCACCCCGTCGGGATCGAGGGCACAGATCATCTCGGCCGCCAGCCCCACGCAGGGCGCCGTATCCCGTTTACACGGTTCGCCCACGACGGCATCCGCCGGAAGCTGCGGCAACTGGGACCGCACCTGCTCGACCAGCTGACGATTGGTGACCACGTAGGTTCGGTCGGATGCCACCAGGTCGGCAAGCCGATCGACCGTGGCTTGAATCATCGTGCGATCCCCGGCCAGTTTCAGCAACTGCTTGGGGCGATTCGTGCGGCTCTCTGGCCAGAAACGGGTTCCGGACCCGCCGGCCATGATCACGGCATGCAACATAGGTGTCAAGTTTCCGCGAAAGTGAAAAGGTACGTGGGAATGCCGACCTTATATTTTATTCGGTAATTTCGATAAAGCTCAAATGAAGTTCCGCGTGGCGAAAGTTCATCTGATCCCATTCCTCGCGCGTCAATTTCCCGAATGCCGGGTGGTTGACGCGCCGTGAGTCGGTCCGCAATCTTCGAATTGCGTCGCGCAGGGAGATCAGGCCGTCCTGCGTCGTCGTTTCGGGCCCGGGGATGATTTCGGCGGAGGTTGATTTCGGAAGCTGAATACCCGATGGATGCGGTCTACGGACAAAGCGATTTTTCATCATTCGAAGCAGCAGCCGTATCGGCAAAGGGGGCCGATTGCGGAACCCGTCGATCGAATTGTGCATCACGATCGCCAGGTGTTTCAGCACCTGTCCCAGGCTCCAATTGCCCAGGTTTCGCACTCGTTCAGCCGCCGCCAGGCGTTCGGCTTCGGCCAGAAGTTGCTCGTAGGAGTCAAAATGGAGCTTCCTGCGTTGATCGACATGTTTGGTATTGATTGCCATGGAATTGTTCGCCGGGGGTCGTTGCCTGCGGAACGCGAGAAATAGTTTACAATGCCGGAACGACCGTGGATGGACATCGATGCAAAAAGGAGGGTTCGATCATGCTGCTGATCGCGAGAAGTCGACCGGTTCGTGCCCTGGTTTTGCTTGCAGGAGGTGTCTTTTTTTGGGCACACCCGTCCGTTTCGGGTGAGGAGCCTCGGGACGGCCGGCCAAAGCAGGATCGGTTTACGCTCAAACCGGACCTGTTTCCGGCATTGACCGAGCCGCCCTGCTCCTATTGTTCAACGCAGAACCGCAAGGGCCTGATTGTCCCCGACGATCGTGTCCTGGCCTGGATTCGCGCCAATCACAACGGCGGTGCCGTTCCGTTGCGGCATTTCTTGTCGGGACCGCGAGTCATTAACGACACTTACGGCCTCTTTTTCTACGATCCGGACGGTGGTTATGTCGCGGCGTTTCGCAAGGACTACGGGTATCGATTCCACGGCTGGCGCAATGGAGTGATGATGGTCCGAGCGAAGGATGGCACGTTGTACTCGGCGCTCACCGGCATCGGCTTCGACGGCCCGGGCAAAGGCCGGAAGCTCGAACGTATTCCCAGCCTGTTGACCGACTGGAATTACTGGCTGATGTTGCATCCGGAATCGACCGCCTACGACCTTTTCGACGGGCGGAAGTACCCCGTTGTGCCGTTGCCGAAGGAAATGAGCGAGGAAGCCAAGGCGTCGCTCGGCCCGGTCGATGCGCGGCGTGACGCGATGACGGAGATCCTCGGTGTGGAATCGGCTGCGGAATCGGTCGCGATCGAGTTGCCCGTCGCGAAGGAGCGCGCCTGTATTCTCGAGGAAGTCGGCGGACGGCCGATCGCCGTGTTCTGGTATGGACCCACCCGCACCGCGGTTGCGTATCATTGCATGCTCGATGACCGGCAACTCACGTTTGTCGCGGACGAAATCTCGCCGGAATCGGCGCCTTTCCAAGACGAGGAGACCGGGACGCGCTGGACGCTCGCAGGCCGCGCCGTGGACGGGCCGCTGCGCGGAAAGGAGCTGACCTGGGTCGATTCGATTCAATGCCGCTGGTATGCATGGAGCGCGGAATATCCTCGGACGCGTCTGGTTACGGCAGGTGAATGATGCAGCCCGTCATCGTGATGATTGGCGTTTGGTCGTGTGTCTGGATCGGAGCCGTTTGCCCCACCGCGATCGGTGATGAAGCACCTCGCGTGCTGCTGGCTTTGGCGGACCAGCTCCAGGATACGGAACTCGACGCCGTGCATCGTCAGGGTTATTTCTCCGTTGCGATCCCACTGACGCAGCGGGACGGAGAAGGGCGACACGTGCAGAAGTCAGCGGCGGAACGGGTCGCCGGGAGCCGCCTGGAGCTTGCATACTGGATTGAGATTGGTCGCTGTGTCGAACTGGCGGACTCGAACCCGCGCTGGATGGCGAGCCTGCAGGGGCATTCGGAGTGGCGGAGGTTGTTTCCCCGATTTCCCAAGCCGGGCGACGACGAAATCGTCAAGAACTATCCCTGGGTGCCGATCGGGTACCAGGAGGCGTTTGACGCGCATCGAGAACGCGTTCGCCAGCTGCTCGAGGGTTTGCCGCCGCCGCGCACGATCTATCTAAACGATCTTCAGGCGGCTCCGTCGGCCTGCGGCTGCGGCCATTCGCTCTGCCGCTGGACGACCGATTACGGGCCGCTGCGCACTGCCACGCGCCTCGATGACCGGGCCGCCGCCCGATTCGTCAATGCCATACAGGAGATGGTGCCCGCCGCGCGTGTCGTGCCGGTGCTGGCGACGGAGTGCGAGCAGGCTGACAAGGAAGAAGTGTGCGGGGGTGTGGGTTGCTTCGACGGGATCTGCTGGCGGGCCTTCAGCAAACAGCTTGCGCCCCTGGCGGAAGTCTCGCCAACGATCGGCGTGTTGGCGCTGTATCGGCTGTTTGACCGGGATCGACCACGTTACGGCCCACCGGCCGGTTGGGTTGGCCATGCCCTGGAATCGCTGCAGTCGATGCCCCCGATCCGGGACGGCGAGGCCGTCCCCGCAAAAAGGCTGGCGGCGGTCGTTCAGGGCTGGGACGTCAGCGAGGAGCAGTTGCGGGCGCAGGTGGAACAGGCGAATCGCCTCGGTGTACGGCAAGTCGTCGTCGCGCGCGCGCCGATCGATCAATCGTGGGAGCCACGGATCATTCCGCGTAACGGACCTTAGTGCCTGTCCGGCGGCGCCGCGCAATGCGGCCGCACGCGAACTCCTTGCGGACCGATCCGCACTTCGATCGCGCCCCGCGCGTGGGTCGTGATCACCGCGCGCTGTTCCGGACCATAAGCCTCTGCCACCGATGGGGCGGCACCTCGGGGACCGCAACTGATGATGACCCATTCGGGGAGACACCAATTCAGAAACCAGGCGGGCCGGCTCCCTCGACTGCCGTGATGGGGCGCCATGACCAGATCGCAGTTCAGTCTGGGATTCGCCAGCAGTGCTTCCATGCCTTGTTCCTCGAGATCGCCGGGAAGCAGCAGGCGGTATCCGGAATGTTCCACGAGCATCACGACGCTGTTGGCATTGTCGCTGCCCGCGATGCCTGAGGCCGGCGGATGCAGGATCTCGACCGCAAGCCGGCTTCCGAATTCCCGTTCGGGGAAACGGAATCGATCGCCGGTACGCAGCCTCTCCAGGCGGACGCGATGTGCGTCGATTGCCTGTCGAAGCCGCATCAGTGCGGGGCTCGGTTGACGGAACATCTCGCGCGTCACGTAAACGACGCCCACCGTCAGCTGATCCAGAATCCCGGGCACGGCGTTGTAATGGTCGAGGTCGGCGTGGGAAATGACAATCGCATCCAGGTGCGAGATTTTGCGCGAGCGAATCGCGGCCAGCACGCTGCGCGTTCCCGCCTGGTGCGCCCCCATATGCCCCGCGTCGTACAGCATCGTGCGTCCGTCGGGAAATTCCAGGATCACGGCGGTACCATGTCCCACGGCGACAAACGTACAGACCAGGTCACCATCGAGGGCCGGTGAGCGCGGCAGCGGCGTGAGTCCGGCGCTCCAGACGCCGACCGCGCTGAACAGCAGCAGCAGAGCCGCCTGCCAGCGCCGCGGCGGATGGAGTCCGGGGTAGAGCGTCCAGAGCGCCAATCCGACGTACGCGCACGCAACCCACCTCCCGTCGGGCGCCGGCAGCCAGACATGGTTTCCCGGGACTTTCCGAGCGGCATGCAGCAGCCATTCAATCCAGCGGAGGTTCATTGCACAGATGGAACCGCAGAAGTCGGCCGCCGTATCACTGAAAAATCCGGTGATGAACACCGCAAAACCGCCATAGAGTGCCAGCGCCATTGGCAACACGACCAACGGATTCAGGAGCAGCGCGATCGGCGAGACCAGTTGAAAGCGATACCAGACCAGCGGCAACGCGGCCCACCAGACCGCCGCGCTGACCCAAAACGACCGCGCCAACATGCGGTAAGCGGTGATCATCAGACGAACGCCCCAAGGCCGATGGCGCGCGATCAGCCGATCCAGCGGATCGGATTCGTCGACGCCGCCGTGCTCGAAAGTCACGGTCCCCAGCACCGCCACTGCCAGGAAGGAGAGTTGGGTGCCCACCTGGAACAGGGCGGCGGGTTGCGCAATCAAGATGACGATCCAGGCAGCCGCCAATGTATTCATCCCCAGTCCGCGGCGACCCTGGTAACGTCCCCAGCAGACACAGACCAGCAGGACCGCCGCTCGTACCACGGGCGACTGGGAATCGGTGAGTATCGCATAAGTGATCGCCAGCGCGATGGCGATCAGCAAAGCGAATCGACGGGATAGCCAGCCCATACGTGCAACCGTCCAGAACCCGAACGCGAAAATCGCTACGTTGAGGCCGGAGATGGCGATCAGATGCGACAAACCGGTTTCGAAATAGGCGTCCTGCAGTTGTTCGTCCAGCTGCTCGCGCGCTCCCAGCAGCATCGCGGTCGCCAGAGCGGCCTGATCGGCATCCACATGCCGTGCCAGCCGCGATTCTCCCAGTTCGCGTAACCAGCGAATGCCGTGGCGCCATCGCCACCCCGCGTCGCGTTCAACGAGCGAGAGCGCGTCGGGCGACTCCGCGAAGAGCCAGCACAGTCTTCGTTCACTCCGCGCTTGCTCGGCAAAATCCAGTTCGCCCGGATTCATCGGTCGCCCAATGCGCGCAGCTCGAACCCGTGCCCGTATGCGGTCCCCGGCGAAAATGCCCACCACCTGTCCCTCGACGGTCATCGCCACGCGTCCGGAGGCCGATTGCCAGCGACCTCCGCGACGCATTCCCAGCAGGGTGAGCCGCAATCGCGTCCTTTCGCCTCGCATCACACTGGTCAACGGATCGGGCGCGGGAGCGGCCAGTCGCCGCGGCGCTGATTCCACGCGAGCTTCGATCGCCATCCCCTGGGGTTCGGCCGTACAGAATCGACCCAGTTCATCGCGCGGGAACCAGCGCCAGGCCCAACCATGCCAGGCGCCGCCCAGCGATGTGACCGCCGCAAGCAGGCAAAGGCCCGCGGGACGCAAATACCCTTGCCGCCAGAACACGGCCCAGACGGGAAGCAGGCCGGCGAACAAGATCCACCAGGCCGCCATAGGGATGTTTCCCGTGCGATCGAGCACCATCCCAAGCGCCAACGCCGCCGCCACCACGACCAGGGGCTGGTAGCGGACACAATTCGACTCGCTTCCCATGTCGACTCACCGATTCCTTAACGGTGAACGATCGACGAACCGGACGGCGGTCCTTCGCGCGGAAATGACAGCCTGCTACAGGTTCATCTCGTCCAACGCATCGATCAAACTATCCAACTCGTCCTTCACCACGCGTGAGGCGGCTCGGGATACGTTGGCGGTCGGCGGTGCTTGGGCAGCAGGCGCAGGCGGGAGAACAGGCTGAGCGGCAGTTAAAGCAGCAGGCGGGACAGCAGTAGAAGCAGTAGGCGGGGTAGCAGGCGATACAGCAGGCACGGAGGCCACGGCCGCCGCGCCGTTTCCGGTCGGCGGTTGTGTGGCGCCGCCGAGGGCGGATCGCCCCGCCAGCAGCAGCTGTTCATCGCGTTCGCGAGCCGCGACGGCGGCGGCATCTTCCGTTCCGTCGGGCGCTCCGAACAGGCGGGAGAGATCGATCTTAAGACCGCTCGCGGCAACGTCGGCGCCGGCGATCGCCGGCGTCTTGTGCTGGGGAAAAATGATCGCGTTTTCGGGGCAAACGCGGCTGCAGGCCGGACAGCCCTTGCGGCAGTTGTCCGGCTGCTCGACCAGAATCGTCTCCGCGCGATCGACTCCATAAACGCCAAACAGGCAGAAGTCGATGCACTCCATGCAATTGGTGCAGCGCGTGTAGTCGATCACCGGATACCAGCGCCGTTCGCTGCCGTCGTCGACGCGCGTCGGGTTGGCGATCGAAGGAGCGTGCGCCACGGCGGCAGCCTGGGGATTGCGGTAGCGTTCAAGTTGCTCCGGCGACGGGCTGCCCCCGATCCAGCTCATCAAATCGACAAGCTCCACCTGGTTCTCGTCGACGATCCGCCGGATTTCCGCCAGGTACGGACCGATCGCATCGTGGATCCGCAGGTCGAGGCAATAAATCTTCCGAGCCGGCACGGGGCGGGAGTCCCAGACGCGCATTTTCGCTTCCTGGTTCGACTCGCTTTCGTCCGCATCGTCCTGGAGATCTTCATCATCTTCGTCATCCTCCGGAGGCTTGATCGTCGTCGCACCGATCTGGCCGCAGATCCCGTGCCGATCGAGCGTCCAGCGGGCCGCCCGTTCGTAAAGCCAGGAGAGCACGACGATATGTCCGGACAGGCCCTGCAGCGCGAGGACGCCGGTTCCGTCGTTCGCCAGGTCGTAAAGATGGGGAATGACGACGACGTCCACACCTCGCTCGCCCAGCAGCGAGGCGACGATCGATTCCTCCATCTCGCGTTTGGCGGGGTGGTTGCTTTGTCCCTGAGACACCACAACGCTGATCCGTTTGGCCATGGTTCCGCTCGCTAGTCGTTGAGTTGACCTTTGATCGTTCGTTGTGTGATTTCCCAGACGGCGGTCAGATGGTCGAGATATTCGTGGGGGCTGAGCAGCAGCGGTTCGGCGAGCTTCATTTCGAACAACCATCCTCCGGCATACTTATCCAGATTGATTGCCGACGGGTCCTTCATCAAGTCCGGATTAAATCGCAGCAGTTCGCCCGCTGCTGGGGCATACAAGGCGCTCTCGGCCTTCTTGCTTTCAATATTCCCGATCTCCTGCCGGGCCGCCAGATGGCATGGCGTGTCGATGTTCCAGTCGAGAAAGTAAACATCCTGCAACAGCCGCACGGCATAGGCGGTAAACCCGAAACGGTGGACCGTACCGGCGTTCATGGCCCACATATGATTCTTCGCGTACATTCGGTCGATCGGAATCTCGGCGGCGAACGTCCCCATCATGAACACCAAGGGCCCGCTCATGTGTAGCGGACTCCCTGATGTTGCGGTTCGAAAAATTCGGGCAGCAGACCATCGACGCGCAGTAAACCCTGCCGTGTCAGTTCGATGCGCTCGTCGCCACGCGTGATCCAACCGTCCCGTTCGAACCGGTTCCAGACGTCCGACCAATGCTCGAGGATGTCGACGCCGTATTTCGCGCGGTAGTAGCCGACACTGAGATACCCTTTCTTGAATTGGAGTATCAATTCGCGAATCAGCAACTGGTGCGCTGTCGGGGCCAAGGCCCTGCCCATCGGCAGTTCACCCCGCTCGAGCAGCGCTGCGACATAGTCGTCCCATTCCGGAAGATTTTGATAATGGACCCCGGAGACATGCCCGAAACTGGCGATCCCGGTCGCCAGCAGGTCGGCACCGCTCCAGAGATTGTCGCGGTAACTGAAATTGACGCGTCGCGGATCTTTCACCATGGTATAGGCCGACGAGACGTGATAGCCCGCGGCGGCAAGTTCCGCATAGGCGTAGTCGACCCAGGCGCGTTTCGTGGGCCAATCGGAGACCGGTAATTCGATTTGATTGCCGAGGATGTCGCGGGAATAGACCGTGTTGAACGGCAACTCCAGCTGGTAGATGGTCACGCTGTCCGGCGAAAGCTCGAGGGTGCGGCGAATGTTGTCGCGCCAATTCTCCCAGGTTTCACCGATCATGCCCGCGATCAAGTCGATATTCACATTGTCAAAGCCGGCTCGAACGATCCATTCCCAGGCGCGGAAAATTTCCGCGGACAAATGCGCTCGCCCATTCTCCTCCAGCACGGCGTCGCTGAAGTTCTCCACGCCCAGGCTCAGTCGCGTTACGCCGATCTCCTGCCGCAGCGCCTGCACTTTCGGTTCCGATAACGTTCCCGGTTCGCATTCGAACGTCACTTCCTCGGCGGGGGCCCAGTTGATATGCGCCCGCATCCGTTCGGCGAGTGTGGCGAGCTGTCGGACGCTGAGGTAGGACGGGGTGCCGCCTCCGAAATAGACGAATCGAAACGACCGATCTCCCATCACCGGCAACTGGCTGACCAGTTCGATTTCGCGGGACAAGGCGGAAACGTACGTTTCAATCTCGCTGGCCTTGTTATCGGTGAAGACCTTGAAGTAGCAGAATTTGCATCGCTTGCGGCAGAAGGGGATGTGCAGATACAGCCCCAGCGGCACATCGCGTGGCGGAAGGGAAAAGGCGTTGCGAATGTCGTCCAGGTTTTCCCGCTTCCATTGCGAAAACGGCGGGTAGTTGGAAATGAAGTAACTGCCGACTTCGGTTTTTACGGCCTCGGTGGTCATTTTTCCCCCTCGCCGCCAAAGCAGAAGATCACTCCTCGATCGTTGGCGATCACCAGTCGGCCGTTCGCCACCGCCGCCGACCCACTGAACCCCCCTCCAGCCTCGAACTTGAATTCCTGTTCACCGGTTCGGAGGTTGATCCCCAGGATCCGACCGTCCCCGCAGCCGACGTAGACCCGATCGCCGGCCACCACGGGTGATGAATCGACGCGATGCCGCGCGGTGAACTCCCATTTCAGTTCGCCCGAGCGGGTATCGAGCGCCACCACGCGTTTGTTGCGACCGCCGAAGACGACGAATTCGGGCGTGACCGCCGGGGAGCTTCGAAACGCCTGGGGCGCGCCTTGCTCCGGCAAGTACGTCCAGCGGACCTGCGCCTCGCGCCAATCGATCGCGAAAAACTTGCCGGCTTCGGTACCGAAAAAGACGCGATCGCCCAGGCAGGCCGGCGTGACTCCGGTCGGGGACTCGATCGGTACTGACTGCAGCTCGGTTCCCTTTTCCAGATCGATGATATGCAGCTTGCCGTCGCAGCCCGCCACGAACGCGCGGTCTTCCACGACGGTGGGAGAACAGCGAATCTGATCCTCGATCGCAAACTTCCAGATCAACTTGCCGTCGTCGGCGTTGAGGCAGTAGAGCGTCGCGTCCTGGGAACCGACGAGAACGCGATCGCGGTGGAAGTTCGCGCTCGAGTCAATTTCGCCGTTGGTCTCGAAACTCCATCGCGGTTCGCCGGTTATCATATCGAAACAATGGAATTTTCCATCAATGTCGCCGAGATAAATCCGGCCGTCCTTGCAAGCGGGTGAAGCCATGAAGCCGGCGGTCGAGGTTCGTTCCCAGACGGGCTTGCCCGTCGTCAAATCCAGTGCGTACAGCTTGCCGTCCATATCCCCGAGATAAACTCGTCCGCCAACGATCGCGGGAGTACCCTCGAAGGCGCCGTTCTTGACGGTGAACTTCCAGGCCAAGTCAAGCACCTTGGGCAATTCGGCGGTCGCGACACCCGACGCGACCACGTTGCCTCGGAACAGCGGCCAATCCGCCGCCACGCGATCGGCAATGTCGGCCGCCGTCGCACGAAAGACGATCGAGACGGCAAGAATCAAGACGCATGCTGGACCGATTGCCAAACAGGCCTTCCAGAGACGCGCTGAATTCGACATATCGTTGTCCCTTGTGGTAGGTGCGGCAAGTGCCGCGGCGGTCAGTAGGCTTGACGGTAAATCTCGAGCAACTCGGGTTCGCTGACTCGGCGAGGATTGAAACTGGCGGTCCATTGTTTCGCCGCAGAAGCTGCCAGTTGCTCCAGACGCCGCTCGTCGACCCCACACTCCCTCAATCTTACCGGCAGGCCGGCGAGTGGAACCAGGGATTGTACGAAATCGGCTAATCCTGCAACTCCCGAGCCGACAGTCGGCAATCCGGGCGCTACGCAAACTTCGAGCAGTTCGATATACCACGAGTCCACATCCCGGCCGTTGAACCGGATCACGTGTGGCAACAGGATGCCGATCGCCAGGCCGTGCGCGATGCCGTACTCCGCGGTAAGCGGATTTGCCAGGGCATGGGTTGCGCCGAGCATCGAGTTTTCGATCGCCAGGCCGGCGAAGCAGGCTCCCAGCTGCATCCCCGAACGGGCCTCGAGATCCTGCGGCTGCTGCAGGACCGTAGCGAAATTGGTCGCCAGCAACTGCCATGCTTCGCGGCTAAATGCCAGGGAGGCCGGGTTGCGCCGAGTGGTGACATAGGTCTCCAGGGCGTGTGCGATCGCATCGATTCCGGTCAGCGCCGTAACCCGCTGCGGTTGACTGAGCGTCAGCTTCGGGTCAAGAACCGCCACGCGACACGCAGCTTTTTTGTCGCCACAGGCCATCTTGGCCTTGGTCCGCGCGTCGGAGATCAGGGCGAACGACTGGGTTTCACTTCCCGTGCCAGCCGTGGTCGGGACGGCGATCATCGGCAGCATTGGTTTAAGCGCCTTACCGACTCCCCAGTAGTCCTGCATGCGGCCGCCGTTGCTGAACAGGAAGTTAATCCCTTTCGCGCAGTCCATGGCACTGCCGCCGCCCAAGCCGATCAGCAATTCGACGTCGTAACGTTGCGCGACCTTCAGGCCTGCATCGACTTCGTCGGTCGTCGGGTTCTCGCGCACGTCCGCGAAAAGGTGGGACTCCACATGCGCAGTCTGCAGGGAACGCATGCCTCGCTCGGTATGCCCCGACGCAACGATGCCGGGATCGCTGACGACGAGTGCCCGGCGCGCTCCAAGTTCCGCGGCCAGCTCACCGAGGGAATCGATCCGATCGGGACCGAAAACGATCCGCGTTCGCGACTGAAAATCAAACGGAACCATCCGCCAACGTCTCCCTTAGACCATCGGCCTGTGCGGCGCCCAGGTCGTCGGCGGCACTAGACATCGGCGACCTGCAGCGCACGATTGCGGAACAGGAAATCGATGATGTTCCCCTCGTGCGGCTGGAGCCAGTTCAATCGCGTCGTGGGAATCGCTCCGAGATTCAACCGGTCGATATGCGTGGCATTGACCAGCTGGGCCTTGAACTGCTCGTTACGAGTGATCGCCGAGCAAACCAGGGTCGGTCCGATCTTGGCCAGCATCTGCTCCTGGGGACATTTCACGACGGTGCTGAACGGGAACATGTATTCCTTGCGCGCGATGGCGTTATCCGGCGATTCGCAATGGACGATCATCGGTCTCAGGTAGGCGCAACGCTCCATTTCGACCAGCCGAGGTCCAAAGCGGCTGGTCAGATCTTGCACGCCCGATTCCTTCAGGTCGGCGTCGATCAGGTTCCAGACGCCCTTGGCCTGACCGGGAACGGTAAACGCCGCCAGGCCCGCCTGCGGGTCGTCTGGCGGTTTGACCTCGATCGGTCCGATACGTTCGGCAAGTGCTGCCGCGATCGCTTCCGTATGGCGCGAGGCCCAGACGCCGGAGCAATTGATGCAGCCCCGTCCGCTGTTGATGTAGATGCTCTCGACCATCAGGTCGAGATACTTCTGCCAGTCGTCGACCACGTCATCGCCGAGCAGGATCTTGGAAAAGCCCGGCCCATGCGCTTGAACTCGGGGATTGCCTTTGTACTGTTCGACGGTCGCCGTGCCGCCAAAAATCATCGCGCGATCGGCCGCCGCCAGCACCGCAGCGCCCGCTTCCGGTCCCCCGGGGTAAATCGACCAGACTTCGGCGGGAATCCCGGCGGTGGTAAAAGCCGCAAACATTCGATACGGCGTCCAGGGTTCTTGGGGGCCCGGTTTGAGCACCAACCCTAACTGCAACGGAATCGCCGGCAGCCACAATGTGTGCACCCCCGGAGAATTCGATGGCAAGACGGCGCTCAATACCGGCGCCTGGGACTGGTAACTGACCGTGACACCGCGACTCTCCGTACCGTAGCCCGTGGTCAGGATATTCAAGTCGAGACCGCGCGTGAGGCAGTCCAGAATCTTGCCCATGTTCTTCAGCACGAACGAGTTCTTCGGCATGTTGGCGCGGCACATGTGTTCGGGAAGACCGGTGCTGGCCGACTGCTGGCGGGCGAAATCGGCGGGGGACTGCTGGCCATCGCCCATGGGGAGTGTCGCCGATTCATACAATTCGGCAGCCTTACAGATGCGCTCGACGAGTTCCTGCTGAGGAATACCGCAGAGAATTTCTCGAGCGCGCTGCGCCGTACGCATGTCGCGCTGGATGATGCCGCCGTTGGCCTGACCCACGCGGGCGATCGGCTCGCCCGTATTGAAGTGCACTACGTTATCATTCTCCAGCGACTCGTACGCTTTTCCCCAGCGGATGACCGGAATGTTCAACACGCCCTGTTCCCCTTTCGGAATTCGGAATCGGTATACTCGTTTTTGCCTAGTAGACGCCGACCGTCGTCTGCGACGCGATGCCTCGGAACGGCTTGACGCCGCTGATCCCATCCCACGGATAAGTATCGAACGGCGGCTCGCGTTCGCCTTCATCCCGTTCCAGGAATCCCGGGATGAACAGTTCTTTGGTTAACGTGGTAAGCTTCACGCGTCCGCTTTCGCCCATCCCCACGACTTTCATCGGATCGTCGAAATCGACGACCTCGATCACCGCGCGGGGTTGCGGTGCGTAATAGCTTATTTTGTAACCGTCGGAGGCACCGACCTGCTTGCTGCAAGCCAAACCCATCAGCGTATTGCCGTACGTGGGCGTCATATAGATGCCGCTGACCTCCGGCGGACCCCCGAAATACTCCTCGATGCAGAACCGCGTAAACTGCGGTGTGAATTCCGTGCCTCCGGAGAAGATTCCGGTGATGCCGGTGTCGCGCAGCGAACGGCCTTGCTTTTCCAGGGCGATGCAGAGCGCATCGAGCAGTTTGGGGGTCGTGAACATGCATTTGACGTCGTGGCCGGCGGAGAGAATCGTCAAAGCCTGATCGATGCAGTGCGTCTTATATGCTTCCAGATGCTCCATCCAGCCCTTCTTGATCAGCTTCACGACCCACCGCGGGTCAAGATCGACGCAGAAACAGATGCCGCCTCGATACTGACAAAGGTGTTCCACAGCCAGCCGTAATCGGCGTGGCCCGGAAGGGCCGAGCATCAACCAGTTGGCACCGGGAGGAAAATAGCGGTCGGGCAGCGTATGGCTGAAATTTTCGTAATCGATCCAATGATCCTCGACCACGACCCGGCTCTTCGGTATGCCTGTCGTACCGCCTGTCTCGAACACGTAGGCCGGTTTGCCTGCCAGTCCCTTGGGCAACCAACGGTTCACCGGACCGCCGCGCAACCACTCGTCCTCGAACAGCGGGAATTTCTGAATATCCTGGAACGAGTTGACTTCCTTTAAAGGATCGAATTTCAACTCCGACTTTTTCGCCAGCCAGAAGGGACTCCCGGTCGACTCGTGAAAGTGCCATTGGATCGTCTCTCGCACCTGGGCATCCAGCAGCTCCTTGGCGGCTCGGATCTTGTCCGACAACGCGTCCGGGGCGGTCACAGAACTCATGCGGGTTTCCTTTTCGACATTGTTTGCGGTGGAAAAGTAGTTCGAGCGAGTTTGGAGTGAAAATGGCGGCGCGGTCACGGGCTGCAGGGGGCGGGCATCATGCCCGGCAGCACGGGGAGCGCGAGGCAGGTCTCCGATGAAAATAGCCCAATTTGGCTCGCAACACAACCGTCGAAAGGGTCCGACACCCCCAATTCGCCCGGTGTGACCCCTGGTGCGGCGACCCAAAATGTCTCCCGCCATGATCCCCCCAGAACCGTTCGACGCGCGGCGGTTGTCAAACTGGTTTTCCTGATCCCGCAATTCGACAGAATCGGTTATTCTGGACCGGAGCGGTTTTGGTTCGGTCCACGCACCTCATATTCTGCGAGACTCTGATGGCAGTGCTCCTCCGTCGAATGGCCGGTTTTCGTTTCCTGTTGCCCGGAATCGTTCTGCTCGCGGGCCTCACGCGTTCTGCTGCGGCCGTCGATCCCTACGAAATCGCGCGCAACAAACTGGTCGACGAAATACTGATAACCGGCGGGATCAGCGACCCGCGCGTGATCCGTACCATGCGTACAACGCCGCGGCACGAATTTGTCGCCAGGGAATTACGCCCCAAGGCCTATATGGATATGTCGCTGCCGATCGGCGACAAACAGACGATTTCATCGCCGTTCATTGTCGCCTACATGACCCAATCGCTCGATCCACAGCCGTCCGACAAGGTGCTCGAAATCGGAACCGGCAGCGGCTTTCAGGCCGCCGTGCTCAGCCCGCTCGTCAAAGAGGTCTACACGATCGAAATCGTCGAACCGCTCGGCAAGTCCGCGGAGGCTGTCCTGGGTCGACTGAAGTACGAAAATGTGCATGTGAAAATCGGCGATGGATTCCAGGGTTGGCCCGAACATGCCCCCTTCGACAAGATCGTTGTGACCTGTTCGCCGGAAAACGTCCCGCAACCTCTGGTAGACCAACTGGCCGAGGGCGGTTTGATGGTGATCCCGGTCGGCGAACGGTACCAGCAGACGATGTACCTGATGCGCAAGAAAGACGGGAAACTCGATATGGCCGCCCTGCGCCCCACTTTGTTTGTACCGATGACCGGCCGCGCGGAAGAAAATCGCCGCGTCAAGCCCGATCCCCTGCGCCCGAAAGTCGTCAATGGAGATTTCGAGGAGGACGCGACCGACCTGAAGTACATCCCGGGCTGGTTCTATGAACGGCTGGCCTTTTGGGAGTCGAACGCCGCCCCTCAAGGTAAACACTACGTGGCCTTCCGCAACGATGTCGCCGGCCGCAGCTCGCATATGTTGCAGGGGATACCGCTCGACGGGAGTCGGGTCAAGTCGATGGAGATTTCCGCTCGCGTTAAGGCGACCAACGTCACGCGAGGTAACCCCGATGAATTTGCCACGGTTGCCATTTCCTTTTTTGACGAGAACCGCAAGGACCTTGGCACGCAGTGGCTCGATCCGATTTCCGGAACACTTTCATGGCGGAATCAGTCCAAAAAATTTCGAGTCCCACTAGGGACCCGCGAAGCCATTCTTCGCGTCGGCCTGTTCGGCGCAACCGGGGAATTTTGCTGCGACGATATTCGCATCAATGCCAGTGACAAATGAACTTGGCGGGTTCGTTCACGTTGCGGGCATAACCTCTGTGGACTTTGTGCGGTCTGTGGCTTCCTGCATCGGTGTCACGAGACCCGCGCCAGATAAGAAACATCAGATGACTCGAGATCGCTTTTTTCGCGCTGTGCTCGTTGTCGGAGCATGCTTCAATTTTTTCATGGCGGAGGTAATCTTGTTTCCAAATTCGATCGGCCGCTTTGCTGACCTCCCCCGCTCTGAATCTCGCTTCTATTCTTGGCTGCTCGCTCTGTTCATCGCTCTCTTTGGCGCGGTCTATGCGTACTCGTCCCGAAGCCCAGTCATTGAACGTTCGTAAGCGTACATAGACCTCGCCCACTTTTTCGGCGACCTGGCTTGGAATCCGGGTGTAGTTTTGTGACGTGGTCACAGAACTTTTCACCGATTTTGGAGGCCGAGTCAATGTCTCGAATGTCTGATCCCAGCTCGCTTCAACTCTAGACGGAGCGATTCGAGCAGTTCCGTCAGAGCGAGCAGACGATCGCGCAGTTTTGCCAGTCGGTCGGTTGTTCGGTGGCGACGTCCTATTACTGGAAGCGCAATATCGAATTGGCAACTTCGCCATCGTCGGAGTCACGCGAGAGACCGTCGGCATTCGTTCCCGTGGTTGTGCGTGGCAGCGGTTTGCACTGTATCCGCGTTCGCACGAAAGATGGAGCATCGATTCGATTCCGGTCGATGCGTTGGCGGCCTTGGAAGTTGTTCTGCGACATACACAGCGAGTTGCCTGATGCTCAGCTTGCCACCTGGATGCAAGTCTATTTACATCGCGCGGCAGTCGACATGGGAAAAAGTTTCGATGGGCTATTTGGAATCGTCAAGAACGAGCTCTCGATGGATGGGCGACAAGGGGGATTGTTCCTGTTCTCAGGCAATTTGAGCGTGGTATTGGCACCAGGCAGCTCCATGACGCGCATGGCCTGTTGGTCGCATGCGTGCCGTCATGTCTTTGAGGCCAAGGACGAGGATCTGCGGACGAGCGCGTTACCGCTAGGGCTGACCGGTCAGTTGTTTGACATCGAGCGTCGCGCGTCGGACTGGACGAATGACGCGCGAACGGAAGTTCGTCAGAAGGAATCGCGATTGATCCTGGACCGTTTCAGCCAATGGCTCGACGGTGTGGTGGCCAGGGCGCTACTCCCGTCCAGCAAGCTCGGTAAGGCACTGAACTACCTGCGCAATCACTGGCCAGCACTCAACGTTTACGCACAAGACGGTCGACTACCGATCCGAGAGCTAGGACCGAGCCGGAGCGTTGCAACGCGACGCTCCAATCCCTCCCTCTCCTGATAGTACCGGGACGAGTCCAAATCGATAAACCGTCGTGACGCCGACGTTCCCAGTCCAAACCCGGGCTTCGAGGTGCGTTTTGCCTGTCCTGATCACCGTTACAATCGCTGTATTTTACCTAGTAATCCCATGCTTCCCTGGTATAAAAGTCATCCCATAGTTCTTGATTTACATGCTAAGGTTGCTATGTTGTGGCTAGATAGGAAGTTTGAGAAGACTATTCCGTCGCCAATGGACCATTTTTCCATTCAAATTGAGGGGGTATTTCGATGCGTCGATCGAAACGACTCACGGCGGTAATTGCCGTGACGACTGTCGTCCTGTTTGCCGGACAGGCTTATGCTGGCTGGGGATATGGGTCGAGCGGTGGGGGTTGGGGATCGAGCGGGGGATCCAGCGGAGGTTGGTCGCGAGGCTCGAGTGGTGGCAGTTGGGGTTCGAGCGGCGGCAGCAGCGGCCATTATCGCCGCGGATTGTTCGCTCGGATTCACGATCGCTGGCACAGTCATCGCTCCCACGGATCGTGGGGCTCCAGTGGCGGTAGTTGGGGATCGAGCGGTGGTCACGCGGTTGTTCGTTACCACGGCAGCAGTGGCGGCTCGTCGGGCGGCGGCTCTAACGGCGGTTCGAGCACGATTTATCGGGTAGCACCCGAAAGCGAATCGCCTCCGGCCGAAGGCGGGGAAGCGCCGTTGCCTGCTCCAGGCGGCAACACGCAGTACCGAGCCTCTCACGCGTTGCTGGCGGTGGATGTTCCGACCGACGCCAAGGTCTTTGTGAACGGCGTGGCGACGACCAGTACGGGAGCCCATCGACAGTTTGTGTCGCGCAATCTGAATCATGGTTTCGATTATACGTATGAAGTGCGAGCGGAAATTACTCGCAACGGGCGCAAGATTGAGGAAACCAAGACGGTAATGCTGCGTGCCGGCGAGAACACGGAAATCGCGTTCGATCTGGAGTCCCGTCCGGAGACCTCGTTGACCGTCTATGTTCCGCACAGCGCCAAGGTCGTTCTTGCCGGACACGAAACGAAGACAATCGGCGGTGTTCGTACCTTTACCACCACGACCCTGGACGACGGCGCCGAGTGGGAAAACTACACGGTGATGGTTGAATACCAGCAGGACGGCCGCACGCTGACGCAGGAGAAAACGATTACGCTCCGCGCTGGCGAAAGCCGCACCTTGGATTTCCAACTCGATGGAGCCAAGGTCGCCAACGCACGGTAGGCCGCTGCGGATCCGATCCGACACGACCGATTGTCGACGATCCCGAGGGGATAAATATACCCCGCGTCGCGGTTATGCGACGCGGGGTTTTTCGTTTTGTATCGACAAATCCAGCCGCACCGGAATATCTTTCGCCGTGGGTGCGGATGGCCGATAGCAGACTTGGCCGGCCCGTTCATTTTTTCCGAACCAGGAAGCTCTCCGTATGTCCGCGGATTCCGTTGAGCGTTGGGGCATCGGTCGTCTGGGGCGTTTGGCCGCGAGCAGCCTTTTGTTGCTGCATATCTTTGCGATGTTCCTGAGCCCGTTTCACTTCAACACGATTCCACCTGGCGGAAATCCCGCGCCGGACGCGGAGATCGTGATGCCGTGGCTTCGGCCGTATATCAATTTCATGTTTCTCAATCATGGATATGCGTTTTTTGCTCCGAATCCGCCGGCCGCCAACCACCTGATGCGCGCTTCACTGGACGCCGATGACGATCGTCCACCGACCGCGATCACGTATCCCGATCGCGCACTGCACCGGCCTCGGCTGATGTATCACCGCCATTTCATGCTCACGGAGTTTCTGCACGGCGCCTACCCCGATCCGTTGCCGGACGATGCCGACTCGATTTCGAGGTCGCGGCATGCCGACGCGTTGGCCAACTATTTTCGGATCCGCGGTTCGTTTGAGAATCACCTGCGTACTGCCTACGGAGTTCCGGCCGCATCGATTACGCGGGTCGAACATCGCATGATTCCCTACGATGTCCTGCTGCGCGAAAGTCCGTCCTTGACCGATCCCCGTTCGTATTCGGATCTGGACGACGTTCCCGCCTCGCCGCCGACGTCGCGAGTTACATCCCCATGAAATCGAAAAGCGGTGCCCCCCACGTTGCCCGTTCCGTGCCGATCCGGTCGGATCGCAGTCCGGGATCGGTCTGGACAAACGTGCTCGACCGTCCGCTCTGGAACGATTTTTGGTTTGCCCCTTCCTCTCCCCACACTCTGGCGATGTTGCGGATCCTCGGAGGGGCGATGCTGTTCTATTCCCACGCCGTCTGGACGCTGGACCTGCAGAGCTTCCTTGGACCCAATGCCTGGATCAGTACGGAACTTTCCCGTGAGATGAACCAAGCGAATGCGCCGGGCGCCTGGAGCCTGTTCTGGCATGTCGACTCGGCCTGGCTGCTCTGGTTGATCCATATCGCAGCGCTGGTGGTCTACGCGATGCTGACGGCGGGACTGTTCACGCGAACGGTGGCGGTTCTGGCCTGGATCCTGACGCTCAGCTATTGCCACCGTCTGCAAGGGGCCCTTTATGGACTGGATCAGGTCAATGCTCTGTTGGCAACGTACTTGATGCTTGGGCCGAGCGGTGCGGTCTGGTCGATCGACAGCCTGCGCGCCGCCAGGCGTGATCCCGAATCGCGCGATAGCCTGCAGCCGCCATCATCGGCCTGGGCCACCGTGGCGGTGCGCCTGGTGCAGATCCATATGTGCGTGATCTACTTTTTTGGCGGCATCAGTAAACTCAAGGGCACCGATTGGTGGGACGGCAGCGCATTGTGGATGGCCCTTTCGAACTATGATTACCAGTCTTTGGACCTGACATGGCTGATTCGTTTTCCCGCCTTGATCGCACTGCTGACCCACCTGACAGTGATTTGGGAGACATTCTATTGTGTCCTGGTCTGGCCGCGGGCAACACGTTGGATCATGTTGGCGATGGCGGTGATGGTGCATGGCGGAATCGCCGTTGCGCTCGGCATGCCAACGTTTGGGCTGGCAATGCTCATCGGCAATCTGGCCTTCGTTCCGTCGCCGTTGATGCGGGCGGCGGTGGAGTATCTTGGCAGGCGGTGGAAGTGGCTTCGCATCGGGAAGTCCGCGACCGCTGGCAATTCTGGCTCTTCGCCGGCCAATGCGTCCCGACTGGCCAGCTGCAGCGCGAATGGATGAATCGCTGGCCCGTTCCGGCCGCACATCGCTCACCCGAAACGGGCACGGCACGCGGCGCGGGCGTTGGAGATTGTCGGTCAGGTGGCCGACGGTCTTCGCGCGATCCACCAGTGCGGACTCCTGCACCGCGACTTGAAACCATCGAACATGATTCTCGCCGAAGACGGCCGGCCACGGATCGTTGATTTTGGACTTGCGGTCGCTCAGGACGACGATGCAATGCGCCACATTTCGGGGACGCCCGCCTGGCATTCAGTTCTCGCTGCGATTCCTGCGTGGGAACTTCCGACAGTCGTGAACTGGCCAGAAGCGTCGACAAAGATCAGGTTGAACCGAAGATCGTGCAACATCTGCGGGCCGCCGATTCGCCTGCCACGATCCGCTGGGATCTCCCATCGAATCGCGCGCCGGACGAACTGGAGTTCAACTACTATTTTCTGGCCTACCCCGAATCCGACCCGAAGAACGATCCGCTGGCCGAGATCCAGGACTTACCTGCCGGACTTTGGAAACGGGCCCGACGGTTCATGGAGCCATCGGCAAACCAAGGCGAGCCGCCATCGGACATCGAAGCATCGCTGCCGCTGTCTTACGAACGCTGGCTGCGGTTGAAAGTTCCCGCGGTGAACGGGGTTACGGGTTACGGGGCCTTTCTGCTCGTAGACTCTGCCCAGCCAATACACTATCTTTCGAGCTAACGTTGACCGCGTTTCAACGTTCAAAAACAGACAACGGGTACCCTTTGTGTCACAGGTGAGGAGCCCTTCACCCTTCACTTTCCCCCGGATTTGTTGGAGCGAAACCGATGGACAGTCAGCAATCTAACGATCGGTCGAACGCCGATCCGATACCCGCTGTGTCGTTGCCGGACCAACGTTTGGCGGCGGAGCAGCGACGGCGCGAGTTCCGCTATCGTTTTCCTCGTGACAAGCGGCAGTTGGGCGGTAAGTTTACCGTCGCGGAAAATTCCCGCAGGCTGCTGCGATACTTCTATTTCGAACGTCGCTTGATGCAGGGGCTGGGTGCTTGGACCTTGTCGATTCCCGAATTCGAAGTGAAATTGGAAACGGGCAGGCACATCTTCTACCATGCCGATGCCGCGCGCATGCTTCGGGAGCGGCTCGCCGAACAAGAAATGCGGCTGCCGCAAATCGATGACTTTCGCGATGCGGAAATTGACGGCTTCATCGACGAGCTGCTGATGGCGGATTCCTCGGTTGCGTTGCTGGCCGGCATCCATCAGGTTGTCGGCCAGACGCTGGCGACGGCTTACCGGCACCACATCGATGACACCGATCCCGTCGCGGATGCGCCCACGATTCGTTGCCTGCGACGAATTTTGGTGGACTACGAACCGATGCTCGACTGGGCGGATGCGGCGATCGCCGCCTATGTTGAGGGCGGATTGGAGGAGGCGCCATTGGCCCAATGGCGATGGCACCTGCAGCGGCTCCTGGCATCGATCGGCGGCGTAACCGGCGCCGATCCGCGCGGGACCGCGCCCCAACCGTTACGCTCACAATCCGAGCCGTTTCAGCGCGGCACGGTTCCGCGTCGCGATTCGCGTTTCGATACGTTTAAAGACACGGGTGACTACGACCTGGCCGATGGTCAGCCGAGATTTCCCGCCGACTCGTACGAGAGCCTGCGTCTACGTTTCATCCGCACGCAGCGCGATGAGGTCGATGCGATCGAGGCGTTCGGGACGTTTATCTGGGACATTCGCTTCCGCGACTTTCAGTCCGAATATGATCTGGCGAGGATTACCTGGGACGAGGCGCGGCATACCGAGATCGGGCATCGCGCCTTGCTGGCGGCCGGTTACGATCCGTTTGAACTGCGGAATCGACTCACCGGTTCGACCTGCCGTGGCCCGATGGAACCGGCGTTCGCGATGGCGGAAATCAACCTTTTCGGCGAGGTCGGAGTATTGAAAACGATCAATAACCTGATCGATACCGCGGCGGACCGGAACGACGAACTGCTGCGACACATCGCGGACTTCATTCGATCGGATGAACGCACGCACGTGCGGAAAGGCCGGACGATTCTGAAGGTCATGACTTCGCTCGATTCCCAGGCACTTGAACTGCGCACGCGTGAGCTGTTCACCGAGTGCCTGGTAAGTCTCGGCGCGATTTGCAAGGATATGGATCTGTTTACTGTCAGCCGCGAGGATATCGAGCATCTGATTGGAGAGTAGACGCCGCCGGCAGTGTGCGTCCTTTTGCCGATCGGGATTTTCGACGACGACGCGCAGCCCGTTTGCGTCTTGTTTCGGCGGCGAGCGCCCTGGGCCGGCGGCAACGAGGGCCGGCCATCAGTAACCGCCAGGAGGTTCGGCATGGTGATCATTCGACGACGTCGACGCCCGTCTTCGGGCTGGTATTCATGGAAATCGTTCAGTTTGAAGTTGGGCATCGCCCTGGCGATGGCCGGGTCATTCTTGGTGGCGGGCACTGCTTCGGCCGAGGGCCCCCTGCGATTCGTCGATGATTCTTTCCGCGATTTTGCGCGGGGGACATTTGATGACGGAGGACAGAATCTGTACGCTGCCCACGACGGTACGCTGCGGACGATCCACCGATTTGATCTGAATGCCGATGGCCATCTCGATCTGATTTTCAACTGCACGCACAATACGTTCCAGATGTTGCCCGCCACCGCGGGATGGCTGGCGCCGGAGGGGCGGGCCGTGAGTCGTGAGATTGCCGTCGAAGGCTCGCAACAGGTTGCCACGGGAGACCTCAACCGCGACGGTTACACCGATCTGGTTTTTTGTCCGAACCCGATCGGTGTGCACCATGACCGTCGATTCGTCATGATCGCCTGGGGCGGTCCGGATGGCTGGTCGCCGCAGAGGGTCAACTCGCCATTACCGATGAACGCGGCGGTTGCGGTTGCCATTGCGGACGTCAACGCGGACGGATGGCCCGACGTTGCCGTGCTGGGTGCCTCGCGCTGGTTGCCGTCGCAGCCCGAAGGCCGGATTATTCGCGTCTATTGGGGAAGCGCCACCGGTTACTCGGTCGTCGACATGCGTGATCTGGCGGTGGTCGCAGCGCAGGCGGTGACCTCGGCGGACCTCGATCAGGATGGGGCGGGCGATCTGATCGTTTTGGGCTCGGACCACAGGATCACTTTTTTCTGGGGCACCGCCGCCGGCGAGAAGCAATGGCAGCCGCAGCAGACCCAGATCGAACTGAACCTGGACGATGCCGCCTGTATTGCCGTAGGCGAATTGAACGGCGACCAGCGCCCCGATCTGGTCATCGGTCGGCGGACGGCCGAGATTGCTATTCTCCGCGCGGCGTCGCGCCGGGACTGGCATCCCCCCGAACGTCTGCCCGCTTTTCCCGCGACGCAGATTACCATTGCGGACCTCGACGGGGACCATCAGTCGGACCTGACACTTGTCGATTTCGATCAGGCGCGCGCGGCAGGTGGCGAGCAGGCGGGAGCGGGCCATCGCAACAAGGATGCGGTGCGCGTTCTGTGGGGCGAACAAGGGAAATTCACTCCCGAGCGGTCGACGCAACTGGACGCACCGTTTGCCGCAGCCACTGCGGCGACCGATCTGAATGGCGACGGCCATTCGGATCTGGTGGTTGCGATTCACCAGGTCGCCACGACGTTTCAAAGTGACTCTTTCGTCTGGTTCGGTGACGGACATCGTGGATTTCGCAAGGGCGAAGCGGCATTTCCGACGTCCGGCACCTTGCATGTCGCGGCGGTTCCGGCGGAACGCGAACTGCCGACGCGCGTTGTCTTCTGCAACAGCATCGGCGGAGAACTCGACGAGGCGGTCCCGCTGCATCTCTACTGGGGAGGACGGAATGGATTTGATCCCGAGAAGGTCTGGAAACTGCCGTTTCACAGCGGCTACGAAGCGTCGGCCAGCGACCTCAACGCGGATGGCTTTGCCGATCTGATCGTACTGAACTCGGGCCACGCGGGCGCGCACGCTCATGCCGATCCGACACTGGGGGCCAACATCCTCTGGGGCGGCCCCGAGGGGCTGGAAAAGTCCTCGAATCGTACCGTGCTGCACGAACATTTCCTGGGAACGAGCAGCGTGGCCGATCTGAATCGCGACGGTTGGCTCGACCTTGTACTGGAACCGTTTGGCGCGGAGGAGAGCGGTCAGAAGGAACAACTTTTCATTTACTACGGCGGGGCGGACGGATTCGTCGCAGCCCCAGGGCGCCGCGTCGCGCTGCAGATGGACGGCTATGCGCAGGAACACCTCGTCGCTGATTTCAACCGCGATCAATGGCTCGACATCGCCGTCACATCCCGCACGCTGGACTGCGTACGCATCCTCTGGGGCGGTCCTGACGGATTCAAGACGCACCAGGAGCAGAGACTGAAGATCTCGGGTGCGTTGGGCGTTGACGCCGCCGACTTCAACAACGATGGTTGGCTTGATCTGCTCTCCGGCAGCTACAACGATCCGATTTCCGGACACCGCGATATGGGCTCGCTCATCTTCTGGGGAGGCAAGAACGGTTATCGGCATGCCGACGCGCAGTGGCTGCCCGGGTTCGCGCCGCTGGGCCGTACCGTCGCCGATTTGGACGGCGATGGGCATCTGGATCTGGTTTCTCCACAGCACAGCGGCGAGTTGACCCGGGAAGATCTTGCGTGCCACATCTACTGGGGGAGCGATACCGGATTTGCGACCCGTCGACGTACGACGTTTTTCTCCGATTCCGTCAACGATACGATGGCTGCGGACTTCGACGGTGACGGGAAGATCGATCTCGCCGTCAACGCGCATACCCGGCACGGCGACCACCGCACGCAGTCCCGCGTGCTTTATAACGATGGTCGGCGCTTCGAGCAGCCGCGGATCCAACGCCTGCCGACGAACGGTCCGCATCTCATCTGGGCCCAGGATGTGGGACATATCTATCACCGATCGTATCGGCAGGCGTACGAGTCCCGGGTGTTCTCCTGGGAAGGCCCGGTCGGGGGCGCTCGTATCGCCACAAATTCGTCGATCCCCCCCGGAACATCGATCGTCCTCAGTGCTCGGTCAGCACCCGACAGAGATTCCCTGCGGAGCTGCGATTGGACAGATGCGGCGCGTGGCGCGTACCGTACGCGTCCGAATGACCGCTATCTGCAGTACCGACTGGAACTCCGGTCCGATAACGGCGATCGTTATCCGGTTGTTGATCGAGTCGATCTCGAGTTACCCCGTTGAATTGGAACTTGGCCGCACCTTCTGCTCGCCTGCGATGGCCTCCGCATCTTCATTGCGATTAACAGCAATGCGATGCACCTGCTGGATGAAGGATTCTTGTCGGACGTCGCAACGGGGTCACCGCTGAAGATCGGTGATTCGGCCCATGCCGTTGACGGAAGTTGGCTCGATATCGCCTATGTTCGCGTGCTGGACAGGTGCATGATCGCCGCTCCCGCGCCGAACCGAAAACGCCGTCCGGCGAATTCCGGGGTTTGGAACTGCCCGATTCCTGGCTGGCGAATTCGGAGATCCGCCCCTTGATAGCGATCGATGGCCGGGGTGACTCGGGGCGGGCCGTCGATCGATATCCGGGCGAACGATTGCTGCAATTTGGGATCGGCCGTCACTCGCTTTCATGGCAACTGATCGGGGTCGATCTCAAACGGTCGATTTTGCTGGAAATTGTCGGTGGCACCGGCAACAATCCGCTGGATGTGTATTACACGAAGCAGATGTTGGAATCCGAGCGTGCAAAACGCAACAGGGCAGCCACGAAAGGCGAGTCGCTCAAGAAATACCACTTGAACGACTGATCAGGGCGTCGTGTGGCACTGTGTGGCACACGGCGACCGCAGAATTCAGGCCACGAGGGGCGTCAATACGTTGCCGTGGACATCGGTCAAGCGATAGTCGCGACCGCTATGGCGATAGGTCAGCCGTTGGTGTTCCAAGCCCAGCAGGTAGAGCATTGTGGCGTGCAGATCGTGCGGATCGCAGGGGGATTCGGCGACATGCATTCCCAATTCGTCGCTGGCACCGTAGATGGTGCCGCCGCGAATTCCGCCGCCGGCGAGCCAAATGCTGTAGGCGGTGGTGTGGTGATCGCGGCCGTCGCCGTTCGCCGTGTGGGGAGTGCGGCCCATCTCACCGGCCCAAACGATCAACGTATCGTCGAACAGGCCACGCGCTTTCAGATCGGTGATCAGCGCGGCCAGCGGCTGATCGGTGATCCGCGCGAGATGCTCGTGACCGCTCTTGAGCCCACTGTGATGGTCCCAGGGTGAAGTGGGGTTCGTCGTCAGGGGACAGGTGATTTCGACGAAGCGCACGCCGGATTCGATCAATCGCCGGGCACGCAGGCATTGCACCGCGTAAAAGGCCGCCTTGGGATCATCGCGTCGGGTGCCGTAGAGTTCGTGGATGTAGTTAGGCTCGCGATCCAGGTCGAGTGTGTCGGGAACGGCGAGCTGCATGCGCGCGGCGACTTCAAAGTTTCGCACGACCGCTTCGAGTGCGTCGTCGTTCCCCCGTTGCCTTGCGAATTCCGCATTGCGGCGCATGACCAGATTCAGCAGCGATTGTTGGCGATCGAGACTGCCTTCCGCTGGAACGACGTTATCGACCGCTTGCTTGTCCGCACGAAAGACCGTGGGTTGGTGGCGGGCCGGCAAGAACCCGTTTGAAAACGCCTGCAGGCCGGTATTCGAGAGCCAGTCGTTGCTGAGCACAACATACCCCGGGAGGTTCTCGTTCTCGCTGCCCAGGCCATAGCTGATCCACGAGCCCATGCTGGGAAGGCCACCGAAAGATCGCCCCTGGTGCAAAAACAATCCGCCCTGAGGATGCAGCGGGCTGAGGCCGGTAAACGAGCGTATGACAGCCAGTTCGTCGACCTGCTGCGCGAGATACGGAAACAAGTCGCTCACCGCGATCCCGGATTGTCCGTGTTGACGAAACGGCCAGGGGCTGCGCAGCCACTTTCGCTGACCGGCTCCGTTCGGGCTCTCCTGGCGGCGAATGACGACCGCCTTGCCATCGAGTTCGTCCAGCTTCGGTTTCGGATCGAAGGTGTCGACTTGGGAAACTCCTCCTTCCATGAAGCAGAAAATGACACGCCGCGCTCGTGTCGGGTGTAATCGTGCCGTACGAGGATCGGACCAGGGCGCGGGTTCCCCGATGTCGTCGGTGGCAGCGGTTGCACCCTCGTCCGCCTTCAATCGCAACCATTGTTCGGGGCTCGACACGGCCCCCAGGGCTGCAAACGCGATCTGCCCGAATCCGATCGCCGAGTTTCGCAGGAATGCGCGTCGCGATCGTGCGGTCGAGCGACCCGGACAACCGGCTGCCGCATGGCGTGATATCTGGGACATCATCGAATCGCGGGAAGGCCGCGCCCCCTGGCCGATCACGGAATCAGACTGAACTCACTGAGGCAGAAAATCGCGCTAGCCACATCTGCCCAGAGTATAACGTCCGTCATTACTTGTGTGTCGGGAAGCGAGCGAGCGGCTTTCCCTTGATCGATCATCGTCGTGAACTGCAAGAGTTCCTCCGCGTCCGGCGGGCGATGCAGGGCCCGAAGAAACATCGCCGAAAGGCGACCGGCTGGATCGCGGTCGGGCGCCGCGACAATTGCGGCGGCCCACTCCGCCGCCATCCGGCGTGGGAACGGGTCGTTCAGCAGGAACAGTGCCTGCGCCGGGGTTGACGTAAGGTCGCGGGCGCCGCGTCCCACTTTAGGCAGCGGCAGGTCAAAAACGGTTAGGGAACGTGGCATCGCCATGATGTTGAGTTTCGTGTAGAGGCTCCGGCGATGCTCGCCGTTCAGCGGTCCGCTGAATATTGCCCGGTCGGCGCGAAATTCCCCCGGCGTCCGGTACGGCTCGATCGGTGGACCGTAAAGCGAACGGTCGAGCTGCCCGGCTGCGAAGAGCATCGCGTCGCGCAACGCCTCCGCTTCGAGTCGACGCGAGGAGTAGTGATGCAGGAGCCGGTTTTCTGCGTCGCGATTCCGGGCTCGATCGTCGCCAATTCCGCTCTGACGAAATGTACGGGTACTCACCAGCGCGCGAACCAGTGCCTTGATCGACCAGCCACTGCGCACGAACCGATCGGCAAGGTCATCGAGCAACTCGGGATGGCTGGGCGGCTCACCCAACCGGCCGAAATCGTCGACGGTTCGCACTAGTCCCGCGCCGAAGGTCCAGTGCCAGATACGATTGACGATCACGCGCGCCGTGAGCGGATTGCCGACCGCGGTAATCGAGTCGGCCAGTTCCAGCCGGCCGCTTTGTGCCGTCGGAAACGCTCGCTCCGTTTCGCTCAGTACCTTGATGAACCCGCGCGGGACCTCCGCGCCAAGTTGCAGGATGTCGCCACGCTCGTGAACGTGCTCGTTCCAGCCGCCCGCGGCGAATTCCATGCGACTTTCGACAATCCGCGGCGCGGAAATCCGTCGCTGCGCCCGACGTGCCTGCTCCACCGCGGCGACGACTCCCGCAGACGATGACTTCAGGGAATTTGACAGGATTGACCTCTCGAGCAACGACTGCAACAGCCGAACATCCGCGTCGGAACATCGATGGTTGCTCCACCGCTCCAGGGCGGCCACCCACTGTTCGACCATCGCCATGCAGAGCTCTGATCGGCTGCGCGGCGCAGCGTCTCTCGCGAACAGCGGCAGCATATGATCCAGGCTGGCGCGCGGCCCATCGCCGATGTCGTGCAGCACCACGCGCGTCACGCCAAACCAAGAGCGATCGTTACGCAGGAATGCAAATCTTTCGCTGACGTAATCGGATTCGACCAGGGTTGGAGTGAAAATCGATGCTTTGCGGGGAAACGCCAGGTTGCTCCATTTCGTTGACAACTCCAGATGAATCCGATATCGCTCGCCTTCGTGCGCATGAGTTGTCATCGTCACCCAGACCGGCTGCAGGCTGTTCGCGGGCTTCCGCTGCCCGGCATGAAAACAGCTGTTGACGATGGTCCGCAGGTCGGCGTGGGCTCCTCCGACCAACTCGACGCTGTAGTGCGCGTGCGACTTAGGTAAATGGGGCGAGAGCAGCAGCCCGTTCAGATTGTCGGCATAGGCGCACGTGGCAAGTCCGGCGGGCAACAGCGCGGTCAGAATGCCGTCGCCGTCCGTCGCAATCGCAAAGTCTCCGCTGGTAACGTGCTTTAATCCAAGTCCATCCTGCTGCCAACCGCCCGTGCCACCATCCCGGAAGTCCTGCCAGACGGTGTAATGCTGTCGATTGTGTTCGCTTCGCTCCTCGGCCTCCCGCGCGACGCGTCGCACCAGTTCGCCCCATGCCGCGATCAAGGGGGCCCCGTCTTCTTGAGTTCGCAGCAAGATCCAAGGCGACAGCAGATCCTCAAGCGGCGCGGGAACTGCGCCGCTGTTCCCATCGCCAGCGGCTTTCCCGCCAACCTCGCTCTTTCCATCTCCGTTACGTTTGGCGTCCACCGCAGCGTCCATGCGGGCCAGCGCGGCGTCGTCAGCCCTGATCCACAAACGAAGCTCTTCCATCCATTGCTCGCCGAGCCGCGCCCGCAGCAGCCCCTTCGCCGCGTCGATCTCAATCTCCGATTGCCGATTGATCGCCGGGTCGTCAATCGTCCGCGACGTCCAGCGTGTGCCATGCAGGACTCCCGCCATGGCGTAATAGTCTTCCGTCGAGATCGGATCAAATTTGTGGTCGTGGCACCGGGCGCAAGCGACGGTCGTTGCCAGAAAAGCCCGCGATACCGTTTCGATCTGTTTGTCGACGAAGTTGAACGTGAGGCCGTCCATGAAAAGGTCGTCGTCGCCGCTGATCTCACCCATCTGCAACATCGCCGGACCAATCAGGCTCTCGTTGAATTTTCCCTCGAGGTGCCAGCGTTGTGGAACGACAAGGTCTCCCGCGATTTGCTCGCGTATCAACTGATCGAACGGCAGGTCGGCATTGAACGCCCGGATCAGATAGTCGCGGTAACGCCATGCGCCGCGGTGGTCGAAATCCTCCTCCAGAGCGTGTGTGTCGGAGTAGCCAATGACGTCCATCCAGTGCCGCGCCCAATGCTCGCCAAAACTCACGGAAGCCAACAACCGATCCACCTCGTCGGCGCACGCTCGATCCAGATCCTCCGCGGCCGCGACGAGAAAGTCGGCCATCGCAGCTTCGCTCGGCGGCAGTCCGGTCACGATCTGGTGGAGTCGCACCAGCAGCGAGCGTGGTTCAGAGACGGGAGCCGGCTTCAACTGGTTGCGTTCGAGTGACTCCAAGATGAAACTGTCTGTAGCGCACGCCGGCCAGGCACGGTCGGCAACGCTGGGTGTTTGCGCCGGCGGTCGCACCGGGCGCAGGCTCCACCAATCGATCACCGATCCGGACTCGTGAAGCGGTTCGTGGTTGGACGCCTGACGAGGGCTCGATTCGCTGTCCTGGCGGGGATCGGGCGCACCCATCGCGATCCACTCGCGAACGTGCCGCTTCTCCAAAGGGCTCAGTTTCGCGTGCTCGTCGGGAGGCATCGAATCCGATTCGATCATGGCGAAAAGCCTGCTCGAATCAGGATTCCCGGGAACGATGGCCGGCCCCGATTCTCCGCCGCGGCGAAGCCCAGCCCGGCTGTCGAGCCTCAATGCGGCTTTCGCGCCGCCCGCCGCTCCCGAATGGCATTCGTAACAATGACGCACAAGCAAAGGACGAATCTGTCGCTCAAAAAAAGCCTCACCCGGTTCGATCGCACCCACTGCGGTCGCAGCACATTGCGATGCCAGTACGGCCGCCAGGGCGCGGGCGAGCCAACGGGGATCACAATGTCCAAATCGCAGTTGCATGGATTGCGGTTCCTACGACAACGATCTTTCGCACGATCGTAGCCGGCTTGGGCGGGCAAATCAAATCGGTTACGACCGAGGAGGGCTTTTTACCGCGGAGGGCACGGAGCCTCGCGTAAGACGTTTAGGGGCAGATGGGCCGCGAGGCGTCGCCGATTCAGACGCTTTCGGATGTGCCGGAGGATGGGCGTTCCTGGGGCGCGGCGAAACGCGATCGCAATTCTGCGATTTCCCGCTGCAAGTGCTGCACAACCAGCGTGATATCGGTACTGTGCATGATCAGGTTTGCTCCCGACTCGATCCAGTTCGCTTCGCTGCCGACTCCCTGCCACCAATGCAGTCCCGCGCCGCAGCCACGTGCCCTGGCCTTGCCGAAAATCGTTTTCGCTGCTTCCGCAAAACGCGGATGTTCGTACTCCTCGGGGATCCCCAGGCTGCACGAAAGATCGTGGGGGCCGATCAGCACCGCGTCGACTCCCGGAATCGACAGCATGTCGTCCAGGTTCTCAATGGCCGGAACGCTCTCGATGTTGGCGATGAATATCGTCGACGCGTTGCGCTGCTCCAAGTAACTGCGCAGCTTTGGTTCCAGTGTGTTCGGATCGTGCAATGCGTTGCGCAGCCGCGCCCCCTTCAACGGCCGATAGCGCGCCACGCCGATCAACTGGCGGATCTGATCGACGGTCTCGAGATAGGGCGCAATGAAGCCGGACGCGCCGCCATCCAGGACCTTACACGCCTCAAACGGATCGGGACTGGGAATCCGCACAACCGGCGGAATACCCATCGCGGAAAACGCCTGGCACATCCACGACAATGTGCCGCGGTCGAGCGGCGTGTGTTCCGAGTCGATGAATACGAAGTCGATTCCGCCGATGCGCTGATAGGCCCGTGGCCAATTGGACGACGGTGCAATCGCCGCGGTCGCGAATACCAGGCTGCCGTCGCGCAGCGCTTGCCTTACTTGCAGTGCGTCCATCTCCACGTGCTCCTCGAAGGGCCAATCCACAGGTGAACGGGCAGCCAAATTAATCGCGTGGCCGAAACGCTGACGAACAACCGTGCAAGATCAGCCGGCCGAAGACAGCCGCTCGTGAATCTGCCAGCTCGGAACCTGCGGAGCTGCTCGCCTGGCCTTCCGTACCAACAGATAAAAATAGGTTCCCAGACCGGCGGTCACAACGAACGGCGTCGAGAGCATCAGCAGAATGCTCCAATAGAACCCGCGCGACAGGCCAGACCTGGCAGGATCGTTTTGCGCCAGTGAGTCCTTGCAATTAGGACAAGCCATCGCCACGTCCGTCACCAACAACAGCCCGATCAAAAGCAAAAGCCAGGCCGCCGAACGGAGAATCCGCCGGAACCACCGTCCCGGTTCCTTCGAAGCACCGCTGGGTGCCTCGTTTGGATCAAACGCCCGTTCGGCCATTTTCGCCATCCTCCGCGGAACTCGCTGCTGGGACTATTATCTTATCGGCTGACGTCGGCTGCGGGTAGACATGATACAGCAGCAAATAGACGATGACGCCTGTTACCGACACATAGAGCCAAATCGGCCAGGTGATACGTGCCCAACGACGGTGGTCCGATCGTCGATCTTTGAGTCCAAGATAGATGGTCCGCAAGGCCAGAAACGGAACCAACGACGCCAGGATCGTATGCGACAGCAGAATTGCGTAGTATCCGTAACGGGCCCATAGCGGTGGGTATTTAGGAAACGACGTGCTGACGCCGTCCTTAAAGCCAAAGTGATAGGTTAAGTACGAAATCAGAAACAGGATCGATACCGAGAAACTGGCAAGCATTACGTTGCGATGAGCGCGAACGCGCCCCCGGCGAATCAGCCAATAGCCTAGGACCAGCAGAAGTCCTGACAGCCCGTTCAGGCTGGCGTTGACATGCGGAAACAGGTAAGCCAGCTTCATCGGCAATCAGGTGCGACCCTGCTCCCTTCCCCTTCCCCTTCCCCTTCCCCTTCCCCTTCCCCGTTGTCCCCCGGATTTGCCATCCCCTCATCGGACGATTCTTCGCGTGTCTCCGCTTCGTCGCCATCGGCGGCCGACGTCTGCGGCTTGGGTGGCGGAGGCGCGCTGGTTTCGCTTTCGAGTTCCGGCAACATCTTGCGCATCGCCTTAATTTCCTCCACACTGTTCCAGTGAAACTTGCCGCGGCGGACTCCCCACTTATCGATCACCAGAAAGGACTCGACATGCGTCCCCTTGTCCAAGGGGACCGAATAGACCTCCGCGGCCACACGGCGAATGTAGTCGAGCGTGCCGGTCAGAAAATGCCAGCCGTCGGCGGGAGCTTCCAGTTTGCGGGCGTAGCTGTTCAGTGCGCTGGGAGTGTCGGTTTCCGGATCGCAGGTGATGCTCACGAAGGTCACGCCATGCGGCGCTAATTCGGCGCAGATCTCGCGCAGTTTCGTATTTTGTTTAAAACACGGTCCAGGGCAGGATGCGAAAAAGAAACTCACGACATGCACCTTGCCGTTCAGCGTGGTGGAATCGAACGGCCGACCGCTCTGGTCGGTTAATCGATAGTTTTCGAGCCAGTCGTCGCCGCCGGCGCGGGCGCCAGCCGACGCACTGGAGTCGGGAACAGACGGTCCCGCGGGCCGGACTTCGAACGAAGGTCGCCTTTTCATGACGATCCAGGTGGTCAAAAAGATCAGGCTTGCCGATCCTGCCAGTATCGCGATCACCCATGTTCTCATGCCGATTCTCCTCCCGCGCCGCGCGACGCCGTCCAGCAAGCCAAGCCAAACATTCCCACCGCGAACAGCAGCGTCGCGGTCCAGCACGCTACGACCCCCGGCTCAAAAAACGGGTCCGGCAGCGCGCTTGCGGAGAGCATCCTCCGCACGCCAGCCACGGCATACGTCAGTGGATCGAGGCGCATCGCCCAATGCATCGCTGCCTGCCGCCAGTTTGTGTCCGGGGTGATCGCCGGAACCGGAAAAAACGCACCGCTCAGCAACCACATCGGCATCAATGCGAGGTTCATGATCGCATGAAAGCCCTGGGTCGAGTCCATCCGCCAGGCGATGACAAAGCCAAGAGAAGTCATCGCGATCGAGGCCACGGTCAGCAACAGGGTAATGGCCAGAAATCGCGGCAGGCTCAATTCCCAGCGAAAACAGAACGCCAGGCAAAGAAAGACGACACCCTGCAGGACGGCAATCAGCGTCGCACCGCTTACCTTGCCCAAAACCATTACCCAGCGTGGAATCGGCGCCACCAGGACCGACTGCAAGAAGCCCTCCTTGCGATCCTCGATGATCGAAATGGTTGCGAAGATTGCCGTAAACAAAGCCACCAGAATCAAGGTGCCGGGAAAGTAATACTCGAGAAACGCCCCTTCGGATCCTTGGCTCTCCAGCCGAAATGACCGATCGAGTCCCACGCCAAAGAGCAGCCAGAACAGGACCGGCTGTCCCAGGGCTCCGATGACACGATGCCGCTGACGCAGGAAGCGGATCACTTCCCGCCAACAAAGGGCCATCACGGCGGCGAAAAGCGGTGGCCGACCGCTTTCACGGTCCCGCTCGTGATCCTGCCGCGCCCCGTACTCGTCCGTCAACACCGTCATTCATTCACCCGACACTGCCAACGTTCCTATGACAATTTACTGTAGACCGCTGCTCAGGAATGTGAACTGCCCTGTCGAACCGGATTTCCCCCGCCATTCGACTCGGCCCGGAAGCGATGTCCGGTCCTGGCAATGAAAACGTCTTCCAGAGTCGGTTTGCCGATCGTCACTCCCGTGATCAATTCGCCACACGCTTCGTAAAGCCGAGCGACCCAGCGATAACCATCCGCGACTTCGATATGAACTTCCCCGTCGATCGCGCGGCCGGTCAATCCGAAACGCTCTTGGAGTTCGCGCAGAAGGCGGTCGGGCGAAGTGGATCGCAGCAGCAGTGTGTCGCCCCCGATCGATGCGCGCAGTTTTTCCGGGGTGTCAAGTGCGACCAGACCGCCCTGGTCCAAGATCGCCAGCCGGTCGGCCCTGTCGGCTTCGTCGAGCAGGTGTGTCGTCAGGATCACCGTGGTTCCGCGCCGCTTACGCAGGTCGAGAAGGCAGCGCCAGAGGTCGCTGCGGGCACCTGGGTCGAGACCCACTGTCGGTTCATCCAGCAGCAGAATCGGCGGCTCATGAATCAGTCCCTTGGCCAGTTCGACGCGCCGGCGTAATCCTCCCGAGAGGAACTCCGCGCGGTCCCCCGCGCGATCGGCGATTCCGAACAGTTCCATCATCTCCGCTTCGCGATCCGCAAGCCGCTGGCCGCTTACTCCGTAGAGCGTCGCCTGATGGCGAATGTTCTCCCGTACCGTCAATTTCTTGTCCAGGCTTGGAGATTGAAACACCACTCCGATCTTCCTCCGAACTTCGCTCGATTGCCGGGGTAGTTCGAAACCCGCGACACGCACCGAACCGCGTTGCACGGTCAACAGCGTCGAAAGAATGCGGAACAGGGTGGTTTTGCCGCCGCCGTTCGGGCCCAGGAATGCAAACACCTCACCGGCTGAAACCTGGAGCGATACGTCGCGCAGTGCCAACCGCTCCTTGTAGGCGTAAGAGACGCCCTCAATTTCGATGGCGAATCGATGGGGGAGCATCAGCGCTCCTGAGGAGGCGGCAATTCAATGGGCGTCCTATTTCGACTGGCCCGATCGGTCCTTGGCATGTTCCGGCTCCTGCGGATGATTTGCCCCATGGTGGCCGGGTTCACGACGGCGCGGCTCCGACGAATGCAGCCAGCGCTCTTCCGCGTAATACCGAGTGCGCATGCCGATATCGCCGACCAGCGCCAAACAGAGAAAGATCGACATCACGCTGGCGGGAATCGTCAGCACGTATTTCCAGTTCGCTTCCCACAACAGGTGCATGAAGAAACAGATGACGAGCATTGCCTTGGTGCAGGATACCGCCATCATGAACGCCCAACCGACGGCTGGTGTGCTCTTGAACGGCCAGAGTTCGGAATAGGTGAAAAACGAAGCCCCGGTCAGCAGGCAGAGACAGCCGAAGACGATTCCGTATTTCGCCAATCCCCCATGTCCGGCGTGGCCGTGAGCGGAATCCGAGCCCCCGTGGCCCAAGTGCTGCGACGATTGATGTTCTGCCATTGCCAACCTCTAGAACAAGTACAGTAAGGGGAACAGAAAAATCCAGACCAGATCCACAAAGTGCCAGTACAAACCACTGTTTTCCAAAAAGTAGGCTTGGGAGCTGTCAAGATTTCGGGGCAGCGCGACAATGAAGAGAATCAGCCCGACAACAACGTGGATTGCGTGAAACCCGGTCAGTAGGAAATAAGTGCTGGCCCACATATTTCCGCTGGGGATGCGGATTGGCAATCGCAGCCAATGGTATTCCTCGTTCAGCCCTTGTTCAAGCTTGACGAGCGGCTTTTCCGAGGCGGGCGCCGAAGTAAGGCTGACGCCCGGCACCAGACGGAGCCAGCCGTCAATCCGGTCGACCTGGTCGGTCAACGCCGCTTTGGCCAACTCATCATTCGCGGCCGAATCGACCGATCCGGCCAAATCGCCGCGACGGACGCGGAGTTTACTCGCGTAGTCGTCGAGATACGCCAGCGGGCGCATTCCGCCAATGGGATAGATCAGGTCGGCGAGTAATTCCATGGCCGCTTCGCGATCCGCTCGGTCCGAATCGGTCGCGGCGTTGATTTCCGCGGCCTGCACGACGTAGCGCTGCAGATCCTTGCAGATCGCCAGTCGCGTATTGCGTTCCTGTTCGCTGGCTTTGAGCACCGGTAACCGCGTTTCGATCTCCGCCAATCGGCGACTGATGCGCTGCAGGGACTTCTCATTGGTTTCCAGGTCGCCGTCGATTTCCTTACGGCGACCGGCATCCGCTTTGGACCGTTCGGCACGCAGATCTTTCTGTCGCGTTTCGGTGTCGGTGCGTTCCGCAGACAACTGGTCGCGCTCGCCAGGCATCGTTTCGTAGTCGGCGCGATCTTTGTCGAGATCGCTGATTAATGTCGCCAGCCGTTGCCGGACGGCTGCCACGTAATGGATATCGGCCTTGTCATAAATCAGGCTGTGCGGCATTGACGGATAAATTCCGTGAGCGAACTTCGCGTTGTATTCGTAAGCTTTTACGCTCAAGAATACGCCGCCCAGAATAAACGTCAGAAACAACAACCCTTTGGCCGCGCCGGTGCGATTGGCCTTGGCCATTTCCAACGCCAGCACAATGGTCACGCTGGAGCAGATCAAAACGAACGTATTGAATGCTCCAATCGGTTCCGACAGGTGCACGTCGTGCGGCAGCGGCCAGGTCCCCGAAGGTGCACCAAATCGCAATACGATGTAGGTGCCGATCAATCCCGCGAAGAACATGATCTCCGTCGAAAGGAACAACCACAAACAGGTCTTTCCGTTGGGGATGGGCAAGGCCGGCTGGTAGACCAGCTTGATGTGACCGTGTCCGTGATCGCCGTGGTGAGTATCAGATTCCGACATGGGATAGATCCGTTCGCAATTGCAACAGTTAGAACCAGGGGAGTAACATCAAAAGTACCAGCAACAACGGCAGGTAGATCAACGACGCTTTCAGCAGCCAGGTCGCCGTGCAGCGGCTGCGGATCGCGAAGAACAGGATGGCGAAGATCAGTTGCGCGACGCCGAGTACGAATGCCAGGACGACGTAGAGGGATGCGCCGGGAGCGGCAACGTAAAGCGCCGGGACAAAGCTGACCGGCAGCAAGGCAAGCGCCGCGGCCACCGCTTGAATCGCGGCGCGCGTGCCTGTCGGATCGATCACCGTCAGCATGCGGATTCCGACGTCGGCATATTGCTGCCGGTAGAGCCAAGCGATCGCCATGAAGTGCGGAAATTGCCAGAGAAACAGGATCATGGTCAATGCGATCGCCCGCAGGTCGAGCGGAACGCCCATCGAAGTCCAGCCGATCAGGATCGGCGTTGCGCCGGAAACGGCGCCGACCACCGTATTGAACGCCGAGCGGCGCTTCAGGGGCGTATAGATGAAGCCGTAGATCAGCCATGTTGCGAATGCCCAGGCCGCCGCGGCGGAATTTACGAACCACAAGAATTGGGCCAACCCGACCACGATTGCGATCAGCGCGAATCGGCGAACGGCGCGAACGGAGAGCCGCCCTGACGGCAGCGGGCGTCCGCGGGTCCGATCCATCCGTGCGTCGGTTTCGATCTCCAGCAACTGGTTGATCGCGCTGGCGCTCGCCGCGACCAACGCTACTCCAGACAACGTGTGCGCCAAGACCACAAATTCGATGTCGCCCCAGCGCGCCAGAAACGCGGCCATGGCGACGGCCACCAGGACCATCAGGCTGATTCGCGGCTTGCACAATTCGATCCAATCCGCCGCGCGCGAGCCGAGAGTCAATCCGGGACGAATGGCCGTCGTGGAAACGCTCATCGGACCGCCTCCATCGCCAGGCCGGACGGGCGGTTGGCGCCGTCGCGACGGTCGGCGGAATAGGGACGCGACGGGCTGGCGCCGGTCGGGAGAAAGCGCCGGGCCGTTTGGGCCAGCAGCAACACGCTTGCCGCGAGGATCAGCGAGCCGATTGCGACGTGAGCGGTGACCGTCATCGACTGCGAATGGCTCTTGGCCGCGATCAGATAGCCGGCGGCAAAGTCCCAGTTCGATACCCATTCCGGCCAACCGTATTTGACGACCCAGGTACCGACCCCCAGTGCCAGTTGGACGCTGACCAGATACAGAACTCCACGCACCGGCAGCAGCAATCCCAACACGCGCGGGAAATTCGCCGCGATTCGGACACGGAGGACGGCGATATGTGCCGCGATGGCGAGCGCATTGATCAGATGGAAGATAACCAGGATCCGGAAAAAGTCGGGTGAAATCTGCGACGTGAGATGCCGCATCGAAGCGCCCAGAATCAACTGCAAGTAGGTCAACACAACCAGAACCGCCGACAGTCGCAGGATGCGTTGCCCGGATCGATCGAGGCGGCCCGCCGAGACCTTCGACCAGTCGGGCGACAGGAAGCAAGCGTAGGCTACTGCAAAAGCGAAGAAGGCCGGACCGAAACAGCCATGGATCATCGCCAGTTGCCGATTGTCAAAACGGACCCGCATGCCTCCCAGGACCCCTTGGGAAATCACCGCCAGCAGTGCCACCACTGCGAGTACACGCAGCCAACCCCGCCGCTCATTTCGAAATACGCTGACATTCAACCCGATGGCGATCATGCCGACCAGGGAACCTAGCAATCGATGACCGTGCTCAATGAACATATCCCACGGTCCGCGCAGCCAGTCCAGCACGGGGTAGGCGAACATGTTGTGGCCGTAAGTGGTCGGCCAATCGGGTACGGCCATTCCTGCGTCATAGGTCGTGACCAGTCCACCGACCCAGATTAACGGAAACGTAGCGCACGCCAGTACGATCGCCCACCGCGCGGGCCAAGGTGAAATCGAGTTTGGCGAACCAACGTGCATGTGTTCCCGTTCCGCCGAGTTGCCTTCGCTTAATGCGCGCCGCGGTTCCCGGCAATCGGTGAGACTCCGGCAGGCGGCGGCATCGTCTGCGGATAGTAATCGATGTCGACCTCCGGTGATCCGTATTCATAAGGACCGCGATAAACGACCGGCTGAAAATCGAAGTTGCCATGTCCGGGCGGCGAAGGCGCCATCCACTCCAACGAATTCGCATTCCAGGGATTGCGTCCGACGCGCGATCCGAAAAACATGCTGAGGAAGAAGTTGGCGGCGAAAATCACCTGGCTGGCTACCATGCCGATCGCGCAGATCGTGATGAATTGATTCATCGGCTGCAGCGGCCGAAAGATGTCGTACTCGTACGGATCGGCCAACCGCCGCGGAAAACCGACGGCGCCCAACACATGCATCAGGAAAAATGTCCCGTTCAAAAACACAAACGTCAGGAAGAAATGCCACTTACCCCAGAACTCATTCATCATCCGGCCGAACATCTTCGGGTACCAGAAGTAGATGGCGCCGAAGACGCCCATCGCCGTACCCGCAAACAGGACGTAATGGAAGTGGGCCACGATGTAGTAGGTGTCGTGGATAAAAATGTCGACCGGCGTTGCGGCCATGAAAATACCGGATAAGCCGCCGATGATGAACATCGAGACGAACGAAAGAGAAAACAACATCGGTGTGGTGAACTGGATTTTTCCGCCCCAGATCGTTCCCAACCAGTTGAACACTTTCACGGCGCTGGGCAGCGCGATCATCATCGTTGCGACCATGAACGTCATTCCCAGCATCGGGTGCATGCCGGAAACAAACATATGGTGACCCCAGACGATAAATCCGAGCCCGGCAATGCCGGAGATCGAATAGACCATCGGCTTGTATCCAAAGATCGGCTTGCGTGAGAAACAGGCAATGATGTCCGACACCATTCCCATCGCCGGCAGGATCATGATGTAGACCGCGGGATGGGAATAGAACCAGAACAGATGTTGCCAGAGCAGTGGCTGTCCGCCGCCGCTGACCGGTTCCGCGTTATTGACCGAGAGACCTTCCGGCAGGAAAAAGCCCGTGCCCAGCAAGCGGTCCGTTACCTGCATGAACCCCGCGGCGGTGAGCACCGGCAGCGCGAATGCCTGCAGGATCGCGGTAATAAACATGGCCCAGATCGTCAGCGGCAATCGGAACATCGTCATCCCCGGCGCTCGCATCTGGATGATGGTCGTCAGATAATTGACCGACCCCATCATCGAGGAGACGCCGACGAACGTGATACCGATCAGCCACATGGTCTGCGCGGTGGCGCTTGCGGGAGCCGCTTCGGGAATCGCCGACAAAGGAGGATACGAAGTCCATCCCGCGCCGGCACCATACGGTTGCTGAAAAAAGGCGCTGCCGATGCAGATGAATGCCGGCCACATGAACCAATAACTCAGCATGTTCAAGACCGGGAACGCCATGTCGTCGGCGCCGATCATCAGCGGAATCAGATAGTTGCCGAACGCGCCCGCCAGGATCGGAATGATGACGAAGAAAATCATAACGGTGGCGTGCATAGTCACCAACGTGGTGTAGAACTCCGGAGAGATCTGTCCACCTTCCGCGGAAAACAACGCTGGACCGATCACCGGCATGGTCTTCCAGGGGAATGCCACCTGCCAGCGGATTCCCAGTGCCAACAGTCCGCCGACCAGAAACCAGAGCAGGGTGGAAAACAGGAACTGCAGGCCAATGATCTTGTGGTCGCGGGAGAAGACGTAGGTATTGAGAAAATGTCCGATTCCGCTGTGCGAACCGCTATGGGCATGGCCATGCGCATGATCCGCCGCCGATTGATGTGAATCTACTGTGGTACCGCTCATTCCGCACTCTCCGCCGGAGGACCCTTGAGTTCCGTCTGCTCTTGTTCTTGAAACTTTTCCTTCAACCACTTGTCGAACTGCTGCCGCGATTCGACGTACAACCTGCCTCGCATCTTGTAGTGACCCCAGCCACACAGTTCGGCACAAACCAGATCGTACGTGCCCGTGCGATTTGCGCGGAACCAGAGAAACTGCTTCATTCCAGGCACGGCATCCTGTTTCACCCGCATGTGGGGCAGGAAAAAGCTATGCAGCACGTCCATGCTCTTCAGTTGCAGTACCACCTCTTCATCGACAGGTATGTGCAGGTCGTTGACGGTATAAACGTCATCGGGAGTGCCAATCTGCCCGTCGGAGCCGGCGTAGCGAATCCGCCACTCAAACTGCCGTGCGGTGACTTCCACCAGAGGCGGTTGAACGACGTCGTCTCGCGTTCCGGCGGTCTTGTCGGGACCTGTCGACAGCAGAGGCCGGCGAAGCTTGGCATCGGCCCAGGCGTTCATCTGGTAGATGGCGATAAACAGCAGCGTGGCCGCTGGCAGGATCGACCAGATGACTTCCAGTGTGTGACTGCCGTGCGAGAACTTGACCGGCGCCCGGTTCTTCGCCACGTCATATTTCCAGAGGAACCAGAACAGCACCAGCCCCGTGGCGACGAAAATCACGCCTGTCAGATAAAGTATGAACATGAACAGGCTGTCGATAATACCACCGTGATCGTTGATATTGACCGGCAGCCAATGTCGGTAAAACGGTCCGACCTCGTTGATCGCCAGTACGAAGGTCAAGACCCCCAGCACTGGCACGAGCAGAAAAAGTATGCTCCAAAAACGTCCCACAGTTCGTCTCCGCGCTAAACAACCGTTCGCAACAACGGGCCCCTACAGTCGCTCCCTGGTCACTACCGGTTCGTGATCGTTCGGATTGCTGATCGATTCGTATTGCAGACTGCGTACATAATCCACCAGGCTCCAGACATCGTCGCTGGAGAGCTTTCCCGGATTGGGCGCTTCACCCGGTTTAAGCAACGGCGCCGACGGCATCGGAGTGCCATCGATCCCGTTGACGATTCGCAAGTAAACGTCGATCGGACGCCGCCCGCCGCGGAAGATACCTTGCCGCAAGTTGCGCGGGCGGATGTTTCTCGGAGGCAATATGCGAGGGTCGCGCGCTTTGAGGTACTCGAAGCGATCCCGCTCCTCAGGCGTCATTTTCGCCAGTCCCAGAAACTGTTCTTTATCGTTCAGCAGCTCGCGAGTCCATGCGTCGACGCCCTGGGTCTGGCCGTCGCCAAGCGCGGAATCTCCGTGGCAACTGAAGCAGTTAGCGACCTTTCCATAAAATAGCTTGCGGCCATGCTCCACCGATGCCCGCATCGTCTCGGGATCCTGCCAGCCGTCGGGGCGCGCCGGCACCGGCAGGACTTCCTGTTCGGCCTGAACCCACTTTTCCATCACTTCGCGAGCCGTCCCGCGGATCGTGTCCCATTGGGCCTTGTACTTGTCGTCCTGTTTGCCGCGCAAGGCATCATCGAGCAATCGGTCTTCGACGTCCGGGAGCAGTTCGATCAGCTTCCTTTCGAGTTCGCCGCGTATCGACAGATACCGCACATAATGGACCAGCGATTCGATCTCGTCTTTGTCCAGGACTTTGAACGATGGCATGGCGGTTCCAGGAATGCCCTCGGTCAGAATCCTCACCAGATCGTCGTGGGTAGGCTTGAGCCCCTTCCCGGTCGACTTGAACTTGAAGATTCCCATTCGATAATCGCGAGGATACGGATTGAGGAATGACGCAGTGGGCCCCAGCCCATCGCCGCTCATGCCGTGACAGTGGATGCAATGCTCGCGATACAACCCGCGTGCGATCCCGATTTTGTCGCTCCAGACGCGGCCGGACGACTGCTTGACGCGGGTAAGGTCCAGAATTTCGGTCGCGTCAAGATCCGCGATGAGTGGGACGTAGGGATCGTCCGGTTCGCCAAAAGACGAAGCCAGGATCAGGCCGATATCGTCGCGACTGCGCGGGTCGAATGTCGTCTGCGTCTTGCGTTCGATATGAGCGTAGTAAGCATCGTTCAAGACAAAGACGGCCGGAGGGTCAGCGCATCCGCACAGCGTCACGGCGAGCAACAGGAACGCAGCCGTCGTATTTTTGCATCCTCGATCAAATCGCATTTCACCACCCAAACAAGGTCACCGTGATTACTTCGAAAACAGGCCGCTGTCTATCGAGACATTCAGTTCCTGAGTCGAGCTCGGCTCCAGTTTCATTTTGAACTTGCCTTTGGCCCATTTCTGCGGCTGGCCGTTCACCGAAACCGCCTGCACATAATTTGTCTTTTCCTGCCATACGCGGAATTCCAAGTTGACGTCCGCCGGCAGATTCGGGATCTCAAACGATCCGTCGTCCTTGCTGACCGCGATGTAGGAATTCTTGCGCATCACGACCCAGGCCTTCATCCATGGATGAATGGCGCACGACACCGGGAACGGGTCGGCCTCTTCGGCTTTCGCCTGGTAAGTCGTCGTCGATCCGCTCGCCACGGTCTGGTCATCCTGGCGGTTCTTCTTGGGCTTGAGGCTGGTGTTGTGGCCCACCGGGTCGCTGTTCTTGATTCTCAGCAATTGTGTCGGCTGTAGCGCCAGCACATGCGTGAGAAACTGGCAACCCTTCTGGTCGAACAGGACTTCATCCGATTTGCCTGGCTTCGCGTCGGGGTGCGTCCACGGTTCGTCGTCGGAAATCACGGAGGACAGGAAGATGACCACGTCGCGAATTCCACCGTTGGCGCCAACGACAATTTCCTCGCTGAGCGGCGTCTTGCCGCCCGGCGCACAGACCTCCCGTTCCTTGTCGACCGCCTGAGGCTTGCGATCGGGCGCCGATCCGTTGATTTTGAAACTCCCTTTGAGCGTGGCCCACCCGGCCGGAGTTTCCGTTGTTGCTGTTTCGGCGCCGGCCGATTGCGCGGCTCCGGCTTCGAGGTCAGCCCGCATTGCCGCCGCGCGGCGCATGTCGACCTGTACCGGCAGCGGAGCATTGCCGCAACCAGGACCGATCGCCAATGCGGCTGCCGACAACAGCCAACACCGGCAAAACACGCTCGACGATCGACCGAAATTAAACCGCATCGGGAACCTCATCCTCTAGGGAGGCGTTTGGACTACTTGGATTGAAAATGCTTGACCGGAATCTTGATCTCACCGAGGTCGTTGGTGCCAGCCTTGACGTCCAGGGTCACACGGCCACGCTCCCACTTTACCGCTTTACCGTTCTGCTTGCCTTCCGAGATGAACGATCCATGCCATAACTGAAACGTACGGGAACCGGTCGGCACGTTCTTGATCGTCAATTTACCGTTTGCGTCCGACACCGCCATGAACGGATGGTCCTTCACCACCACATAGCCACCCATCCAGGGATGAATGTTGCAGGCCACCGGAATCGGCACTTTCTCCGACTTGGCAAACTTGAATTCAACTTTGCCGCCCGACGGCAGGTTGGGATTCTGGGCCGGGTTGTCGATCAACGACAAATTGGTGTTGTGGCCGAACTTGTCGCTGTTCTTCACCACCAGTTGCTGGTTGGTCATCACCAGGGCGATCCGCGGTACGAACCGGCAGCCGGCGTTGTCCAGCTCCACGGGCGTTTCGGCCTGCTTTTTCTGGTCGGGATGCGCTTCGGGGGCCTTCTCGCCCGGCTTCAGAAACAGGTAAACCACGACGTCCTTGACGCCGCCGTTCTCCTTATTCACGGTGAGTCGCTCGTCATACATGGCCTCACCTTCTTTAACGCACAGCGGTTCTTTCGCGGTATCCAGTTTTTTTGGAGCCGGAGCCGTTCCGTCCAGAACAAATGTCGCCGTAATATCTCCGAAATCGGCGGCCAGTAGACGCGAGCAAAGGCAGACGCATGCCAGACTCAATGCGATTTGGCGAACCATTGCAAACCCCTTGTCTTTCAAATTGCGTGGCAGATGCCGTGGGCCACGCCGGTTTTCCTTGCTTTACTATTTTCAACGATGCCGTGGAAGCGAACGTGCTTGCCACCACGACGGCCTGTCGATTAATTACTCTGGCCGCCCTGCCCGGAAACTTGTCCCGAACCTTGCCCCTGAACCGCACCCGCGCCCGGGGCGGTCGTCGATGCGGAACCAGCGCCAGCAGCCGCCGGTGCCGGATTCTGCTGGACGAGTGGCGCTATACGACTCTGCCGCTGCGCATATTCGTCAAAGTTCATTAAAAGGTCGACCAGTGCGTCGACCTGTTGAACGCTGTCACCATGATAGAGCTTTTTGTCGATTCCCGCCGGAAACGGAATGTTCTGTGGCATGCTCGTGTACGGCAGGAGTTGTTTCGGATTGGCGATCCAGCGGCGAACGTAATCCGGTCGCAATCTCTCGTAGACTTTGGCCAGATTGGGAGCCTTTGCCCGCTCGCTGCCTTTCGGTTCAAAGTCGTTCACGATATGGCATTTCACGCAATAATTGTTGTTCGTGACGATTCGCATCGCATCGTCCAGCCGCGTCGTTTTCCGCTGCGGGTCGGACTCGCGCAGTTCGGACTGATATTCCGACTCGGCTCGCGCGAGATACTCCGTCCGGCGTCGATTGTTGAGGTCGTACGGATAATCGACCTGATCGACCGCCGCGAAATAGCGAGCAAGCGAGGCCGCTTCCTCGGACGTCATATTAAAACGAGGCATCCGCAGGACGACGGCAGGCCGGATCGGGAATGGATTCAGCAAGAAATCGTGCAACCACGATGATTGTACTTTCTCCCCTTCGCCCACCAGGGGAGGCGGCACCCAGCCCCACGACTCACTTCCCTTGGCAGCCGGATTGGACAGCTTTTCACGCCGGGTTACCGAGGACAGCAAATACCTGGCCAATACGCCGCCTTCGGCCGGCGATCGCGACTCGAGTTGCGCACTGCTGACCGCCAGCGGCATGACTCCCACTTCGTAAGCCGCTCCATTTACCAGCGATGGCCGCAGCAGGTCGATACGGTAGGTGAGCTTAGCAGGGTCATAAACGCCATCGCCTTCCAGGCGGTCGCCCTGATCGTCCTCCACCAGCGGTCGAGCGTCGTCGTCGGTAACTGTGGGCATGCCCAAGACGGTGGAATGACGCCGTCCTTGATGGTCGACTTTAAGCGACGCCTGCACTGAATCGTTGTTGAAATGGGTCTTCATGAACGGAAATCCCTGGAATTCCGGCGCCTGCAAGGCATCCTTGGCGAATCCCAATTCCCATTTCTGCGGCGCAAGCAGATGGCAGCCTGCACAATTGTACTTGTCCAATACCTTGCGTCCCTCGATCAGCGCCGCGGTCGATGCGTCCGGCTTGAACAGGTACTTGGCCGGCGGCGGATCGGAAACGAGTCCCAGTACGAATGCCATCACCGCTTCACGCTCGTGCGCATTGAACGGGAACTGCGGCATCCTGAGCCGCTCGTTGTACCGCTTGTTCTCTGTCTTACGGAAATCGTAACTGCGGGGTTCCTTCAATTTCTGCCACAGGAATCCGATGCGGTTTCCGGATTCAATCTGGTGGTGGTAGTAGACGGTGTCCGGATCCTGACCGTTGTCGGCGTGGGCACCGGCGGATTGATCGTCGTCGGGTCCGTGGACTGCCTCGTGATGGCCCGCAGCATGGCCGCCCCCATGACCATGCTCGAGATAATGCGTGATATGTTCAAAGGCGAGCTTCGAGGAATCTTTCCGCCCCCAATCGGCCAAAGCGGTACCGATCGGCTTGGCGTCTTCGAAACCGGGAACATCATGGCAGCCGAAACAGCCATACTTGCCGATCGATTTGCGGCCGATGTAGAGGAGCTTTTGTTCCTCCGAAAGCGATTTCTGGTCCGCCGCGGCCACGAGTTCGGTTTCGGCGCCTTTGAGGTCGTTTGCCATCGCGTCAGGAATTCCTGACTGCAGATAGCGGTCCGAGGCTGCCACGGAGAATACTTCGCGCAGATTGTCGCGGACGAGTTCGTCCAGCACCTTTCGAGTGTCGCGGTCTTTCAGGCTCGGTTGATTGCCACGTGGCGACCAGGAGGCCTGCGTCGAGTCCGCGGGGCGGTCGAGCAGATAGGTGACAATGTCGGCGACCGGGTCGGTGATTTCGATCACTTTTCCCGACTCATCGCGCTTCTCGATCGGATCGAGGTACAGATCGGGCATTACGGTGCGTACGTGATAGCGACTTGGTTGGCGAATCCAGCTGTAGAGCCACTGGGCGCCGTGAGCGTGTCGACCCTCGGCGAATTTGTCGGCGAGTTCCGAAAGATCCGGCCCCTGGACGATCTGGTCGGTCTTGCGATAACGGGCGACCTCAGCGAAATCCTTATGGGTATGGCAGGCCAGACAACCTCGCTCTTCAAATGCGACTCTGCCGCGGGCGATCTGATCGTCCCGGGTACTGGGAGTGATCCCGGCGGCCGCCGGAAGATACTCAAACGGCTGGGAGCGTTGACGCAGATATTCGACGATTCCGAGAATCTCAATCTGTTCGTATTTCTGCGCCAACTCCTTGGAGTGTGGTTCATTGTCGAGATGTTTATGCAGGCTGAAGAACTTCGGCATGCGGGTGCTGGGGCGGAAATGGGTAGGATCGGCGATCCAGTCGAACAGGAACTGGTCATCCATCTTGGAGCCGGCGAACCGCAGGCTCGGCCCAGCCTTGCGCTGCACGCCTGGAGCCTCGACATCCTTGAGGACTGGCAGCAGTTTCTGGCTGGTCGTGGACAACGGGGACGCGCCCTCGTTTCGTTTTGCCAGGGATTCATAGAGCCTGTGTCGCACTTCATTGCGTTCCGGGTGCTCGATCAACTCATCAATCCAGGCTCGATCCTGCGGGTCGAATCCGGCAAAGTCGACCGAGGCTTTGAGCTGCTGCGCGGCGGCAAAGAAGTTCGGTTCCAGGCGCATATCCGGCCCCATCCGTTTCGCGGGTCCATCGAAGCCATTGATTTCATGACAGCCGAAGCAGCCGTACTTCAGGATCAGATGGTAGCCGTGGGTGACCTTCGGCGCGGGGGTTTCCGGAAACTTTTCACTGGCTTCCAATTCGACCACTTCATGATGGCACTTCAGGCAGGCGCTTTCGGCGAATCGCCTGGCGAACATCGGAAAAATCCAGTGGGCGTTGTCGTGCCAGTGATGCTCCTGGACCCACTCCTTGCGATCATTCACGCCGTCGGGCGTATGCGAAGCCCATTGGAACGACGTTGAGCTGCCCTGGCCTTCATGGCAGGTTGTGCAACCAAATGTGGCCAGCTTGTGGGGACTCATCGAACCGACGAAAAGATCGAGCCGCGGATGCGAGGTAAAAGGGTTGGGTACGCCACGGCGGACGGTGAGTCGCAGCGGCGAGCCCCATTTCACCGACTGCAGCAACAGCCTTTCGGCCTGATCTCGGGAGCGAATTGCATTTCCATCGATCTCGGTAATCACGTCCCCTGTGGCGAGCCCGGGGCGGATGGGGTAACTGTCGACCGACTGCGCAACATTCGAGGCGACCAGGGCGTCGCGGATACCGGCTCCCGTGAGCTTTGTAGTGTCGCCACCAGCGGTCGCCAGCGCCGCGGGCGATTCCGGGCGAACCAGAGTGACCGTGACGTCGTCCTTGGACAATAACCCCTGCTCGGCGAATCGAACGCCATAGAGCTGGTACAGCTGTTGCTCGACATCGTCGGTCGACTTCAAGACTTCTTCGCGCCGCGCTCGATCGGGAACGTCGAGGCGAAAATCGACATTCGACGCGCGGATAAACGCCGGCTTGTCGGCGGCTCCGGCCATCGACTTTTCCATGAGTTGATGGCAGGTGGTGCACCGGTCGAAGCGGCGCACATAGCGGAAGTTGTAATTGATCGTATTGTCGTCGCTCCACAAGTTATCGATCTTCCGCGGCGACTGGAACGCGTCGATGATCGGCAAAGTCAAAAGTCGCTTGCCAGGCATCGGAAATGGACCGACCCAGTTAATGTAGGCCAGATCGCGTTGCTTGTATGCCGACTCCAAGGACTTCAGGGAAGCTTTGCTGGCATCCAGTTTCTTCTTCGATTCGTCCTCGCCCGCGGTGACGCGGCGCACGATGCTGTCCAGGGCCTTGCGGTGATCGTTGAGTCGCTGGTAGTTCAAAGTGATGCCGTCGAGATCGGCTTTGATCGTGTCGGCATCCAATTGGAGCTGGCGTGTTCGGGCTTCGCTGAGGCCGTCGCGGACCGCGATGTCGACATTCGCTTTGGCGGCGTCCAGATCGGCATTACGCTTCTTGCGGGCATCGAGCGTAACCTTCTCGCGGAACTGGACCTGACTTGCGATCGTCCGCAGCTGGTTCAGCACCTGTTCGCGAAGGTCGATCGCCTTGCGGCGCGAGGCCGCGCCTTCGTCGGTGAGCGCATCGAGGACGGCGGCGGCCGCATCCTTGAGCTCATCGTTTCTCTTGCGAATTTTTTCGATCGATGTCGGAGTGATCGCGGCGGCCGTCGGCTGAACGGCCCGCAGCGCATCGGTTTCCCGACGGGCCTGGTCCGCCAATTCGGATGCGAATGCTTCCAGATCACGGTCGGACACCGGCTGGGATCGAGTCAGGTCCCAGGCCAGCGATAGTTGTTCGTGTTCGCGAAACTGCTCGTCGGTTTCGAACTGCAGCTGCGTCCATTCGTTATTCGCCTGTTCGACATCCCGCGCCTGGTCTTGAAACCGTTTCCATTCGCGGTTGTGGTCGGCGCTCAACATCCAAAGTGTCGCGCCAAGTAACCCCAGGGCGCTTGCCATGAAAATCGAGTGCAAGCGCTTCTGGTCTCGCCAGGTTTGTTCCGTTGCCGGCATGGGAAAACTCCGACGTCAATCCGTCGAAAAAAACTGTCAGAAATTCAGCAAGTACTCAGGGATCGCAATAAAGTATTTCAGGTTGATGGTCCAACGCAGCACCATTTTGATCGGCAGCAATGCCATCGTCAGCAACAGGTTCGACATCACCATGTAGCGCAGGAAGCCCATCTTCAGATACATGTTCCGGAACAGCGCGCTGAATGGCGGGAAGATCACCAGCAGCGGTGGGAGGACCGTGAAATAACCGGCGATCAGCGCGATTCCGGGCAGTTCGCGGAAGACGACGTAGACGATCTTCACGAGCAGATCGGAGTTTTCCGGGGCCTTCGGCATCGGGCGATTCAGCAGCGAGATCCAGAAGTGCTGCGATAAGTCGACATTGTTCAGGGCCTCCACTTTGTGAGCATCCCAGGTTTCGTAGAAGCCAAAGAAGTTCCAGTTCGGCCCGCGCAAGAACGTTCCCATGACGATCAGCGTGATCCAAAGCACGAGGAATCCGAATTGGAACGTCACGTACGCGAATCGGCGTTGCGTGATCGTGTAATACCCGTTCCCCAGCTTGTTGAAATCCAGATAAGGAATTGCCATCAGCCCGCCAATGACGGTGACGGGCAGGACGACTCCGGCCATCCAAGGATCGTAGTAGACGAGCATCTCCTGCAGGCCGAGGAAGTACCAGGGTGCTTTCGAGGGGTTGGGGGTTTTCATGGCGCTGGCCGGTTCCTCCAGCGGCGCTTGCAGGCCGATCGCCCAGAGCAACATCAGAGCTGTCAGCGCCACCATGCAGATCAACTCCGTGTAGACCAGGTCGGGCCAGACCAGGACTTTTTCCGAGTCGAGGGCTTCCAGCGGCGGCTCACCCCGCGCGGCTCGCTCGTCGTTCAGCACCGCCCGTCGCGTCGCCAGCCAGGTGAAAAATCCAAGCAGAAAAACAAGCCCCACAATCGGCACATTATCGGGTTTGGTGACCACCGATGCGAAGTTCTGATCGGTCATCGAAAAACCCATGAGCAGCAGGCTCAGGTTCAGACCGGTCCAGGCGATTTCCGGCCGCGAAAACCAGCGACGCCCCACGAACAGTACCGCCAGCACGAAAAAAGTGCCGATCGAATAACTGACCGGCGTCATCGCTTTGTCGAGCCCCGCCCGCAACGGTTTGGGAATTGAGATGACATCCACCAGGGACGGATCGACGGAATAGGCGATCGGACTGACCAGCAGAAAAAGACCCGACGCGGCCAGGCAGGCGAGCGAACTGCTCAGTTCGATCGGCCCCACCCTCAACCAGATTTTCGACTTGCCGGTCTGCCAGAGGTAGAGCGCCGCGATCGCATTCATCGTGGCCAATGCGACGTAGTAGGAGCCCAGGAAGCCGCGTATTTGAACCAGGAATTCGTCCAGGGGAAGATGCCCATGCATGTTTGTTGTTTCCCACTACAGCGGTCCGCTGATCCCGCCGTCCTTTCGTACCCGCCAGAAATGGATCGCGATTAACAGCGAAGCCGCCAAAGGAATCGCCACGCAATGCAGCACGTAAAAACGGTTCAACGTCTCTTCGCCGACAAAACGCGCGCCCAACAGCCCGAAGCGAGCGTCCGAGGCATTGGTGATCATGTCGATTCCGTCGACGGTCAACAGCGCCGCGCCGGGGCCCTCGTGCCCCAGCACCGGATGGGCGCGGGCCATGTTCGAACCCACCGTGATCGCCCAGATTGCCAGTTGATCCCAGGGCAACAGGTACCCCGTGAACGACAGCAGGAGCGTCAATAACAGCAGGATCACCCCAACGACCCAATTGAACTCACGCGGGGGCTTGTAACTACCCGTCAGAAAAACACGGTACATGTGCAGCCATACCGTGATCACCATCGCGTGGGCACCCCAACGATGTAACTCCCGCATCAGTCCGAGCGACGTGACGTCGCGCAGAGCCAGGATATCGCTATAGGCCCACTCCAGCGTCGGACGGTAGTAGAACATCAACAGCACGCCCGTGATCGTCTCGATCAGGAAAAGAAAGAATGTCACCCCGCCCATGCACCAGGTATAGCTCAGCGCAATCCCTTGCTTTTTAGCCGAAACGGGGTGCAGATGGAGAAAGAAATTGGTCAGCATCACCACGATCCGATTGCGGCGGTCGACCGGCATCGGATGACGAAAGATGCTCTTCCAGATCTGCGACTCACGAATTATTTCGCTGAGCGATGGCATAGGGGTCTCGAATCAAGTCGTGCGACTACGAACTTCCAAGAGGACTTCACACCGGAACGAACGAAGAAATGTCTTTCCATTGGCCTAACTCTTCGTGGAATACGCGACTTTTGTCGACTTCCAGCTGCCCATCGTCGGAGATCCGGATCGCGTAGCGTTCCAGCGGTCGGGGGGCCGGGCCCTCGAAGTTCACACCGTCCTTGTAAAAACCGCTGCCGTGGCAGGGGCACTTGAATTTTTGCTCGGCCTCCAGCCAGTTGGGTGTACAACCCAGGTGGGTGCAGACGGATTTGATCGCAAAGATCTGTGGCTGCCCTTCGTACTCGGCTTTGACAATCCATACGCCGAATTGGGCCTTGAAGCGTTCGTCAACCTGACCCAGCCCCAGCACATCCGGGAAGCCGACTTTGAATCGGGTTGGCGGCTCGGTGAGAATATTCGGAAACATGAATCGTGCCAGACCAAGAACCCAGAGGATATGGGTGACGGTCAACGAGGCGAAGCCCAGGGCGAGCGACGAACCGACGATTTTCGCATTGACGCTGGCGAAGAAGCCGCGACGTGTTTCGGTGGTGGCGGCGGTGCTCATCGGCCGCGCGACCGCGTAGGCCGGCTTTTCCGGCATCGGCGGCACAACGATCTTCTTCGATTTTTCTTCGACGGGCTTCGTCCGCGCGGGGGCCTCGGACTTGGAGACGGGGCCCGGCTTTGCGGCCGATCGGACCGCCGAGAGAATGCTCGCCGTATCGAGCGTGCCGGGTGATTTTGTCGATGGCGAGCCCACCGGAGGTGCGGCAGGCTTGGCGGTTTTCACCGCGGCCGCCTTCTCGGCACCCTTCGCTACCACAGCTTTTTCAACTGCCCCCGCTTCCTTTTCGGATCGCGCCGGCACTGCGGGCGAAGTCGGTTTGGCGCTCTCCGATCTCTCTCCGCGAGCCGCTGCAAGCATCTCCGCCACACTCATTTTCGCCCGATCCGCCGGCTTGGCTGCCGCCGCAGGGGTTGCTTTCGTAGCCTTGGTTGGCGTCGATTCGGTCGGCGGAGTTACTTGCGACGAGGGATCCTCCTGGGCTTGCGGCGCCGTAGCTCCAGCACCACCTCCACCGTCCTGCTTGCGGCAGGCAGCCAGCATTTCCTCGACCGACAGCTTCTTTTTGTCAGCCATATTCCCGAAAACTCTGCGTTGAAGTTCTAGGTAACTACGCCCCGTTTATTTCCGTCCCGTGACCGTTCTCCGTCATTAACCAGACCGATTCCCAATCCGACAGATCGACGTACTGGGCCCGCAACACCTTGGCAGGATTCGAAGAAGTTTAAATTCGTAAACCAAAGTACACCAAAGGTTTGCGATCGAAAAACAGTAGCTTGTGATATTTTTCACGAAGCCTCGGGAAGTCTGAACCATTCTCCTTGGCTTGTCAACTACCCCAACGGCAGCCGACCTCGCGATCGGACCGGGGTTCCCTCCGTTGCTGCCATCCACCCTCGCCGCTATCCTCGCCGCCGGACCTGTTCTAGAATCGGCAACCGAAGGTCGGCCAAGACCCGGAAAGAAGCAGACAGGATATCGTTCCTATGAATGTTTTGGTAGTCGGCAACGGCGGCCGCGAACACGCTCTGGCGTGGAAGCTGGGTCAGAGCCCGATGGTGGACCGCGTCTTTGTAGCGCCTGGCAATGCCGGCACGGCACTCGACGCGGAAAATATCGCGATTCCGGTCACTGACTTCGCGCGGCTGATCCGATTCGCGCGGGAGCAGTCTGTGGGACTCACGGTCGTCGGCCCCGAATTGCCATTGACGGAAGGGATTGTCGACGCGTTCCAGCAGGCCAAATTGCGGGTTTTTGGACCGACCCGAGCCGCAGCACAACTGGAGGGAAGCAAAGTCTTTTGCAAGCGACTGCTGCACAATGCCGACGTGCCGACCGCGGACCACCAGGTATTCCGGGACGCGGAAAGCGCCTCGCGCTTCATCGCCGATCGTTATCTCGACGACCATCAGTCGTGTCCGGTTGTGGTCAAGGCGGACGGGCTTGCGGCGGGAAAGGGCGTGTTTGTCTGCTCGAACCGCATCCAGGCGTTGGAATCGATTGATCGCATCGCGAGGCAGAGGGAATTTGGCGACGCCGGAAAGGAACTGATCATCGAGGAGCGTCTGGACGGCCAGGAGGCCAGCGTGTTGGCGATCACGGATGGCCGCACCATTCTGCCGCTGCCGCCGGCGCAGGATCACAAGCCGGCCCACGACGGCGATCGCGGGCCGAATACGGGAGGCATGGGAGCGTACGTTCCGACACCCCTGGTCAGCGCGACGATGATGCACTGGATTGAGGAGCATATCCTGGTGCCGACGGTGCATAGCATGAAGCGGATGCGATTTCCGTTCCAGGGCGTCCTCTATGCGGGCCTGATGGTCACTCATCAGGGCCCGAAAGTGCTCGAATACAACGTTCGATTTGGCGATCCCGAGTGTCAGCCTCTGTTGATGCGGCTGAAGAGCGATCTGGCCGAGCTGTTGTTGGCCACGATCGAGGGGCGTTTGGATGAATTACCGCCGTTGGAATGGGATCCGCGACCGTCGGTTTGCGTGGTGATGGCCAGCGAAGGTTACCCGGGCAGTTATCAGAAAGGGTTCCCGATTCGTGGTTTAGAGGAGGCGGCCCAGATTCCAGACGTCAAGGTATTCCACGCGGGGACGCGGCTGCAGCAGGACCAGGTGTTGACCGAGGGCGGGCGAGTGCTGGCGGTGACGGCGCTCGGTTCGTCGATCTCGGCGGCGAAGTTGCAGGCGTACACGGCGGTAAAGTGCATTCGCTGGCCGGGCGCCTGGTGCCGCAAGGACATTTCGGACAAGGCGTTGTCGGGCAGCCGTTGATCGACGGCTCGATTGGGTTCAGTCGGAATCGGGGTTCCCACGGTGACGTTCGGAATTGCGTCGACCGCGTTTTGTTGCTGGCGGTCGACCGCGGATTCGGCGCGTGGAATGGGGCGGGCTGCCAGGCAGTTCGTCCGCGAACGAGTCGTCCTCCTCCAGGGCGTCCTTGACGGGAAGAGGGTTTGACCAGGGGCACCATGGTTCAGGCACCGTTTCGCCAGGGGATGGCAGGTTAAATTCCCGCAGCCAATAAGCGACGGCGCCCGGTTCGAGTTCCGCTTCGGGTTTTGTTTCCGAGCGGATCGCATCGTCGCCGGAGTTCCGCGGCTGCGCTTGAAGTTGCGCGAACCAGACGTCGCTATCGACGACCGTCGCGCGGCGCCGCCGCGCCGCGCGCTGCACGCGATGGTCGCTCGACACGACCGTCAATCGACGTGGCGCGTGGTTGGATTGGATGAGTTCTTCCAGCAGTTGATCTGCGCTGTCGTGGTCGGACGCAAAAAAGATGGTGATGCCGAATAGGGTTGTTTGCCGCGGCAGGCCGGGCGGCGCCTCGCTGGCGTCGAAGACGATTTGCGTCGAAGCGGTTTGATCGGCAAGTCGCTCCGCCAGAAACCGAACCAGTGCCTCCCGGTTGCGCCGGAACGAAGGTCGAGCCGCTGGGGCGGCGAAAATGCCGCTGGCATGCAACAGGTTGTAACCGTCGATCAAAATGGCCATCGTGACTCCGCGTCGTGCGACGTGTCGCACTTCGGCCCTTCGGCTCGCCGCGCGCGATCCGTCTCCCCTTCCCGCCAGGCGCGGCGTTATAGTGAGGAGAACGCCACCCCGGCCCCTAGAAGGAATTGTACTTGAACCGTCCCGGTGAAATCGAGGTCGAATTTGGGGTGCCGATTCCCGGCAGAATCCTGCCGCGCGAAGCATGGGTTCAAACGGCGGTCAAGCGGCTTCCAGAACCCCCTCCGCTCGATCTGCAGCGACTGTTCGGACGCCATGCACCGGTTGTCGTTGATATCGGCTGTGGGAATGGCCGATTTGTCGTGGCGAATGCCGTACGGCATCCCGAACACGATCATATTGGCATCGACATTCTCCCGGTTGTGATTCGATATGCCACGCGACGCGGCAATCAGCGCGGCCTTTCCAATACTCGATTCGCGGTATGCGGCGGCTTCGAGTTTGTGACCCGTTGGCTGTCCCCGCAATCGACGCGGGAGTTCCATATTTACCATCCGCAGCCGTTCAAGGATGCCGCGCAGCGCGAACGGCGACTCCTCACCCCCGAATTCCTCGTCGCCGTCCACCGCGCACTGGAGCCGCAGGGGCGGCTGTTTCTGCAGACCGACAATCCGAGGTACTGGCGGTACTTTCAGATGGTCGTGCCGGCGCTGTTCGACTTCGCAGCGCACCCGCAGCCATGGCCCGAGGATCCTCGAGGGCGCACTCGACGGGAGATCATTGCGCGAAGCAAGCGGTTGCGCGTTTACCGTGCGACGGCGACAGCACGGTATTTCGCGGACGCGGCGCAGTTGGAGGAATTGGCTCGCACACTGCCCCGCCCCGACTTTGACGCCGCGGATTGATCGTGGCGGTATCGGTTAGTAGCCGGTTCGCGAACCGAATCCCCGCATGAAGAAAAGTCCCAGTACAAGCATCACGACCGAGACGGCAATCCATTGCTCGCGGGACAGATGCATCGAAGAAATGGCCCCAAGCGTTTGAGTTACCTTGTAACAAATCGTGTTCCACATGGTTGGCGCCTGTGCGTGAAAGTTGCCCGAAGCGAGATGCGCACCTATAGCAACTCTAGATCGCAAATCGACGGCGGTTACCCGCGGCGCTCCCCCATGGAAAAAAAACGATCGGGGAACCGCGCCCGCAATGTCGGTCCTCCTGCGACGATCCGGAGGATGGTAACGGGGATGCCTTAGAGAGCGGAAATTCCGGCGGACGGGGCGGCGGCGGTGGCGGCGAGGGCGGTGGCGGCGAGGGCGGCGGCGGCGAGGGCGGCGGCCATACGGTGTCCAATTCCGCGGACTTCTGTCAGAATGTGGTCCATGGTCGAATCCCTCGAGTCCCGACAGCTGCTGGCCGGCGTGGCGCGCGTGATCATTACTCCGCCGCTCGGAATCCGTATGATGGGGTACACCGTTCAGGAGTGCGTCGCCGAGGCGGTCGAGCGGGAACTTACGGCGACCGCATTGGTGCTCTCCTCGGGGCCATTGACGGTAGGGCTGATCTCCTGCGATCTGTTGTTCCTGCAGAGCCCATTCGTCGATCAATTGCGTGCGCGGATCGCGGTCCAATCGCAGATTCCATTCGATCATCTATTGATGCATGGCAGCCACACGCATCTTGGACCGATGTTGCCTGGTTGGCAGCCAGGCGATTCACCGGAACAGGGATCACTTCAATCGGCCTATGCGCAATCCCTGCAGAATTCCCTTGTGGAGGTCGTCGCGAAGGCGAAAGCCGATCTGCGTCCGGCACGAATCGGCGCGGGCAAAGGGGAAGCGCCGATCGGAATGAATCGGCGCGAGCGTCTTGCGGATGGTCGAGTCATCATCGGCGAGAATCCGCGCGGCGCTGTGGACCGCGAGGTGGGCGTGATTCGGATTGACGATTCTGGTGGACGGCCGATCGCCACACTGATGACCGCGGCAGCGCACCCGATTGTGCTTGGTCCCAAAACCCCCCTACTTTCCCCCGACTATGTTGGCCCGGCGCGGGAAATCGTCGAAAGGGCGACCGGAGCGCTCTCGCTGTTCTTTCAGGGGGCCGCCGGAAACGTCTGCCCGGCGACTGGAATCGGCGCTGGCGACGCCGAGCAATTTGACGACATGCAGCGTATCGGCATGATGCTGGCGGGCGAGGTACTAAAAGTCCATTCCGAGGTCCGCACACATCACCGTCGGGGGCCTCGGAGTGTCGTCCAGTCGGTTGCGGCGCTGTCGACCTGGGACTACGAACCGCTGCCCCTGTTACCGCCGCGGCCTTTCGCGCTGGCGACGCGCACGCGCACGTTGCCGATGGCGCCGTTACCCGAGCGACGATCGATCGAATTGCTGCTGCAACAATACCGCGAACAATTTGCCGCGGCGCAAGCCGTCGGCGCGCGGCAAGTGGCGCGCCGCTTGACGCAATGGGCGGAACTTGTGCTGAGCGCGATCGACGCTGCCCAGCCGGTCACGCGCGATCTGCGATGCTGGGCATTGCGAATCGACGACATCGGCATCGTGGCCGTGAATGGCGAGCCGTTTGCGGAATTGGCGATCGAGATCAAACGACGTTCGCAGCTGCAGACGTTTTTTTTCGGCTACAGCAACGGATGCCTCGGTTATTTCCCTACCCCCGAAGCGTTTCAGGAGGGCGGGATGGAAGTATTTGAGTCGTATCAGAATTACCTGTTGCCGGCCCAGTTCACGCCGGCCTGGGGCCCGGCGGTCGTCGACACCGCGCTGGAACTGCTGGACGAAACGTCGCGCCCCGAGACGTGAACGCTTTTTTCGCCGCGCGGAGTAATGCCTGCCGCGCAGGGAGTCGCACCATGCAAACCGAACTCGACCTCAAGCAAGCGTATGCCGCCGCCAGGCCGGCATCGCAGGCGGCATTCCAGCGCGCCCAACGCGTGCTGGCGGGTGGCGCCGGGCACGACCTGAGATTCGCTCGGCCGATGCCGCTCTATATCGCTCGGGCGAAAGGTAGCCGCAAGTGGGATCTGGACGGTCACGAATATATCGACTTTCTGATGGGCAATGGCGCGTTGTTGCTCGGCCACGCGGCACCCGAGGTGGTGGCGGCCATTCAGGAAGCTCTGGCCCACGGCACGCACTTCGGCAACGATCACCTGCCACAGATCGAGTGGGCCGAGCAGATTCGTCGACTGATGCCCTCCGCCGAGCGGATTCGGTTTGTGAATTCCGGCACCGAGGCGACGCATCTTGCCCTGCGTGTGGCGCGGGCCTGTACGGGGCGAACCAGGATCTTGCGATTCGCCGGCCACTTCCATGGCTGGCACGACGGTGTCGTGCACGGATTTCAACCGCCGTTCGAAGCGGACGGATCGACCGGCGTGCCCGCCGGGGTGCGAACCGAATCGATCCTGATTGCCGATGGTGATTTGAATCGCGTCGAGCACGCGCTGGCTACCGACGACGATATCGCCGGCATCCTCATCGAACCTTCGGGCGGATCGTGGGGGCGGCAGCCACTTGATCCCCAGTTTCTGCACGGGCTGCGCGAGATAACTGCCCGCAGGAACCGACTGCTGATCTTCGACGAGGTGATTACCGGATTTCGGTACAGTCCCGGTGGAGCCCAGGAGTTGTACGGTGTTCGGCCCGACCTGACCTGCCTCGCAAAAATCGTTGCCGGAGGGATGCCGGGTGGTGCGTTGGCCGGCCGCGCCGACCTGATGGCGGCTTTCGAGTTAACGGGAGTAACGCACCATGACCGTTTTGAGCGCGTGGCCCATCAGGGTACGTTCAATGCGGCGCCGTTGTCCGTGGCCGCCGGGCTGGCAACACTGCGCCGCATCGCCAGCGGTGAACCGACACGGCAGGCGGACTCGGCCGCCGCGCACCTGCGCGAACGGTGGGAGGAAGTGTTGGAGCGGCATGGCGTGGCGGGATATGTTTACGGAGTCAGCTCCACGTTTCACGTTTACTTTGAAACCGACCCGCGACGGCTCGACGCCGCATCCACGCGGAGCGATCTGTATACCGTCGACCCGGCCCGGCTCAAAGGCATGCCAGGTGAACTGGTGGCAACCTACCAGCGCGCGTTGCGCTCTTTCGGCGCCGACAACATGAGTTGCACTGGCGGCGTGCTTTCGGCGGCACACACGGCCGAGGATATCGACCGCTCGACCGAGATCTTCGAGGCCACCGTACTCCATCTGCGCGACGCGGGTGTTGTCAAACCGATGCCAGATTGAAGACGATTCAACGCGCATCGTCCGTCGTTCCTATAACCCCGCGGTCACCCGATTTCGCAACGGCCCAATCTGCTTGAGCGCAGGAAAGTCGGCGACGCCCGCGCAGTTGGAGGCGGCGGTCGCCGAGACATTCGACGTGTTGCTGCGACTGCCACTCGACCCCGCCGCGTTGAAATCTCGGAGCGACAACCTGGCGAAGCTGCTGGAGTCCCTGGACGCCCCCTTGGCTGGAGAGCAGTTCCTCATCTCTGTGCTGTGTCACCCGGAGGTGCTGTATCGCATCGAGCGACCGGTTGGTGACGCGAAACGGGGACCGATGGCGCCGCGGCATACGGCGCGGGCCATCGCCTTCACACTCACCGATCGCGATCCTGATGCGATTTTGTGGCAGGCGGCCGTCGAAGGAAAACTCGGGACCAGCGAAGAGGTGCGCCGGCACGTCGAACGCATCCTGAACGACCCGGCCATTCCCAAGTCGCGGCTGCTGGGCTTCTTCCAGGAGTACTTCGGCTACACGACGGCGGCCGAGGTCGCCAAGTGCACGACCACTGTGCATGAACTGCAATCGCAAATCACATGCGCTTTCGTCAATTCGGCTTTTGCCGACCATTTCGTCCGCGATACCGACCGGCTGGTCGAATGGGTCTTGGAATCCGACAAGGATGTGCTGCGGACCCTGCTGACGACGCGCAAGTCGTTCCTGAATGGCTACGGCCCCAAATTTTTTCAGACGCGATTCGCCGACCTGCAAGAAAGGAAGAGGAAGAGCGTCGAACTCGCGGAAAAGAAGGCAAGCCGTTTGATGACACCGCTTTCCAGAAAGAACATGAAAAACTACTCAACTTTGCCCGAGAGGCATATCGTGGCAAGGGCCCCTATGACGTACAACTAGCCATCTACGGCATCATGTCGCCAGACCCAAAACGCTGGGACGATTTCGTGTCGGGCCGGCGCGGAGAGACAATCCTGATTGAGAAACCCCGGACCCCCCTGCTCAACCTCGACGAGTGGCTCGCCGGCAAGCCCTACGACACGCATCCCGAGGAGCGGATCGGCTGCTCACGCAGCCCAGTTGGCTGGTGGCGATGTCCTCGAACTTCGACAACCACGCGATCCATCGCGGCCGCTGGATTCGCGAACGGCTGCTCGGAAACCGTATTCTCGAGGTGCCGATCACCGTCAACGCGATGCTTCCGGACGAACCGCATCGTGGGCTGCGCGATCGCATGCGCGTGACCCGTGAGGCCTATTGCTGGAAGTGTCACCAATCGATGGACCCGCTCGGCCTCCCATTCGAGCAGTACGACCATATCGGCCGATACCGCACGATGGAGATTGTCGTGGACAAGGAGAAGACCGACAAGGTTCGGGCCAAGGACCCGTTGTTTCCATATCGGACGATGACGTCGATACCCATGGACACGACCGGTGCCATCACCGACAGCGGCGATCCGAAGCTGGACGGCGCGGTGAAGGGGCCGTTCGATTTGATGGAGAAGCTGGCCTCATCGGAGCGCGTCGAGCAGGTGTTCGTGCGGCACGTCTTCCGCTACTACCTCGGCCGCAACGAGACGCTCGCCGACGGGCCAACGCTCGTGGCCGCACACAAGGCCTACCGCGACAGCAAAGGCAGCATGAAGGCGCTGCTGGTTTCGCTGTTGTCCTCGGAATCGTTCCTGTATCGAACTACACCTGCCAGGGAGCAGAAATGATCTTCTTAAAAGTACTGACCCGTTCACGGTGGGGCTTGGCGTGGGTTTTCCTCTTGATATTTGGGAGTTCATGGTCGCAGTCTCAAGAACCCGAGCACCTTCTATTGATCTTCGCTGGTCAGTCCAACATGGAAGGCAAGGGTACGTCCAACACGGCGTCGAAGTTGACCGACAAGGAGAAAGCGGTCATCCCCAACGTCAAGGGGTTCTATTGCAACACCCTGCTCGACAAAGGCAAGCCCGACCCGTGGGGGCTGAAGCTCTACGACCAGAAGGGTAAGTTCTGGTTCAACTGGGCCACCTGGAAGGACAAGACCTACCCCGCCATCAATGGCACCTGGCAGGACTACGCCTATTGGCGGAACAACTGGAAAGGCACGCACGATTACGATCACGGGGATCAAG